>JAQVCB010000164.1 GCA_028689995.1 Candidatus Gastranaerophilales bacterium
ATATGGGGCTTCAGTTGATGATGCTCTTGAAAAACTCAGATATGACCTGTATTATGTAAAACATAGAAATTTGTTCTGGGATTTTAGTATTCTGTTAAAAGCAGTGGGAATGGCGTTAAGTGGAAGGCATGGGTAAATAAATAATATGAATGTGCTGGTAACTGGTGGAGCTGGATATATAGGAAGCCATGTAGTAAAACTGCTTGGCGAATCAAATAATTACAATATCACTGTAATTGATAATTTATCAACAGGAAAAGAGGATGCCGTTCTTTACGGAGATTTTATTCAAGCAAATCTTGCAGATAATTTCCTGATGGAAAATATTTTTAAGGAAAAGCAGTTTGATGCTGTATTTCATTTTGCAGCATCAATAGTTGTGCCTGAATCAATTGAAAATCCGCTTAAATACTACTTGAATAATACTGTTAACACCATAAACCTTGTAAATTTATGTATAAAATATAACGTAAGCAAGTTTATTTTTTCATCTACAGCTGCCGTATATGGAGAACCTGACGGAACAACAGTAAAAGAAACCTCAATGACAAATCCCATAAATCCTTATGGGAGAAGCAAACTTATGAGTGAAACCATAATACAGGATACAGCAGCAGCTGATAAGGATTTTAAATATGTTATTCTGAGATATTTTAATGCAGCAGGTTCTGATATAAAAGGAAGAATAGGTCATTCTTTTCCTGATGCAACGCACTTGATAAAAGTTGCAGCGGAAGCGGCTGTTGGAAAAAGAGATAAAGTATACATATTTGGAGATGATTATGATACTCCTGATGGCACAGGTATTAGAGATTATATTCATGTGGATGACCTTGCAGATGCTCATATTAAAGCATTGGAATATCTTGAAGCTAATGACAGTCAAATATTTAACTGCGGGTATGGGCAAGGTTACAGTGTTAAACAGGTTATAAAAACAATGCAGGAAATTAGCGAAAATGAATTTAAAGTGGAAATTATTGAAAAACGCCCCGGTGACCCGGCATGTGTTATTGCTGACAATTCAAAAATCATAAAAAAAACAGGTTGGAAGCCTATGTATAATAATCTGGAAATAATTTGCAGAACAGCTTTTGAGTGGGAAAGAAATTCAGAAATTCTTGTCCAGGCTCAAAAAATAGGCAATATTGTTTCCGAATCAAGAAATGAATCACTGTTAAAGGGTTTATGATCAAATGTTTTCAGTATTAATGTCAATATATCATAAGGAAAAAGCTGAATATTTAATTCAGGCAATTGATAGTGTAATTAATCAAACACTTAAGCCTTCTGAAATTATACTTGTGAAAGATGGTCCGTTAACAGAAGAGCTTGAAGAAGTTATAACCCGATATCAGAATACCTATCCTGGTTTATTCAGGATAGTAGCACTAGAAATTAATATGGGACTGGGAAATGCTTTAAAAACAGGGGTGGAAAATTGCTCATATGAAATTATCGCCAGAATGGATACAGACGACATAGCAAGACCCGACCGTTTTGAAAAACAGATAAAATTTTTGCAGGAAAATCCGGATATAGATGTTGTCGGTTCATATATATCTGAATTTGAAGAAGATCCGGATCAAATAGTAGCAATCAGAAAACTTCCTCTCCATAATGAAGAAATCACTAAGTTTGCAAAGTGGAGAAATCCGCTTAATCATATGACAGTTATGTTTAAAAAATCTTCTGTACTTAAAGCAGGAAATTATAATCCTCCAAACAGGGTTTTGCAGGATTATGAACTGTGGGTACGATTAATTTTAAATGGATCAAAATTTGCCAATATACCGGATTGTCTTGTAAATGTCAGAGCAGGCAAAACAATGCTGGTTCGCAGGAAGGGATTTTATTATATAAAAGAAGAATCTAAATTATTTTTCTACTTTTTAATGGAGAACTTTATTACTCCTTTTGAATTTTTAAGAAATATGTTCTTTAAAAGTTTATTAAGAATAATACCTGATTGGTCGAGACAAGAAATATATAATAATTTTTTGAGGAGATAAAGTAGTGTCAATCAAGATATTCAAACACCTTATAAACCCTGAAACTATATATAACTTATTAAAGCTGTCTGATCTTGATAAATCTCAATATTGGAGTTATGAGAAATTAAAATCGTTTCAGGATAAACGGTTAAGATATATTATTAAATATGCTTATAATAATATTCCTGGACATAAAAGTAAATTTGACCAGGCAGGAATAAAACCTGCTGATATAAAAACACAAAAAGACTTATATAAAATTCCTGTTACCACAAGAGAAGAGCTTCAAGAAAATCCTGATTTTATTAACAAAAAAAGAGTTTTTAAAACTCTTTATACAGGCGGTTCTACAGGAACATCTCTAAAATATTATGATGACATTATTTCTGCCATTATCAGGTTAAATGTCCATAAAAGAGGATGGGAATGGAATGGATATCGTTACAAGAAGGATAAACTGGCAGTCGTTTCTTCTGCTCAGGGAGCTGTTAAAACTAACCAAACCTTATTTTTATGCGGTGATTTAACTCAAGATAATTTAAAAATAAATGTTGAAAAATTAATAGAATTTAAATCTCCGTATATTCGTGGATATGTGGGATCTCTTTATATTTTAGCTAAATATTGCCTTGATAATGATATTGACATAGATTTTATTAAATCTGTTAATCCAATTTCAGAAAATTTATATGATTATCAAAGAGAAGTAATGGAAAAAGCATTTACAGGAGCAAAAGTTTTTGAAGAATATTGCTGTAATGATGGTGGAGCTTGTGCATGGGAGTGTGAAGCGCATGAAGGACTGCATTATTTTATGGAAAGAGCAATTATAGAATCTGATGAAAATGGAGAAATGATTGTTACTGATTTATGGAATACTGCAATACCATTTATAAGATACAAAAACGGAGATAAAGTTCAATTTCTCGATAAAAAATGCTCCTGCGGACGAGAATCGCCTCTTATAAAAGTAAAAGGCAGGGAAAATGATTTTTTAATTTCTCCTGAAGGAGCGGTTGGCGCTACTTACCTTATGAATAGAGGAATTGGATATAAATATCTTTCCAAAAATGGTAAAAAAGAAGGAGTTTTCAAGTCGGGCATTAATTCTGTTCAGTATATTCAAAAACCGGGCTTTGTAATTGATATAAACATTGTTAAAAATCCATGGTGTATAGATGAAGAAATCATGGATTTTAGAAAAATTTTGGAAACAGAAGTCCTAAGAGGCATGATAATAAATATAAATTTTGTTGATGAAATTCCAAAAAGTGAAAAAGGAAAAAGACAGTTTATTATTAACGAAGATAAAGAACTTTTAAAGCAGTATAGAGATAAAACAAGGATATAATAACAAATTATGATAATATTAAAAATCATTGGCGGAATTGGAAATCAAATGTTTCAGTATGCACTGGGGTTATATTTGGCTAAAAAACATGACACCGAGCTTAAACTGGATATATCTGACTTTTATAAATATTCTGACAGGGAATTCTATTTGAATATTTTGAATATAAATACTGAAATAGCAACTAAAGAAGAAATTGCTGCATTAAGCTACTTTAAAGAAAGGTATTTTGATTTTGATTCTGAAGTCTTAAACTTACCTGATAATACTTATTTAGAAGGCTATTGGCAGTCAGAAAAATATTTCAATTCAGTTGAAAACTGCATAAAAGAGAATTTCACTTTTAAAGAAGAACCAAAATTGGAAAATAAAGCTGTTTTGGAAAAAATTCTAAACTCAAATTCTGTTGCTC
>JAQVCB010000165.1 GCA_028689995.1 Candidatus Gastranaerophilales bacterium
AATTTTCTTGCATCTCAAAGCTCCTATGACTGGTATCTGTTTAATTACAGCATAGCATCTTTGAGGTGTTTTTTAGTGGGAAAATTTTTTCCCTGAGGTGGCTAACTTCATTTTACAATTTGGGAAAAAATAAAATAGAAATATGGAGAAAAATTTAAAATGAAAAAATTCAAAGAGATTTTTATCGACGAAAATATGGAAATGCCGAATAAATACGGTATTATCCGAGTACAAAGAATTAACCTAGATTGCTCCGTAGAATTCGAATTTGATGATGAATCTAAAGAATTTTTGCGGAATGAGTTAGCTAAGTTACCACACAAAGCCGAAACTATATATGAACCTACCCTAAAAAAATTTGCTGAGAATATTATTCTTCTGAATAGACAAAAACATCGTAAAGACGATAGGTCTAGAATTTCTCTAATGAATGATGAAATTTACCACGGTTATAGAAATAAATCATTTTATACAACTAAATAGAGTAATTAAATTGTTTAGGGGGGAATCCCCTAAACTTTTAAAAAGGATGGAGTTAAAATGAAAAAAATATACGAGAGCCAAGCTATTTCTTTATTATTCTTGCTTCCAACAGTTTTTACTAGCACTATCATTGGTTTAATACTGTGCTTAGTATCAAACACTGCCTTCAAAGACATTACTAGCCCTTACTTGGTCGGTGGCTTCTATCTGTCCTATTACGATCCAATTGCTCATAGAGCAACTCTAAGCGTTCTGCAACTAGGACTATTTCAAACGTGGTTTATTATTACCTTCTTAGCTATACTTCTGGCTATTCTAGGTAAAATTCTTGAAGCATATGTTAAAAATAAAGTAAGAAAAGATGACGAGGTGTCTTTATAAAAACAAGAATCAAAAGAACTTAGTCTAATCACCCTTACTCACAATTATAATTTAAGGAGAATTTTATGACTGATAATATAATAAACCTAAACAATAACGCCCTGCAATTCAATTACTTTTCAGATGAACCTGAAAAAGATTGGATTCCTTTTGGGAATATCGATGATGGAATATTTTACAAACCCACACTTGTAAGATATCCATACTTGGCTCAAGACGATAAATTAATAAAACTTGATAATAAAGAGCAAATAGATATCAATCCATTTAATTTTATCATTCAAGAAAATCAAGGGGAGAGATCATTTATAAATCAAAAGCCACATGATTTTGTTCTGAGCGAGGAGTTATTGGAAATTCCTAGTGGCACCCCTGTCCTTGAAATAAGAGCCAGAAATTCTATAGGTCAATGGCAACCCTGGCAAGCTATTCTTGGAGAATTTAATGTTTATAAAACATTGAAAACTATGGGTAAAATATATCTTCGTTCTCCTATTGAGGATGAACTTGAACGCTTCAAAGAATATTTTGAAATTAGATATAGTGGTACTCTAGTTCTTTCTTATTTTAAAGATGTGACAATCATGGGCGATGACGACATTATAAAAACCTTTAGTCTGAATACAAGACAGATTGAATTTTTTCCCGACTCTGATAATCTTTGCTGGGACTTCGAAGATAGAGTCAAGACTTGGAATGATTTCATTGCTAAATATCATATCTACAATTCTAATGGCAATCGAATATGAAAAGGAGGTTTATGAGTATTCCATTCATTCAAAAAAAAGATTTTGAAATTATATCTTTGCTAAATAAAAATACCAACTGGGTGGCTCGATTAAATAAAGTAGGGATTTTCTTGCTTTTTACTCTACTTGTCATAAACATTTCTGCCTTTAGTTCTTGGGAATCAAATATAGTTTTGCTTGTTCCTATTATATCAATGGTTATCGGAATTTGGAGCTATTATATTTTCAAAAAAATAAAATTTTGTCTTAAAGATAAGTTTTATTATCGTGATTTATTAATAAGCTTCATTTTTAATAACGGACTATATAAGGAAGGATACTCAGAATATGAAGAACGGCAAAGTAATGGTAGCTATAAAACAAAGAAAATAAAGAAGTTCATATCTTCAGCAGAATTTACCTATAAAATCTTTGAAAATAGAATCATTATTTATGCAGTAAAAAATGGTGATAACTACACCTCAAAAATGATAAACCTTGATGTAGAGCTTTCTGCCTTACTTGGTAAACCATTATACGAAAAAATCGACAAACCTTCTTTTTGTGCCTATCACTTTCTGACTGTTAAACCTGAAAGACTGGTTATTAAGCCAACAAATGGTCTTGAACGCAATCCCACCCAAATAATAAATTTAGGCTTTGGAACTGAATATGACCCTGCAAAAGCCCCACACATCTTAGTAGCAGGTGGTACTGGAAGTGGAAAGTCGATTTTCATAGAAACGCTGATAATTCAGTTTTTACAGGTCGGTGATGTTGGTGATGATATACCAGAAGTTTATATTTGCGACCCAAAAAACAGCGATTTATCTCAACTATCGCATTATTTTGATGAAACTCATGTTAGTAGTTCATTAAATGGTATTGCTAAAATTTGTAGATTAGTTGCCGAAGAAATGGAGGCTCGCTATGAGTTTATGCAAGAGAACTTCAAATATGGTAGCTCATATGTAGACCATGATCTTTTACCTGTCTGGCTTGTGTTTGACGAAATGTGCGCCTTTCAAGCAAATGGAACCGATAAAAATTCCAAAGCGATAGTCAACGAAGTAATGGATTATATTAGGCAGATAATTCTAAAAGGGCGCCAAGCTGGTGTGTTCATCTTGGTTTCAAGCCAGCAGATGTCAGCAAATACGCTCAATACTGACCTTAGGGATAATCTAGGACTAAGAGTCGCTTTAGGAAGTAATTCTATAGAGGGTTATAAAATGGTCTTTGGCAGAGCCAGTCCAACACCTCAGCCAATTGAAGAAAAAGGGGCTGGATTCTTATACTTGCAAGGTAGCGGTAAAGAAACAGCTCAATATTATGAAGCACCATGGGTCGATAGAGAAAAATATAATTTTATTGAGGAGATAACAAAATATACCAGCGTTTCATAGATAAATAAATCGGTTTTTGATTTGTTTATCTATGAAATGCCCTCATGCAGCCGGCGGAATGACGGGCCGGTCAGTTTGATAAAGCTGAAAAATACTAAAATGTACGTCCAATCCTGAACGACTTATAAAAGCTGGAACGAAAGGAATATTGATATGAAATTAAATGATTTTTTGAAACCCGAGTTACTCGGAAATAAATTCTTAGCAGTAAAAGGTTATTCAGAAGTATTAGACCGTGAAACACAGAAATTATCTGCGTACCGCTTAAATGTGTCTATTCAAGATGAGAGTTCAGACTTCTTCATGGAAATGATTCAAGTTAAAGTTAATAATGTAGCTCCTAGCTTAAGTGTTCAAGATTTAAAAAATAATAAAACTACTCCTGTACTGCTTCAAGATTTAAATGTGGGGCAATTTAATGGAAATTTATGGTTTTCTTGTGCTGATGTCCTACCAGCTAATAAATAATTTCTAGCCTTTGTATCTCTTATTTTGGTTCAAGAATGGAACTGCCCAACTCGTTGGGCAAGCGGAGCGTGTTAGTGGAACGACATTCTTGATCCAAATTTAGAGGTACGGAAGCGAATTTTATTCGCTTCCTAGTTTATTTATTGTATAAGGCAAATTGCAAGTCCAAGTTAGCCACCCAGATAAACCTGTATCGGCGTGCTGTAATTAAACATTTTTCTTGGATAGTTATTCATCCAAATTTCAATTTGAGCGACCTCTTTCGTGGTCGTTTT
>JAQVCB010000056.1 GCA_028689995.1 Candidatus Gastranaerophilales bacterium
ACTGGAAAAACCGATGCAGTTGCAAAAGTTGCTGAGGAAGTAGCTGGTGCTGCAATTAATTTAAGCAGAAAAGGTCTTGCAGATTTACCGGCTGATTTAACCGGACTAAAAGTGCTAGATAGGGTTGATCATAATGTACCTCTCAATAAGGATGGATCAATTGCAGAAGATACACGTATCGTTGCATCATTGCCAACAATCATGGAATTTCTTAAAAGAAACGCAAAATTAACACTCATGACTCACCTAGGAGATCCTTACAAACTTAAAAATGGAAAAATGGGTAAACTAACATCTACAAAAATTGTTGCTGAAAGGCTTCAGAAGCTCATTAATAAAGTACCCGGTTTTGAAAATATCGAAGTAATTCATACACAAATGATTGCTGGAAAAGATGTTGTAAAACTAAGAAATGAATTAAAGCCTAATCAGATACTTTATCTTGAAAACGTAAGATTCAATCCTGCAGAAACAGGTAAAGACGCAAAATTAAATCTGGAAACAGGACTTTATGAACAGGTAAAACTTCCAAAAGAAATTGTTGAGGCGCATGCACAAGAAATGGCAAAACTTGGTGATATCTTTGTAATGGACGGTTTTGGTTCAGCACACAGAGGTCATGTTTCTGTCTCAGGTATGGCAAAACATATTCAGGGATCCAAAGTAGCAGGAACTTTGATGGAAAATGAAGTTACTCAACTCGCAAAACTTCTTGATAATCCAAAAAGACCATTTGTTTCAATTATAGGTGGAGCTAAAATTGAAGATAAAACAGAAGTAGCAGATAGCTTAATTGATCAACTGCAAAAAGGAGATTCTCTTGCTATCGTAGGCGGTATGGCAAATACCTTTATACTTGCTCAAGGCGGGAAAGTTGGTAATTCACTTTGCGAACCTAAACAGGTTGAATTTGTAAAAGGACTTATTGATAAAGCAAAAGAAAAAGGCGTAAACCTTATTATCGGAAAAGATGCTGTTGCTGCTGATAAGTTCAGTAATGACGCAAAAACAATGATTGTTTCTTCAGATAATATCCCAGAAGGTTGGCAGGCTTTGGATGCTGGTCCTGAATCATTAGAAGAAATAGGAAAAGCTCTTAAAAACGCTAAAACTATCCTTTGGAATGGTCCTGCCGGCGTTTTTGAAATGTCCAGCTTTACAAAGGGGACAGATGAAATTGCTAAAATGGTTGCAAGTGCTACCAAAAATAATGGAGCAGTCAGTGTATTAGGTGGCGGTGATACTATTACAGCAATTGGTAAAGTTGAAGGTATTTCACCCAAAGATTACACTCATGTCAGCACCGGTGGTGGTGCAAGTCTTGAAATGATTGCAAAAAAAGGAGATCTCCCTGGCATCAGAGCACTGGACGAAAAATAATAATCAAATATATATATAACGAAAAAATCCCGATTGAATCGGGATTTTTTATTGTTGTCATGCTGAACTTGTTTCAGCATCTAATGGTTCAGAGATCCTGAAATAAATTCAGGATGACAAATACGTGAAATTTTTTATTAGCCACTATTTAAAACGGTGGGAATTTACCTCTCATTCCGGGTGGCATTTTCATTGCTCCTCCGGGACCTCTTTTCATGTTTTTGGTCATATCCGTCATTTTTTTCATCATTTTTTTCATTTTTTCAAAATCTTTTAAGAATCTGTTCAATTCATCAACAGGAATACCGCAGCCCTTTGAAATTCTTCTCCTCCGGCTGCCGTCAAGAATATCAGGATTTTTTCTTTCTTTAATGGTCATGCTGTTAACACATGCTTCAATTCTTTTAAGCTGTTTTTCGCCTACATGAGAAATCTGTTCTCTGTTTTCTTTTGATAAGCCGGGTATGGGTAGCATACCAAGAATTTGATCTAATGAGCCAAGTGATTTCATCTGTTTTTGAATATTCATAAAATCTTCAAGAGAAAATTCTTTCTTTCTTATCTTTTTTTCAAGTTCTTTAGCTGACGCAAGGTCAAAATTTTGCTGTGCTTTTTCAATCAGGGTTAAAACATCACCCATTCCAAGAATTCTTTGAGCCATTCTGTCAGGATAGAATTCTTCAAGAGCATCTAGTTTTTCGCCCATGCCGACAAGTTTAATAGGCTTTCCTGTGGCATGTGTAACGCTAAGAGCAGCTCCACCTCTAGCATCACCGTCTAGTTTAGTTAAAATTATTCCTGTTATTCCGAGCTGTTCATTAAATGTTTCTGCTACATTAACAGATTCCTGCCCAGTCATCGAGTCAATAACAAGCAGTTTTTCAACAGGCATAAAGAATCTGTCGAGAATCATTAATTCGGCCATAAGCTGTGTATCAACCTGAAGTCTTCCTGCTGTATCGACAATTACGGTATTATTTCCGTTTTCTTTTGCATAATTTATGCCATGTTCAACTATATCTTTAACATCTTTATTTTCTTCCATCGCAAAAACAGGAATATTAATCTGTTTTCCGAGTGATTGAAGCTGATTTATAGCAGCAGGCCTGTAAATATCCGCTGCAATCAACAAAGGATTTCTGCCGCTTTTTCTGAGCTTTATAGCAAGCTTTGCTGCGGAAGTAGTCTTACCTGAGCCCTGCAACCCGAAAAGCATAATGATATTAGGTTTGCCTTCAGTTGATAAGGGTTTGTTCGATCCACCCAATAACTGTACTAATTCTTCATGAACAACTTTAACCAGTTGCTGTCCCGGAGAAAGACTCTTTAAAACTTCTTCTCCATTAGCTCTGTCTTTAATTTTTGATATAAAAGCTTTTACAACTTTTAAACTAACATCAGCTTCAAGTAATGCTCTTCGTACTTCTCTCAGAGCTTCGCTTATGTTATCTTCATTAAGTTTGCTTTGTCCTGCTGTTGTCTTTATTATACTTTGTAAACGATCTGATAATGTTTCAAACACTTTATTTACTCCATTAGGTATATATCATTTCGACGATTATTTACATTATTTGTGCCTAACTAAATAGTGCATTTACAAAATCGTCAGGATTAAAATCTTTCAAGTCTTCGAGTTTTTCTCCCACTCCGATAAGTTTAACCGGTAAATTGAGTTCTTTGGCAACTGCAATAATTATGCCGCCTTTTGCTGTTCCGTCAAGTTTTGTAAGACCCACCGAAGTGAGCTGTATAGCTTCATTAAATATTTCTGCCTGTTTGAGGCCATTCTGACCAGTTGTGGCATCCAGCACCAGCATTGATTCAACAAGTGAATCAGGGGATTCTCTGTCAATAATTTTTTTAATTTTTCTAAGTTCTTCCATTAAATTAAACTTGTTTTGAAGTCTTCCCGCTGTATCGATTAGAAGAATATCAAAATTATCATTTTTGGCTTTTTGTATGGCATCAAAAACTACGGAAGCCGGATCAGCGCCATCCTGTCTGACAATTTCAGCACCTGCCCTGTTAGTCCAGATTTCAAGCTGATCTTCTGCTGCGGCTCTAAATGTATCACCTGCGGCTACCAAAACTTTCTTGCCCTGAAGTCTGAATCTGTAAGCGAGTTTTCCGATTAAAGTGGTTTTTCCTGCACCGTTAACACCTGCAATAAATATAATATTGAGTTGATTGTCTTTAATATTCAGACTATTTGAACCGGCAGAATTTAATATTTGGGTAAATTCATTCCTGAGAAATTCGCCCACCTGATCAGGTTTGATTTTATTTTTGTCGCTTCTTAATTTTTCAATGACATCGACGGAGGTATTAACTCCAAGGTCAGCTTTTATAAGTTTTTCTTCCATTTCATCCAGTAAGTCATCGTCTATTTCTTCTTTGCCCTGCGTTAAAGAAACAACACTTCCTACAAGAGATTCACTTGTTTTTGAAAGAGCCTGCTTTAAACCGGAAAATGAAATGCCAAAAAGTCCCTTCTTTTCGATATCTTCTTCCTGTATTTGTTCTTCAGGTTTTATATTATTTATATCTTCCTGCTGTTTTTGATTTTTTTTAAATATATTAAACATAGTTTCTCAACGTTTATTTCTTGTATTGAATAATTTGATTTTCTTCGACTACCTGTCTTAAAATTCCATTAATAAAGCTGGCGCTCTCATCTGTGCTGTATTTTTTAGCCAGCTCAACTGCTTCATCAATTGATACACTAATTGGAACATCTTCAACATAAAGCAATTCAGTTATAGCTATTCTCAAAATATTCTTGTCTATTCTGACCAGCCTTTCAATGTTCCATCCTTTTGAATGTTTGCTGATCTGTTCGTCTATTTCCTTTTTGTTTTTTGTATAAAGATTACTCAGATTAATTGTATAAGTTTTAACTTCTGCTTTATTTGAAAGTGAAGCCAGTTCAGAGATTTCGAGTGCTGAATATGCTTTATCTGCTACGTCTATAATGGAATCTATTCTTCCAAGCATATCGGAGGTCATTGGCATTGGTACTGGAATTATCGATGCTTCTATAGACCGTTTGACATTTTCAGGATGTTCTATTTCATAGTTTTCAATGTATTCTTTTATATCAGCCAGAGCACTTACGGTTAATTTTAAATTATTTTCAGCATCATCTACCAAAGTTCTAATGGAACTTATGATAATCTCTTCTATTTCCGGTGATTTTTTGGAATTTTTTACCAGCTGAGAAAATGCCAATAATGCCAGTTCTCTAGCCGCTCTCCTTGCATTCACGATTATTACCTCATTTTATATTTATTACAAAATTATTATTAAAATATGCTTAAACACATTCACTTTAGATATTTAGACATAAAAAAAGAATTAATTAAAGCATTTTGAATACAAAAAAGATTAATAAAAAGAGGTAATTGAAATTTAGCATAATTAAATTATGCCATTTTTTAATTAATAAAGAAAATTTACTCCGACAGCATTACCGTGATGTGGCTGAATTTAATAAATGCAGGCTGATATAATCCAGTCTGTCAATAAATTTTTCCGCAGGTAAAAATGATGAGTAAATTAAAAGTCCTGATTACTATTGATGAACCGAATATGGCAATGAATATTGCAAATACGGCCTGTAGCATCCTGGATAAAAATAATTCTGAAATTACATTGTTGAATGTTATTGAGACCACTTCAGCTGAAGAAATGTATTTTTATAAAGAACCTCAAAAATTTATCGAACATGAAGCAGAAAAAGGCGATTATGCTTATATTGAAAATTTTCTGGAAAGTGAAGGTTATAACTATAAAGGCTTTGTATATAAAGAAGGAAATGCTGCAAAGATTATTCTTGATATATCAGATATGGAAAATTTTGATCTCATCGTTCTTGGATCACATAATAAGCAAGGACTGGAAAGATTTTTTCTCGGCAGCGTAAGTTATAAAGTTTCAAGGTTAAGTAAAAAATCAGTAATGGTAATAAAATCAATACTTCCTGCAAAAATAAATTCCAATTCGGAATATCTGGTATGTTTTGCCGTTGACGGCTCAGATTATTCAACTTATGCTACCGAAAATATTGGAAAGTTTCTTGATAAAGGCAGATCAAAAATCAATATACTCAATGTTACCAAACCATTACAAGAAATAATTCCATCTGAAGCTTACATTTATATAGACAGCCCTAAAATAATGGAAGAACTTAATTTGGTAGCCCAGGATATTTTAAAAGAAGCAGCTATAAATGTTTTAAAACAAAGACTTACGATAAATAAAAAGTATCATCTTGAGGGAGATCCTGCTCAAACTATTATAGATGAAGCTGATAGTAACAGATGTGACATGATTATTGTGGGATCTCACGGACAGACCGGTATTACAGATTGGCTTCTTGGCAGCGTAAGTGCTAAAATATATAATTATTCAAATCTACCCGTTTTGATTATCAAAAAGCCTTAAATCAATTTTTCTCCAGAATTAATTTTCTTGCTGATTTATCGATGGTGACTTTGAAATTCTTCAAAAAGCTCATTCCAAGAAGTCCCGGCAAATTAGAATTTGTCCCCATATTTGATACAGCGACTTCTACATTTTTTGCAGAAAGACCTTTTATCTCCACACTATTTAACACAGCTTTGCTTGCAGTTATTGTTCCATTTGCGGTAATTAAATTTATTTTTTGAGCATTATTCAGATTTAATCCAAGTTTATTTGCCAAATCCGGATTGATAATAGTATATGTTGCACCTGTATCAATAATAAAATCAGCATTAACACTGTTATTTACGGTTACATTTTTTACTATTATTACTGAATTATGTTCTTCAATAGCAAGAGTTATCTTTGAAGGGACTTTTTGTACAGTAGTATCTTCACTAGTTATCATTTTAAGTCCGACATTTGCCCAATAAGCGGCATTAGAACCGGGTGCAGTGCTAATAATATATTGATAATGCCTTCTGGCTTCTGAATATTTGCCCAACTGAACGAGTGAAATAGCAAGATAATATCTGACGTTTGTATTTCCAGGATTATTTATCAACGCATTTTTTAAATTCATTTCAGCTGCTGCATATCTTTTCTGATTATATGCATTTATTCCATCCTGAAGAGAACCTGCATAACAGGTTTCTGTTGATAATGTTGCTATTATAATGAACATTATTAAAATTTTATATGTATTCATAATATGTTCTTTCAAATTAATTCATTAAATAAAACTTATGCATAACTACCAAAATATCGCCTTTTTCATATCCAGACTACAGCCGCTAGGACCAGACAAAGCCCGCTCTGCACGGCTTTCGCTTTTACAAGGGTCGACCGCAAATCTTAGCTTTTTGACAAAAATTGTAGTTATGCAACGGTCTCTAAATATATCATCGGTTAGTTTTTAAAATTCTTGAGGTTAAAATTTAAAAAAGTAGAAGTTTACTACAAGAGTTATATTGTTCGGCAAATTATGATAAATTAATAAAATAATTATTCAAGCTTGGAGTTTAAAATATGAAAAAGACATTTTTGCTGGTATTTAGTTTATTTTCAATCTTTTTTTATGCAAATTATTCTGTTGCACAGGATACTTACAGTGAGCAGGATATAAAAAATACAATTAACGAATTAAAAAATAACCCTGCTTTTTTAAATGAGACATTAAATAGCATTAAAAATAGTCCTGCAATGACGGATCAGGTATTGGAAAAGATACAGAACGACCCTGCCCTTATGCAGCAAATTAATAGTCTTTATCAGGATACAGAACTGAGAAATTCAGTTATACAAAAAATACAGACAGATCCTTCAATAGCAAATAATCTAACTATACAGCTTATTAATAATCCTGCTCTAACAAAAAAAATTCTAATAAATATGGGTAAAGATCCAAAATCTGCTGATGAAATGGCAAAAGATCCCGAATTAAGAAAAAAGATGGCTAATCGTGTTAAATCCGATCCTGAATTTATGAAAAAAGTGTGGCAAGCTGCAAATAAAAAATAGAATTGATAATTAAGAGTAAATTATGGTAAAAAAATTCGATAATATAATTAAAAATTCCTGTGTAATATTAGTTTGTCTGTTTAGTACTTGTATTATTCCGTCTTCTTTTGCGCAGAATGTGTCTTTAAAAGAATTAGACAATCAAAATGTCGTGACTTTTTACGAGGGGACATTATTTAAAGCTATATTGCAGCAGAAAATATCAACAGGAATTAATAATATTTGTGATAAAGTTGAATTAATTACTCCTGCTGATATTAACCTTGGAGAAACTGTATGTATGCCTAAAGATTCCAAGTTTATTGGAAAAATTGTCAAACTTGGAAAACCTGAAATTGGTACAAATGGTTATTTTCAAATATTATTTGACACATTAAGATTGCCTGATGGACAGAATATTAGTATAATGGCAAGAGTATGGACTAAAAAAAATGACTATACTATTGGAGGAGAGGCTACGGCTAGATCAGGATTCAGACCTATAGTTCATAATGTACAGGGGATGGGTAGTTATATACAACAACTTCCGGCAGGTTCCAGAGAAATGGGAAAAGATTCTGAACTTTTGCCCGGTTCGGAAGTCTTAATTGTATTAGATAAACAATTAAGCTTTAGTGTATTTAAAGATTAATTGTTTAAATGTATAAAAAATATTTACCTGTATTAAGTTTGTTTTTGGTGTGATATTATTAAACTAAATAATAAAATGAATACAAAATTTAATGTTTTATAAATGAATTAATGAGGAGATGTAAAAGATGAAAAAAAGTATTAAGTTAACAACTGTAACTGTTTTATCCTGTGCACTATGTGCTTCTTATGTAGCTCCTGGATTTACGCAAACTAATCCTTATCAATACAGTAATAATCTGCAAAAATCAACAAAACCTGTATATACTACTCCTCAACAGTCTTCATATCCACAAACATCCCAAAATTATAGTCAGGGTTATCAGCCATATACTCAAAATTACAATGCAAATAACGGATTTCCCTCACTTCAGGGCAGAGTTGTTACTGTTCCTTCAAATACGTATTTTAAAGCTGTTACAACAAATCCAATCAGTACAGAATTTATTACACAGGGTGATACAGTTTCAATATTTCTAGGGTCAGACTTTTATTACAATGGAAATGTTGTTTTACCTGCAAACAGCAGAATAGAAGGTAATGCTGTGATAGCTGTAAAAGCTGGCAGAGCCGGTAAAAATGGAAAATTAAAAATTCACTTTACCTGTGCTACAACTCCTAACGGGCAAAGAATTCCTCTATCTGCCAAACTTGCTACCGAAGATGGTACAGGTATAATTGCAGGCGGTACAACAGCGGACAGAGCTATGAGCGCAGCTAAAGATGCAGCAGTTGGTGCAGCCGGTGGTGCTTTATTTGGTACAGTAATCGGTGCTATTTCGGGCAAAACAGGGAGGGGTGCTTGGTCAGGAACTGCTGTAGGAGCAGGTCTTGGGCTTGGAAAAAGTGTTATTGATAAAGGTAATGAAGCAGCTATACCTGCAAATACACCCGTTGATATAATACTTGATCAGCCTCTAGTAGTAAGCCCAAATGTAAATAATAGCTATTAACTCTAATAGTATAATTAATTGTTGTATTTTTCTGGATTATGTTAGACTATAATTACAAGTAAATAATCCTGAAAACTAGTATTGATATTGAGTAATAGGTAAGTCCAATGTTTGTAACGGGGAAGAGGCAGGATCAAAGCGATCCCTCACAAAATAAAGATTATAAATTACCTGCAGTAGTTATAAATGATTCAAAAGAAGTTCCTCTTGGAAAGGCTCTGATCATTTCTACAGTCGCACATCCTGCTATAGTAGCATTTTTATGGCTTCTATTAAAAGTTTTTATTTTATTACTGACATTGCTTGGACTGACATTTCCGTTGTTCGAAAAGCCAGAGCCCAAAGTTCGTGATATTGAATTTGTACTGGTTAATAAACCGGAAGAAAAACCATTAAATCCAAATACAAAATACAGATCTGACAGGAACTCAAGAGCAGGAGGTAAGAACAATCCCAATATACCTGTATCTGAACCTGAACCTTTTGCTACAAAAAGCAAACCTCAAAAAGCAACTGCCCCTGCTGCGCCTAAAAGACCCAGCGTTCAAAAGAAGCAGGCAATGAAGCAAAGAAGTCAGGCTCAACAGCCAACACCAGTGCCACCTAGGCCAATGCCCGTTCAAGGAATGTTCAAACCAGCTCCAAAAATTCCGAATGCTTTTACTATACCGGTTCCAAGATCCAAATCTCCAAAGGCAATCACTCCTGGCGGGCCTGTAACAAGTGGTCCGATAGGTTATTCTTCACAAGGTTCTGAACCTTCTCCGGTAATGGGTACAGGTGGTTCAAGGGGTTCATCAAAAGCAAGATCCAGCAGTGGATATTCGGCCGGAGGCGGTAATGCAGGTAATCCTGGTCCGGGAAACCCTAACGGAAGACCAGGTATTGATGCAGTCAGAGAACCTGATTTCGGTCCATATATGAGAGAACTTCAAAGAAGGATTAAGCGCAACTGGGAACCTCCAAAAGGAAACGAAAGTAAGCGTGTAGTAATAATTTTCAAAGTAAGCAGAGACGGAAGACTTTTATCATTAAGAGTTCTTAAATCATCAACAGTTTCTGAAGCTGATAAGGCTGCAATATCTGCTGTTGAATTAACAGCTCCATTCAGTCCACTGCCTCCTGAATATAAAGGTAAAGATATAGATATTCAATTCACATTCGATTATAACGTTTTCTCAATCGGTGGCAGAAGATATTAGAAGGTAATATAAAATAGCGAGGTATAAAGATGGGATTATTAATTCATTCAATTCAACAAGACTGGGGAGTATTACTACCAATTTTAATTTGCTCCATTCTGGTAATCGGAGTAGCAATTAACAGATTTTCTTTTTACAAAGAAAATAAAAGAGATGTAGTTCAGTTTATTTACAGACTTCAAAAAGAACTTCAAAAAGATAACCTTGATGGAGCTCAGAGTCTTAGCTCACAATTAGGCGGCATTATAGGTGAAGTTGCTGAAGAAGGTATCAGAGTTCTTTCAGAACAGAAAAAAGATTTTTCAAGATCATTTGATATTTCAGCAAGCCTGGCAACAAGAAAACTTGAAAAACATCTTCCAATTATGGGTACAATCGGTGGTGTAGCTCCGTTTCTTGGATTATTTGGCACGGTTGTCAGAATTTTGTATACATTCCAGGATCTTGCAACTCAGGGTAATCAAAGTGCTGCAGTTGCTCTTGGTATTGGATCAGCTCTTATTGCAACCGCTTTCGGTTTAGGTGTTGCTATTATTGCAGTTATATTCTATAACTATTTCCAATCAACTGTCAGAAGATATGAAGATGATTTTCAACTTTTGAAATTACTCTTCCTCAGTTTTGCTGATAGTGAAGAAGAAACTACACCAAATAAACCGAATACAATTAACCAACAAATGCAGAATCAAAGAACACAACAATTTTAGGTCAATAACAGGAATAATTAAATGGCTATACAATCATCAGATAAAGGTAAAATATTTAACGAAATCAACATTACCCCATTAACAGACATTTTTCTTGTACTGTTGATAATAATGATGGTTATGGCACCGATGTTTCAGTCTGTGGATAAAAATATTAACATGCCAGAAATCAACAACGGAGTGAATGTTGAAGATAAAAAAGCAGAAGTATCAATAACAGCAAATGCCGAATATTTTCTAAATGGAGCACCTGTTGATCCTGCTAATCTTCAGGCTGAATTGGCAAAACTTATTAATTTAACCAAAGAAAAAAATATAGTTGTAAAAGCAGACACGAAAGCAAAAAGCAAAGAAATAATGAAAGTTATAAGAGCTGCTGAATTTGCAGGTTTTGAAAAATTAACCGTAGCAGGCGAGCCTCTTAGTGGAAAACAACAAAAAGAACTGAAGCAAAACTCAGCTTCCTCTGATGAAAATCAAGTAGCTTTACCGGAAGAATAAACTTTTAGGAATGAATTATGTCATCAAATAGAAAACAAAGACAAATGTTTAATGAAATTAATATAACTCCTTTAACGGATATTTTTTTAGTGCTGTTAATTATTATGATGGTTATTGCACCTTTACTAGATCAACAGGGATTAAAATTAATGGTTCCAAATGAGCAGGAAGTTAAGGAAAAGCCTAAAGAAACAAAAACTATAACTATAGAAGTTTCTCCCAAAGGAGAATATTTAATGGATGGAAAGTCAATAACTGCAGAGAATTTGGTATTTTCTATTCAAGATGCTGCAAAAGTTAAAAAGGATGGACTTTTGATACAAGCAGCAGGAGATGCTACACATGGGGATGTTGTAAAAGTAATGGATGCTGCAAGAAATGTAGGAATTGCGAATATTTCTGTATATGAAAAGCAGTAAAAATACGATTATATATTCGAAGAGGCAGTGTTAATTCACTGCCTCTTCGAATATAGCTGTAACAAAATATTTCAATTCTTCTTCAAAATTTATGATTAAAAGCAACTTATATTTTTTACCTGTTTTATTTATATAGGCTCAAATAAAATAAAAGGAAATAATATGATCAGAATACCGTTAACATTTTATGGAATAAGTACTAATCAAAAATTCAAATTTAAAATGAGTACTAATTCCACTAAAATGTCCCAACCTCAAAAAGACAGTGTTTCTTTTTCTGGCGGAAAATCAGAATTACCTGTTTTTGTTCGCGCAGAATTTGGTGTCTTAAAAATGTATGCGGAACAAGGAAAGTTACTACCTATAACTGAAAACATGAGAGAAAAGGTGAGAAGCGCATATGAATACATTGGAGTACCTAAAGATTTTACAGAAGAATGGCTAGGTATCAGGGGTGATACAAGTAAAGAATTCAGTAAAAACGCTCTCGAATTATTTGAGAAGTATGGTTTATAACTAACACGGATATGCAGTAGTATTATAATCCATATAAATAATGAAAACAGCTTATTTACTGTCCCTTTAAACTGTTTTTTTGCGGAAATTTTTACTGCCCCAAAAGGGTGAGCTCTTGCAGCTATTAATTTCTTGTATAACAGTTGATGCATAAAGAACGAATTTAAAAATTTTGCGGTATCAATATACAAGTTTATTTTAATTTTATTAATAATTATTTCTTAATTCTATGTTTCACAAAAGATGCTACGGCTTCGCTGACTGTTGCGGGTTCCTTTGTTTCAAGTGCAGCCTGAGCTGCTTGTTGTTGTACTTTAACAAGAACTGATTTACTTTTTAACCATTTATAAAAAAGAACCGCACCTGATAAGCCGCAAATGATAGCTAATACACCGAATAAAGCCTTAAACATATTGAATAAGCCTTTTACAAAAGGAGATTGTTCTTTTTCTGCATTCTGACCTTCTTTAGTGGTCATTTTTTGAGCTTCTTCACCTGTCTTTTGAAGAGTTTGTTCCTTTGGTATATAAGTTTTGGAAACATCACTTGCAGCACCGGTTTTTCCGGTAATAACAGGTGTTTTTTCAAGAGGAACACTAATTCCTTCTGCACCAAATGCAATACTGGAAGAAAATACCAAAGTTAATGTTAATGCAAAATTAATATAATGTATTCTGGAGAATTTCCCCAGAATACATGATATTTTGGACTTCTTTATAGAAGAATATTTCATAAATTTATT
The DNA here is from genome assembly GCA_028689995.1 of Candidatus Gastranaerophilales bacterium. Lineage (GTDB taxonomy): Bacteria > Cyanobacteriota > Vampirovibrionia > Gastranaerophilales > UBA9579 > JAQVCB01. The sequence goes on from JAQVCB010000056.1 coordinate 13,033, forward strand.
CCTCTTTTGAAGCTGGTGCCTTTGAGGCGCTTCTTCTAACTGTTAAAGATTGTGTATTTTCTGACTTAGGCTTTCTGCCTCTTCTTACTGCAGGCTTTTTAACAACCTTTGGAACTTCCATAGTTTTTACAGGAGTAGCTTCAGTTATTGCTTCAGGAATAGCCTCAAGTTTAGCTTCAGTTTTTATAATTTCTGTATTTTCTTCTATTTGTTTTTCCGCAATTTTTTGTGGGACTCTAGCGGGCATAGGTCTTTCAACTGTTTTATGCTGGAAATTCCTATGAACAGGTTTTCCGACTGTTTTCTGCTGAACACTTGCTGATGCAGGTTGTTCCGTTATTTTTTGCGGAATATTCTGATGAACAGGCTTTCCAGTAGTTTTCTGCTGTATTCTTGCTGATGTAGGTCTTTCAACTATTTTTTGCTGAACATTAGACTGAATTGGTTTATCTTCATTTTGCATAACTTTTTCAGCTGTTACAGGTAATCTATTATCATATACCTTTTTAGCTTCAGGCTTATTTTGAGCATCAAGAACTGATGTAGCATCTTTTGCAACAATCTCATCAGATTCTAATTCCTGTATAATAGAAAATACATCAAGGTTTCCGCGCATATAATCTCTTGCTACCTTTGGAGGAATTGCAGAAAATCTGACAATTTTCGATACATTAGGGGAGAATCCTTTTGTATCAAAGAATTGTTTAATTCCTTCATTAGTTAAATTATTAACAACTTCAGCCGGTTTTTCTATTTTAGCTGATTTTTGAGCAGCTGTGGCAGCAATTGAAGGGTTCGTATTGATTTTTCTTGCAGGGCCGTTTTGATTTTCATTATTCAACTTTTTTATAATTTCTTGAGACTGTGGTGCTCTTTGTTGTTGATTGCCGTTAACAGATTTATTTTTATTTATGTTATTTGGTAGTTTTAATTTAGAAGGTCTCATTCTAAAATCACCATCCTGAGCAGGTGATGCAAAGTTGAATTCTTCCACTATCATTCCATTACCCGAACAAGCCGGACATTTTTTAGTAAATATTTCAGCAAGGCTTTGTCCTTGTCTGTGACGTGTTAATTCAACGAGTCCGAGATCTGAAAGCTGACCAACCTGCGGTTTTGATTTATCAGGTTCAAGTGCCATTTCCAGTTCTACCAAAATTGCAAGCTGATCAATTCTGTTTTCCATATCAATAAAATCAATGATAATCATTCCGCCGATATTTCTTAATCTTAATTGTCTGGCGATTTCCTGAACAGCTTCGGAGTTTGTTTTTCTAATGGTTTCACCTTGTGTTGCAGAACTTACAAATTTTCCACTGTTAACATCAACAACTGTAAGCGCTTCAGTCGTCTGAATATATAAATATCCGCCGCTTGGCATATTTACTTTTGTTTGCAAAGCTGTTCTGATTTCTCTATCAATTCCTTTTGAAACTAACAAAGGATCATTCCCTTTATATACAGATACATTTATATTACTTCCCATATTCCAGCTCTGGAATAACTGATTTGTTCTATGCAGAGCAAAAGGAGTGTCTACAATAATTTCTTTTACTTCATCAGTACAGGCTTCTCTTATAACTCTGTATAAAAGATCCTGATCTCTGTAAAGAAGATTTGGAGGAGTTACTGTATCAGCTGCTGTTGTTATATTAGCCCACTTTTCAAGTAGTAGTTCAAGATCTTCCTGAATTTCAGCTTCTGATTGCCCTTCTGCTTCGGTTCTGATAATTACTCCAACTCCAGCAGGTTTTAATAAACTGACAACAGATTTTAATCTTGCACGTTCTTTTGCAGATACAATTTTGCGGCTTATACTAATACCTTTTTCATCAGGCATGAATACAAGAAATCTTCCAGGTAAACTTATGGCTGTAGTAACTCTTGGACCTTTATGTCCGGTTGGTTCTTTTACAACTTGCACAAGAATGGACTGCTTAGGTTTAAGCCTGTCTTTTAAGGCACCTTTACCGCTAACATCCGAAACATGTAAAAACCCCATTTTATCGCCGCCGACATTAACAAATGCCGCATCGATACTGGGTAAAATGTTTTCTACTGATGCAAGATAAACATCTCCAAGTAAAATATCACCACGATGGATAAAAAACTCTGCTACTTTTCCATCTTCCAATACAGCAGCGATATTATCACGCTCTGAGATAACAATTGATTTTGTCATATTTAATTTTTTCCTCGTAAATAAAACATTCTAAACTTATACTAATTCTTTAAAATTACAATCAAACAACTTTTCACGTTTTATACTCCACTTAATATCGGGAGTTAAAAACTTAAGAAATTCATCGGCTCTAAGACTGCCGGGTTTTGACATTTTTTCATCACACAGTATCGGGGACTCTCCCTGACCTGTTTTTAAAACAAATTCCAAATTGTAAAAACTTTCTTCCTTTTTTACATTGATAGAATATATAGAAGGTCTAATATCTATTAATTTTTTTAAGCCTTTATGTTTTTGTTTTTCAATAAAAATATTATCCCTTGCAATTGCATTTTTAACAATATACTCCATGTCTATATTTTTTGTTTCTGATAAGTCAACAGGCGATGCTGTATATTGAGCCCAGCATACTGTCCTGTCAACGGATTGTTCGTCTTTAGAAATTTTGACAACTCTAAGAACTTTTGAGTTATCCGGTAAAACTTCATTCATTTTTTCTAAAAGAATATTTTCCTGCATATTTTCTTTAATTTCTATATCAACAAATTCACAAATACTTTGGGCAAATATTGGAAGTGCAAGGCCTATTGATATTTTTGGTTGTGGGTTAAATCCTTTGGTGAAATCTAAATTTATGTTGGCTTTTCTGAAAGCTCTATATAATAATCTTTGCCAGTCCAGATGAGATATATATTTAAAATCATCAGTTTTTTGAATTTTAATTCTATATTTATAAATCTCTGTATTTTGTTTTTCAGGAGTAATTTTTTCTGAACCTGAAAACGAATTCTTTTCTATGATTTGCGTCTTTTTGCCGAAAGTATCGCAAACTCCACATTGGGCACATCGCTCATCGCAGGGGACTGATACCTGAGACTGAATTGATTTATTATATTCTTCAATTAGCCATTTTTTTTCTATTCCTATATTTATTATATCCCAAGGTAATTCAGAGTCCAGATTTATTTTTTTTGAAGAATAATCATGAAAATTAATATTTAGCTCTTCAGCCGCTTCATACCAGATTTTTTTATTAAAATGTTCATTCCATGCATCTAAATATGATCCTTTTTTCCATACTCTTTCAATTAGAATGCCCAGTTTTCTGTCTCCTCTTGAAAAAACAGCTTCAAGCTGACAGAGAAAACTATCGTGATAATTCAGTTTAACTCCTTTTATGAATTTTACTTTATCCCTTAAATATTTAATTTTTTCATTAATTATTTCAAGCCTGTCCTGTGCACACCATTGGAAAGGAGTAAATGGCTTTGGTACAAATATAGATACTGTACATGTTATATCGAGATGTTTCTTTATTTCAAGTTCGTTTTTTAAATCTCTTGATCTGTCTTTGATTCTTTTTAACAGATTAAATATTTCATCAATATCTTCATTGGTTTCAGAGGGAAGTCCTATCATAAAATACAGCTTAACACTGCTCCAACCTGATTTATAAGCTGACATAACAGCATTCATTATTTGATCTTCGTTAAGGTTTTTATTAATAACATCTCTTAACCTCTGGCTTCCCGCTTCAGGTGCAAATGTCAGAGTGCTTTTTCTTACTGATTGAACTTCATTTGCAAGATCAAGACTAAATGCATCAGCTCTTTGACTAGGGAGAGAAATAGATGCTCCCGATGAGGCGTGACGTCTGTTTAATTCACATACGAGAGGTTCAATATTTCTGTAGTCGCTTGAAGATAATGATAAAAGTGAATATTCATCATAACCTGTATTGTGCAAGGTTTCTTCTGTCAATTCAATTACTTTTTCAGGCTCTCTTTCTCTTACAGGTAAATTTGCAAAGCATGACTGGCAAAATCTGCACATCCTGCCGCAGCCCCTTCTTATTTCAATTACAGCTCTGTCATGAATTGATGATGAATAAGGAACAGGAAAATTGACCGGATAATATTTGCTGTCAAAATCTGAAATTCTTTTATTGATTTTTTCAGAAAACTCAAAATTAACTGGAACCGGTTTTGAAAAATTTTCAGGCACATTATAAAATTCAGGAATATAAATTCCTTCAATTTTGGAAAGCCTTTTTAATGATTCTTCTCTTGATTCCTTATTTAATTTTGAAATTTTAGAAGCTTCGAGAATTTCTACAAGAACATCTTCTCCATCTCCAATAATAAAAGCATCAATAAAACCTGCCAGCGGTTCAGGATTTAAACTGCCGGGACCTCCTGCAATAATTAAGGGATGGCTATCATTTCTTCCTTTACTGTAAATAGGAATTTTTCCCATTTCGAGCATAGTCAGAAT
>JAQVCB010000057.1 GCA_028689995.1 Candidatus Gastranaerophilales bacterium
CATTTTGAAAGATTTTTCCAGACTTTTACATAAACGTCCTGTTTTACATCATCAACATCAACATTACTGTCAGTATTGAAGAATCTTTTTACAACGCTATGAATTCTGGAATTATATTGATCTATAACTTCTTCAATGTTTTTATTATTTACCATTTTGCTACTCTGTTCTCAAAAGTCCATATTCATCTGTCGGCAACCCCTGATCTGCTATCAAAGACTGGCCATTTTTGATTAGTAACTCCGATTCATAATTGAGCTGGGCAATCATTTCGTTTGTGTAACTGTTGTATACCCAAAAACTACAGGTCAGAATAATGAAACTAGCAGCAATTTTTAATTTAATCCTGTTATTAAGAGACTTTTTCCTGTATAAAGGTTTAACTTCTTTAACAAGATTGGCAACCTTCTGCATTTTTTCATGTTCTATTTTGCAATCAGGGCACAGTTCAAGATGAGTTTGAAGATCCTGCTCGGTCCCAAAAATAAACAAGGATTCATATTTTGTGCATATTTCTTTCATAATTTTTTGTCCTTATTTATAATTTCTACCCTATAAGACTGACCATAAATTATGATTGTTCATTTTAATATAACATTTTTTAATACTGTTCTACTGTTCTGCTTCAGGTGCAAGATTTATTCCATTAAAACGATTTCTTACTTCAATCATGCCCTCTTTTAAATATTCTTCAATGCCTTCAATGCAAACAGGAATAACTTTATCTAAAATTTCTTTCTCTGGTTTGGAAAATTCCTGTAATACATATGTTTCAAGAGGCATAAATCCGGGTTTTGGTCCAATTCCTACTTTAAGTCTCGGAAAATCTTTAAATCCACCCAGGTTTTCTATGATGGATTTTACTCCATTATGGCCTCCGTCAGCTCCAGAAGGCCTGAATCTAATTTTACCGAGGTCAAGATTTACATCGTCAAAAACAACCAGCAGTTCATCAGGTTCAATATTGTACCAGTTTAAAACTTTTACTACCGCATTACCTGATAAATTCATAAATGTCATTGGCTGAACTATAAGAACTTCAGAATTTGCAATAGTACTTTTTCCAACTATAGAATCAAACTTGGAGTTTAGTTTGCCGTCTATATTATATTTGGATGCCAATTCTCCGGTTGTCATAAAACCGGCATTGTGTCTGGTATTTTTATATTTTTCTCCGGGGTTTCCTAATCCTACTATGACTTTCACTTGTTGTATTACTCCATTTAGCTATATTTTTTAATATAAAGTTATCTTAAAAATATATTCACTATAATAGCTACTTTTTTTATTTTATGTTACATTTGTATTAGTAATTTAATTTTCATATTAAAGATTATAGAAAGTAATCTTCTAAAATATCCCTGATTAAATTTTTTAACGATGCTTTAAAATAATACTTTAAAAATACTTCTATTGAAATCACGAGTTAAATGAAAGAGGAGATTTATATTATGGCTGCTAATAATAAAGGTACGCAAGTAGTAATAAGTGATAGCAGTATCAGATTAGTTAATTTCTTAGAAGAAGCAGGTCTTCATAAGAAAGACTTTGCTGAAATGATAGGTGTAACTTTATCCTATGTATATAGTCTTATTGACAGCGGCGTAGCTTTTTCCACCAGAACTACGACTCTGGAACGTATTGCAGTTGTTATGGGAATAGAACCAGAAGATTTTCCTGAATATAAAGCCTCTGAAGAACCAAAATTAATTGATCCGGGCGTTCAATTTTTAAAAGATAAACAAACTCAGCTTGGTTTAAGTAATGTTCAACTTTTAAAGCGTTTTACAAGACAAAAAAGAGTTGAAATTGTTGATCTATGGAGAGGCGCAGAACCACTTCCATTAGATTGGAATTACCTGGCTTCAATAGCAAATGTTCTGGAAGTTTCGACACAAGAAATTTATCCATACTGGCAAGCACGTATGCAGCAGTACCTTATCGGTTCAGGTATTGATATTATTTCAAACAATGGTCTTATTAATGCCATGTTTGATGGTGCAAAAGCTTATTTAAAGATTTAATAAAAAAGAATATAATTAAAATACCTACTTTTAAGAGAATTTCAAAGAAATCTGTGACAAATTATTCAATTTTCACTTATTATCTTCAGATATAATTGGTAAGATCCTTCGACTTCACTTCGTTTCGCTCAAGATGACAATTTAACAAGATAAAGATTAGTTTTTGAAGCTAGATGACAGCTTCTAACTATTTTTTGATCAATTTACTAATATAAAGACAGTCATAGCTTTTAGGAGATAATTGAATATATTTTTGCAAAATTCCTTTTGCTTCAGCTTTTCTTTTTTGACCTAAAAGATATAATCCAAAATATTTATAAGCATTAGCATTTTTGGGATTTATTCTTAATGAAGTCTGATATGAAACAAAAGCATCGTAATTATCACCGTTTTTCCCCTGAGCTTTTGCCAGATTTACAAATATATCTGAATTCTCTGCATTAATTGAAATAGCTTTTTTGTAGTAATTAACGGCTTCCTGATATTGTCCTGCTGCATATAGACAATCCGCATATTGTTTCAGGAAATTAAAATTATTATAAGCCAGCTCTAATCCGGATTTGTATACAATAATAGCTGCATTATAGCTTTCATTAAGTAATAAAAACTGACCTAAGGATTGTTTTGCAAGAATATTAGAAGCTTCAAGTTTTACAATAGTCTCAAGATATCTTATTGACGGATCAATATTCTCAAAAATACTGTTAATTTGACATACAGCTTTATTATTATATGCAGGAAAATAATTCTTTCCTGTTTTTATAGACATATCAAAATTTTTATTTGCCTCATTAAATTTATTTAGCTTGCTATAAGCTATGCCAAGATTATTATATGCCTGAGCAAGTTTTGGGTTAAGATTGGCTGCTTTTTTAAAGTTTTCTACAGCCTTATTGATTGCAGTTGTTTCAAGATAAACAAGCCCAAGATTATTGAACGCTTCATAGTTTTTAGGACGCAATTTAATTGATTTTTGATAAAACTTTTGAGCTTTATTGAATTCTTTTTTCCAGAAAGCTTCATTTCCTCTAGAAAGATTTAAATCTTTCGGGTTTTGAATAACATAATAAATCATTTCAAGAGAGCGATGCTTTTGTTTCCTGATATTTTCAAAATTTTTCTGAATAACAGGATTAAGAGGAGATAACATAAAAGCATTTGAAAACAGATATCTGGATTGATTAAGTTTGTTGATATAAGACTTGTATATGGAGTCCTGAGCATGAATTTTGTACAGAGAATTAGAAGTATCCAGCAGACTTGCCTTATTAAAATTTTTATAAGCTTGTCCGAATTGTTGTTTCTTGATATAAACAGCTCCTATTCCATCATATAAAGATGCAGAGTGAGGATATAGGTTTAATCCCTTTTTATAAACTGCAAAAGAAAAATCGTAATTCCCTTTAAGGTAAAGCCCATACGCTTTTGCATTTATTGATACAAGGTTAAAATCGGATATATTATCATCAGCAAATACATTTGCCGTTATTGTAAATGATAAAACTATAGCTAGTATTATTATGTTAAATAATTTCAATTTGATCTCCTGCCAGACATAATCTATTAAACAATCATTTTAATTTGTAACATATATAAAGACTGATGCATAACTACCAAAATATCGTTTTTTTTATATCCAGCCTACAGCCGTTACGACCGGGCAAAGCCCGCTCTGCATGGCTTTCGCTTTTACAAAGGTCGACCGCAAATTTTAACTTTTTAACAAAAATTATAGTTATGCAGCGGTCTCTTATAAAGAATAGTATTTTAATATTATCGTGTATCTCATAAAATAACTTATGTAATTAATTATAGAGTAAAGAGAAAATTCTATGAATAATCTGGAAAGTTATATTGAACACACATTATTAAAACCGGATGCATCATTAAATGATATCAAAGTGTTAATTGATGAAGCTGTAACTCACAAATTCTGCGGAATTTGCATAAATCCGCTTTATGTTGGTATTGCAAGAGAATATCTTGAAAAAAATCCATTAAAAGTGGTAACTGTGATAGGATTTCCTCTTGGAGCAAATTTAAGCTCTGTTAAAGCTTTTGAGGTTCAAAAGGCTCTTGAATACGGTGCTGATGAACTGGATATGGTTATTGATATCGGAGCAATAAAGGATAAAAATTACAAAAGAGCGGAAAACGATATTAAAGCCGTAGTCAATGCAGCTGAAGGCAAATTTGTAAAAGTAATACTTGAAACAGACCTGCTTTCAAGAGATGAAATCATAGAAGCCTGTAAAGTTTCTATAAATGCAGGGGCACAGTTTGTAAAAACATCGACGGGCTTTGTTAAAGGTGGAGTTGGTGCAACTGTTGAGAATATTAAATTAATGTACGAAATAGTCAGTCCTCATGACATGCAGGTAAAAGCAAGCGGCGGTGTGAAAGACAAAGAAACAGCAATAAAGATGATTAAGGCCGGTGCAACGAGAATAGGAACAAGTTCAGGAGTAAAAATCGTTAAATGAAATATATTTATCCGGGCGCAACACATATACATACAAAATACTCCGATGGGACAGGGAGTATTAAGGAAATAGTATCTGCTGCAAAAAAAGCCGGTTTAAAATGGATAATAATAACTGATCATAATAATTTGTCCGGTTTAAAAAATAATGATGAAGGATGGCATGATGGTGTAGCTGTTATTGTCGGAGAAGAAATCAGTCCTGAACATTCAGATCATTATCTTGCATTTGGTATAAAAGAAGAAATAAGCCCTGATATCGGACCTGAAAATTATATAAAACAGGTAAATGAACAGGGTGGATTAGGTTTTATTGCACATCCAGATGAAAGTTTGACAAGAAAAAATCATCATCCGCCATTAAGATGGACTGACTGGGAAATGACTGGTTTTACAGGCATTGAAATATGGAATCATCTTTCCGATCTTGTTGATAATTATGATCCTAAAAAAGCTCTATTTTGGTATTTTGGAAGAAATCAGATGCTTTCAGGTCCAACTTCAAAGGTTTTGTATTGGTGGGATTCTTTAAACAACGAAACTGATAAAATTATTCCTGCTATTGGGGGAGTTGATGTTCATGCCCTTGATTACGGACATTGCGGGATAAATTTAAAGATATTTCCTTATTCGGAAAGTTTAAAAACTGTTTCTAACGTGCTTTATCATGATAATGAACTATCAGAAGATTTTAGTGAAGCTAAATTGCAGATATTGAATGCTCTTAAGTATGGTAATAATATTGTGGTAAACAGAATACTGGATAAAAGTTATCCGCGATTTTATATAGAAAATTCACAAAAGAAAGCCTATTCTGGCGAGTCAATAAACCTTGATGACAGTACAAGAGCTGTTATTGAAATCTCAAGAAAGGCAAAAATAAGACTTGTTTATAATGGAACTGTTATTATTGAAAATGATGGAAATAAACTGGTATTTGACAATTTAAAGCCCGGCAAATACAGGGTTGAAGTATATTTTAAGAATCGTCCCTGGATATTTGCAAACCCAATTTGTGTTGTTTAAATTGATGTTAAAACAAGCTGTTTTTTACGGCATAACAGGCTTTCCATATAATCAACGACTCTTTTTTCAAGATTAACACCAAACATGTTATTTATTTCCCTGATAAAGAAGCAAGGGCTTGTGACATTAATTTCAATGATCATATTGTCTATAACATCAAGTCCTACAAAATAAAGCCCATCTTCAAGGAGTTTTGGAGAAATAATTTTACACATTTCTCTTTGTTCGTCACTTATAAAGCCCTTTTTGAAATATTCATCCCTGTGATTATTGAACTTAAAGTCATCTTCTCCTGAAAGTTTAATAACGCATTCATTATATAACTCTCCGCCGATTATAATGAGTCTTTTATCACCATTTTTGATCTCAGGCAGGTATTTTTGAGCCATAACAACAGTAGTTCCGTTGTTTGTGGAACTTTCAAGGATTGCATTTATATTCTTGTCGCCTTTTTTGAGGTAAAATACACCTTTTCCAAAGCATTTATTTAAAGGTTTGAGGATGATTTCATTGTGTTGATCAAGAAATTCCTTTATCAGACCTGCATTTGAAGTTGTTAAATTATCGGGTATAAAACCCTGAAAATTATTTATATAGAGCTTTTCATTAGCTTTTCTTATGCCGGATGGACTGTTTATTAATGTCGTACGTGATGTGTCCACATAATCAAGTATATAGGTTGCAAATATATAGTCCATATTAACAGGCGGATCAGGCCTGAAAACAACACAATCAAATTCATTCAGGCATATGGATTCTGCTTTTTTGTCATAAACCATATCAACTTTATCTGCCGAGTTTTTTAAAGAGGTCTTAAAAACCAGTGCTTCAGGCAGGTTATTTCTGAGCGATAACCTGTCCATTGTTGTTATATAAACATCCCAGTCTCTATGATTACATTCTTTTATCAGCCAGAAGGACGTCACCAGATCGTTAAACTCAAAATACCGTAATTCGACTTTATCAATAACATAGACTATTTTAAACTTGTTCATATAATATCCTTAATTCCAGAAAATATCCTGTTGTCATGCTGAACTTGTTTCAGCATCTATTGATTTAGAGATCCTGAAATAAATTCAGGATGACACAATATATAAAATTTTTGTTTCTTCTTATTAAGTATTTTCTACCTAACAATATTATAATTCAACGCCTTACAAAATTTTGTTAATATCAAAATAGTCCGTACATAAGCAGGTGGGTTAAACCTCTCCAATAAGCTAAAAAAAAATCGGGATGACAGGATTTGAACCTGCGGCCCCTTCGTCCCGAACGAAGTGCGCTACCAAGCTGCGCTACATCCCGAAACCAAATTGAAATTTATTTAATAATATACCAATATATTAAAATCTTCATTAAATAAATGTAAAAAAATATTAAAAAAAAGGAAATTTTTCTCATGTTTTAACTTTAATATAAGGAACACTTACTGAAATATTTAAGGAGTATTCTATGCTTATCAGCCCGATACAAATAAATCATATATTACCTCCTCCCTCTGTTCAAACTGCAAAAACCGGATTAACCGAGCTTGTAACAAGCCCATTTCAAACACAGTATATACCTCCTGTAATTGTTCAACCCAAAGATAAACAAATAAATACAGTTTCTTCAAAAAATACTGTATCTCAGACAAATACTAACAATTATGTCCATAGTTTTATTGTTAAAAACAGTCTGAAAGTCAATTTAAGCGGAACAGACAATACTAAAATAGGACAGGATGGCATTAATCTTAATGAAGCTTTTATAACCTATGATAGTCAATTAAAAACTTCCCTGAATAGACTTTTAAAAGATAAAAATGTCGATAATCAATGGTTAAAATGGATTGACCTGCCTGATAAACAGATGCAAAAAGCTCAGAAAATTCAAAATTTTGTTGAACAAAATGTCAGAAATAAATTTGAAGATGTTGTTGTTCTTGGTATAGGCGGATCATCATTAGGTCCAAAAGCTGTTCTTGGTGCTCTTGGAGATACACAATGGAATCTGATGAATAAAGAACAAAGAAACGGTTATCCTAGAATACACTTTATAGAAAATATAGATCCTGAAAGATTCAGCGAAGTCATGGACAAGTTAAATCTTAAAGATACTTTATTTCTGACTATTTCAAAATCTGGCAAAACACCTGAAACTTCTGCCACTTTCCTGAACGCACAGGAAAGACTTCAGGATGCTGTAGCAAAGGGAGTTATATCTAAGGAAGATTATAAAAAACATATTGTAGCCGTAACCGATAAAAACCCAGAAAAAAGTGTCTTAAAACAGGAAGCCATCAAATATGGCTATCAGACCTTTGAAGTTCCTGATGATGTAGGAGGAAGATATTCGGTATTTTCGGATGTAGGCTTAGTTCCTGCTGCAATGGTAGGTATTAACATAACAGAATTTTTAAGAGGCGCATCAAATATGTCAAAAGTCTGCAGCGATACTAAAAATCTAAAAGAAAACCCTGCTGCAAATCAAGCTCTTGTTCAATATATGATGTATCAAAAAGGCAAAGAATACAGTGTACTGATGCCTTATTCAGATAAACTTGCACTGGTATCTGACTGGTACGCTCAACTCTGGGCTGAATCACTGGGCAAGACAAACAATAAGGACGGTAATCCTATTCATGCCAACTATTCTCCAATTAAAGCTATAGGAGCTATAGATCAGCATTCACAGCTTCAACTCTGGAGAGAAGGTAAGAATGATAAAGTATTTACATTTATAACGGTTAAAAATTTCAACAAAAATGTCCCTATAACAAATAATCCGACTAATGTTCCTGATGCTCTCAGCTATATGAAATACAATTCCATTAATGATCTTATAAAAGAAGAAGCCAGAGCAACAACACAAGTATTACAGAAAGATAAAAGACCGGTAATCAATGTTGAAATACCAAGAATTAACGCTTATAACCTTGGACAGCTAATGCAGATGTTTATGTTCCAGACAGCTATTGTTGGAGAAATGCAAGGTTTAGGTCTAAATACATTCCTCCAGCCAGCAGTTGAAGAAGGAAAGAAAATCACCAAAGAAGGCATGGGCGAACTTTCTAAACAAAAAGAATCTCAGCAAACTCAGACAAAATAATTTCATCAAATTTTTATAGTAAAGAAATAAACATCCGAACGGATGTTTATTTCTTTATCGGCCTTTATATCAACCCGGAACTAATATAAGACTGATGCATAACTACCAAAATATTGTTTTTTTATATCCAGCCATTATTAAAAAATATTACAATTTTATTTTATATAACCTGATTATTAGCAATTAAAATATTGATTGTTTTTTAAGACTAATATAACATTAAAGGAAATTTTATAAATATATGACACAAATATCTTTTACCTCAAAAATTAAATTTATTCCTTTATACGATTTTGATAACCTCGCTTATAGCGAAAAATTTTCATTTGTCAAAATGAACAAACCTCCTATCAAAGGAGAAAATGTCGGCACTAAAGCATTAGGCCCATGTATAGGTGGAGGTATTTATAACGACAAAGGAGCAATGGTTTTTCATTACTCGGATAAATATAATTTTAGTAAGCCCTGTTTTTTAGAAGGAATAAATAAATTAAAATCGGCTGATAAACTAAGGGGAATAATAGTTGGCGGATATGAGGAAATGTCTCAGGCAACATTTAATTTTTTTAAAAATTTATTTAATGAACTAAAAATCAAGCCTACTATTATATACGGTCAGCACGACGGTTCAAATCTTGTAGCAACTGATATTATTTATTCTGCTAAAGAAGATACATGGTTTTTAAATTCCAGTAATATATTGTTTAGACAAAATAAAATTAACTCACCGCTTGATTTGAAAAACTATTTTAGTCTTATAAATGTTACAAAAGGGGATCAGTTGTTTGTTGGTGACAAAAAAGTTACTTTAATAAAGAAGTAAATTTGTATTTATAAATCCAAAGCTTTCTTTGGGCAAACATCTACACATGTTCCGCATTTTAAACAGTCATCGCTTAAAGTCACGTTAGGCTCTAACTGCATAGGGCATGTTTTTACACATAATTTGCAGTTAACGCAATTATCCGAATTAAATTTTAAAGGATATTTATTTTTACCGAAAAGATTTGTCATTGTGCCTACAGGACAAAGATAGCACCAATTTCTTTGATGAAAAATTAAACCAAGAATAACACCTATAACAGTAGTAGCAGTAAGAATAGTCATAAAAACTTTTCCGATTTCAAAGGGATTTGGCCAATGTCTGATAATTTGTAGAGTCATTACTGTTATTAAAAAGGACAGTATAACAAGTCTTAGAGGCATTTTTTTAAAAAAATCCGGTATTTTTCTTTGAGGACTTGCAAATTTTAACATGGAATCATAAAAACAACCTCTGGGGCAATACCAGTCACACCACTTTCTGCCTTTTAAAAATGCAACACCTATACCAAAAAGCATACATGCCGGAACCATAAAACCAATAATCGGATAAAACCATCCTGCAATAAGAAATATAAGAAAGATAAATCCTATAATAGCTTGTTTTTTAAATCTTTTTATAACTACCATTTTTGCTTCCTTTTAATTCATTACCAACTCGGCGTCATCTTCTTTTATTAATTCCTGCCAATGAGGAATATTTATAACTATCCATTCTACAAGCATACTTACATTACCAAATTCAATATCCCCAGCTTGTTTCATAATAGAAGAATAAGAAAGATCATATGCCTCTGGTCGGGCTTTTAATCCAAGCTTTTCTACTTTTTTATCAGAAAAAATTTTATTTTGTTCATCCCAGACATTGGCATAATTAAAGCCTATTGTCATACAATAAGGCGCATTATGTTTATTAGGATTTTCAATATCTTTGTAAATTAACCCATGTAATCTGCAAATTAATCCTCTATATTCATAGATACTACATAAATTGTCAGTCAGAAAAGGACATTCATAATAAAAATCAAGTATATTTGAATTTTCTTCTAAAAATTTCTTTCTATCCTTGATGATCTGAATAGTTTTTTTGTTTAATGATTCTTTTTGCTCTTCATTAAAATTTTTATCAATCCCAATTTTTATATATTTATACTCAAGTTCAGAAACAGGATAATAACTATTCTTACAACAAATACTGCAACCTGTTTCACATTTAATGAATTCTTTCTGGGAATTAAAATGTTTATCGAGTTTTTTATTAATTTTTTCCAAATAATTTTCATATTTTATTAGC
The DNA here is from genome assembly GCA_028689995.1 of Candidatus Gastranaerophilales bacterium. Lineage (GTDB taxonomy): Bacteria > Cyanobacteriota > Vampirovibrionia > Gastranaerophilales > UBA9579 > JAQVCB01. The sequence continues at coordinate 10,742 of JAQVCB010000057.1, forward strand.
ATATCCGTTAAATATATTCCTTTAACTTAACTAAAACCTATAATTATACTTATACCTTATCTAAATGATATTATAAAGATGGAGGTTATGGGAAAAATAGACTTTATCATATCTTCTTATCATATTATATATTTTTCGGAAATTTATAAAAATCTTTCATGACAAAAGGGAGTTCTTTGCAGAACTCCCTTTTAATTTTTACTTTAAATCTATTAATAAGATTTAGAATAACAATTTTTGCATAATACAGGTCTGTCACCTGATGGTTGGAAAGGTACTTGTGCGTTTTCTCCACACTCTGAACAAACAGCGTCATACATTCTTCTTTGGTATCCGCCTCTGCTCTGGCTTTTCTTTGCATTACGGCAAGGTTTACATCTCTTAGGTTGATTTGTCAATCCTTTTGAAGCGTAAAATTCTTGTTCACTTGCTGTAAATTCAAAATCACAACCACAGTCTGCACATTGTAAAATGATGTCTTCGTATGCCATTATACTGGCCTCCTTTTGTTTAGCGATAGTTTTGAATGAGACCGAGATAATGGAAACTTATAACAGCTTACTTCAAAAACTTATCTATCTGTAAAACGTTCTATAAGAGAACTTTGCTAAGTATTTTTAATGTGTTATAAACATGCAAAATACTAATAACAATGCTAATTATAACACAGATGGTTTCTTAAATGTCAACAATTAAACTTTAATAAAACAAAATTAATAATTTTTTAAATTTAGTCCAAAACCCTTGAATAATCTGCTATTTTCCTGTTAAATCCAATTTTATTTATAAACATTATTTCAGATAATACTTATATGTATCTCCTGAAATTTACACATGTCATGATTAGGATCATGTATTTTTTTATTTTGAATAAATCAGATTCAATGATATTAATTAAAAAAAATAAAGAATTTAAAAGAAATGCGAGTTTTTATTCTCGCATTTCTTTTAAATAAATTTTATTAAGTTTTTAAATAAATTATTACCAGTAACCTTTTACATATTTACTTTGAGGCGCAGCACCACCTGTTGGGCATGGTTTTACTATAACTTGAGGAGCCGGAGTTAATATTGGCTGCATAATTACAGGGGCAACAGGTGTAACGCAGCCTGTAGGACACGGTTTCGCAGGTGGAACAGGTACATACTGTTTAATTTTATCTGGTTTAAAACCGTTATCTTTTGCATAGTCTTTTAAAGGCACTGCTGAAATTGATGCGGCCCCGCCTGTCATTACGGGTTGTGCCGGTGGTACAGGAACAACCTGTTTAATGTCATTAGGTTTAAAACCATTGTTTTCAAGGTATTTGTTTAAAGGTACAGCCGGTATTGTCACAACTGGACATGCAGGGCAGGATTCTACAGGACAAACTGCTGCTCCACCTGTACTTAATCCGTAGCCTGAATATATTTCTACTGCCTGAACTGAACCTATTTGAAACAGCAACCCCAGCACGCTAAAAATAGCCAACATTTTCATCTTTTTCATTTTTCCTAATCTCCCTGATTAATCAAATAGCTAATAGTATATTTTAATGTTGAAAAATGGATATTAAATTGGCTAAATTAGCTAAAATTAATAAAAATGAATAAACTATTTATGAATAGAAATATTGATTAGAAAACTTTGTATTTAATAATTTTTAAATAAATTTAATATATTACAAAGTAAGACTGATGCATAACTACCAAAATATCGTTTTTATCAGACTTATTCTGTAATTATGGAAAATATTAATATGATTAATTTTTATACAATTAACATTATAATACGTCTTGCAACTATTATTATACGATGAGAGGTCTATCTATTATTAACTTTTTAGTTTACTGCATAATCCCTGTTATATATCAAGGGTTTTAGCGATTTATCAAGTCTTTGTCTTTTGTATTATTGGACTTGAGGATTATTGTAAAAGTTTCTTAACATTTTATATACAAACTGTTCACAAAATTAGACTTGTTGCTTTTATACATGAAGAAATAATTTTTGGAGGAAGGTTTTATGAAAACAGTAAAAAATCTATCACATTTAATTATGACGACTTTTTTAAATAACATTGAATATTTTTAAAATTCAAAACTTAAAGTATGTGTGTTAGAGCAAAACTTGAAGATTTAGTTTTTAAAAGGTGGTTTATAATGGCTAAAGTTATTATTGTTGATGATTCATCTGTTACAAGATTTATCTTAAGGAAATGTCTTGAAAAAAATGGTCATGAAGTTGTCGGTGAGGCTATAAACGGTCAGGATACATTAAGACTATACAGTGAATTAAGACCCGATGTTGTTTTGCTTGATATTCATCTGCCTGATGACAATGGTCTTAGAATTTTAGAACAATTAATAAGCTATGATAAATATGCAAATGTTATAATGTGCTCTTCTGCCGCTCTGCAAAATATTATCATTGAAGCTCATCAGCTTGGTGCAAAACATTTTCTTGTAAAGCCTTTTACCGGCAAGTTGCTGGAAGGAACCATTCAAAAAACATTGAAAACTCAAAAGAATCTTCAGTATTGTTTGATATAAATTGTTTTTAAAAAGGATATGCAATTGCATATCCTTTTTAATTTAAGAGCCTGTCTTGTTAAAAACTGTAAAAGCTCGTGCAAGCGGGAGCGTTAAAAGTAAAACGATGAGTTTTATTAAAAACTCATTCAGGGCTTTGTCCTGTCGTAGTGGCTGTAGGCTGAATATAAAAAATTGATATTCGTCAAAACTTTTGAATCAGAATGCTAGTCCGTAATTTTAACTAAAATATTGCCTGATTCAACTGCTCTTTGTTTTATTTTTATCAAATTATTATTAATGTTTGTTTTTATACTTGGAGTATCAGCTAAAACAGAGTTTAATAAGTCGGCAATATAGTCTATATTGTCAATATTATCTTTAGTTACACAGAAAGAAGTATCGCCATAAACTTCTTTGTTAATACCCAAGGCTTTAATACTGTATACAAGACTTATTGTAGGAACTAAACTTGAAAAAGCAGCTATTGTTGAATGTGTTCTTGCACCCATAAAACAGGCCATTTTGCTGATTATAAATTTGATCTCAGCGGCTGAATAATTCGGACCCAGCAAATATACATTTTCACTAAGATCATTCAGCTGATCTTTTATATTTTTTAAAAATACATAATCGTTGTTAATATTTGGATGAACTACGTGCGGTACAAGATATATGGGTCTTTTAATTTTATTGGATACTTTTTTTATAAGATTAATGCAGAATTCACTCCATCTATCCATATTACTATCAGTCCAGAACTTTGCCATCATAGGACTTAAATTTATACCGATACTACTATCAAGATCCACTAAAGTGTCAAAATTAGCTGGTTTAATTGGCTCCATCACAAATGCCGGATCAGAAACTCTATAAACATTATCTTTAACACCAATTGAATCTAAATATTCAAGTGATTTGTCTTCCCGTACAAATATGCCTGTAATTTTTCTTAAATGTTTGGCCATATTTTTCTCGTAAATCGGATACTTTGAGAATGGGCCTATAGAAGCTCCCCAAATAATGCAGGGCTTATTATAGCTGAGTATTACATCATCGGTATCTGTAAAAAATTTTGGGACACCGTAATCAAAAGAATAATTATCTCCTCCCACGCAAAGAGCAGCCTTACAATTAGTTAAATCATCTAAAATATTCTTGTGATCCTGTTTTTGAAATTTCAAATTCTCAAACAGTCCAAGAATCTTAAATCTATTTGATAAAGCCGTTTCAAAAGTTTTCAATGAAGGTTTGGCAAAAAAATTCAGTCTCTCTTTGGTGGCTTTTATATGGGTAATTCTTTCATCAAATTCACTGTTTTTTTGTTTGACATAGGATTCTTCGCTCTCAAAGCAGGTTTCTATATTATAAATATTATTATCAAAAGCATTATCCAGTATTGATATAGTACCTCTTACAATAGCCTCGCAGCCTTTATTCTCATATGACCCATTACCGGTCAGTAAAAATTTATTTTTTTGCATTATTTATCCCTGCCAGATCATTTTTTCTATACATAATTAATGAATATAATGCCAGCGTAGTTCCCTGAGTGTAATTTGACGAACCAAATTTATTAGGATAATGGCCTATCCCTTGACATTCAGTCAGGCTATTTTCAACAGAACCATCCTTATTTACTGATTTTAAAATGCCTAACATCGCATTTTCAGAAACATTCTGAAACTTTTTATCTAAAACTTTTTCTGAAATACCTTTTTCTATGGAATATCCTATCATTGCTGTACCGGAAGTATCGATATGTCCATAAGAATTTTCTATATCCCAGTTCCAGGGATTTTCTTTGTTTTGATATCTTGATACATTGGTAATAAGAGAATTGAACTGTTTAGTTAAATATTGATAATCTTCATTCTCATGGGATAAATATTTTAAAGAATCAGCAAGCCCTATTGATAACCATCCAATACCCCTTAACCAGCCAAGAATGCCAAATGTCTGCTGTGTTTGAGCATCATAAGCGTGGTAAGGCAATCCTGTCTTTTTATCAATAGCAGTATTCAAAAATTCTTTTAGCTGTTTAACTCCGAGATTTGTTGCATTTGGATTATGAAAAGTTTCTCCATATCTTATTAAAAAAGGACTGATCATCCCAATAGTATCTATAAACATATAATTTTGATATTTGATACGATAAGGAACAGTGCCGGAAATTGATTTTGGATAATCTTTTATTAAAAATCCCGCTAATTTATCAGCAGCAGCTTTGTATTTATGTTTATGAGTTATGCTGTATAATTCCAGAAATATATATCCCACCATACATTGATCTGCTTTTTGAAGTTTATATTTAAAATTCCCTTGATTATCTATTATTTTGCTGCAAAAGTTTTCTACAAATTTTAAATTAACACTCGGGTTGCTTTCCAATAATCCCAGCAGCATAAGTGAGCTGTCCCAATTGTTATAATCGTTTTTAATTACCAAACTTTTAACTAAATTTTCTAAATTTGATGAATCATCACTCCTGTTTTTCAGCTTCAAACCTGGATTCATAAGTTGAGCCAGTGCTTTGGTTTCAACAGTTTTAAAACTTTTGTCAGAAAAATTTGCAGAAAAATATTCTTCTTTATTAAGATGCATTTTATTGAGGATTTTATTAACAGGACTAATATTGTCAAACAAGAAATAAATGAAAAATAAAAACAGAATTATTATAAATCCCGATTTCCATTTGTTATTACACAGCATAAATATACTCTTCCTTAATTTGTATTAATTTTAATTTCAGATTTATTATATCGTGACAATTTTGTTAGTACAGCATCTTTTATAGTTAGTTTTTCCTGCCTGTCCAACATAAAAAATAAATGTAAGACAGCTAATAAACCAAGAATGAAAGCTGCTATAACTATTTTTATGTAATTATCAATATTTAATTGTACTATAACAAATCCTGTTATTAAATATAAGGCAAATCCTATAGATGAATTCTTTGCAAAAAATAAATAATATTTCAGCGGATTAATATTAAGCAGTTTACTCACTATCATTGGCTGAATATAAGTCTTTGTTACAGATAGCGGAACCAGCGTGCCTAAAGCTACACCAATGATCCCAAGTTTAAAATGCATTACAAAGATTAAACTAAAAATCAAATTGATTATTCCCTCTCCAAGTGACATATAAGCTAAATACTGATGTGTGTTTGTAGAATACATGTAATTAATTCCTACAGACTGCATAAATGCAATGAAATAACCTAAAGCAAGAATAATTAACGGATAATAAGCCTTAATATAATGTTCTCCCATCCATATCTTTATAAACGGTTTTCCTAAAATAAGAAAACCGAAGAATGTCAGGAAAGATATTGCTATAACTATTTTAGAAACCAAGAAAAATAATTCTGCTTTTTCATGATCACTTTTTATATTTACATATTTGGAAAAAAACGGGTTTAGCACTCCCAAAAATGACATTGTAAAACCATTTGCGGCCCCATTTAATTTATTTGCAATTGAATAGGTAGTAACCATATTAACTGATATAAGTGCGCCTGTGACAACTTCATCCATTTTAAATCTGATTATATCGGCTATTTGTCCTAAAAAAGTTTTGCCACTGTATATTAAAAGCTTTTTAAGAGTAGATTTATTTATTAATTTCATATTAAACAGGGAAAAATCATAAATTTTCTTTGCGAAATAAACATACAGACAATTTGTAAACAATGTCACCATTAAAGTACTAACGGCAAGTCCAATTAATCCGTATCCGTTTAGAAGCAATGCAACTGTCAATAAAGATGTAATTACAAGTTGGGATAACATTATTCCTGATATTATCTCGAATCTTATATTCGCTGCTATAACGCTTAAAAATGACTTAAAGGGGAACGTAAGAGCCAGATTTATTCCCATAATTGTTATCAGCAATGATATTAAATGATATTCTTTAAAATGTATAAAATTAATAACCAGAACAGAGATATAAGTTATAATTAACACTAAAATTAAAATAATAAAATTCAGGAATAGTCCGTTAGAAAAGATTCTATTAAATTCTTCCCTGTTTTTATCACCGATAGCGACAGCTAAATTCCTTTGAATTGCACTGGTGACACCAAGCTCGGTAAAGCCCATGTAATTAACCATTATGGTTACAAGAATCCATACCCCGTATTTATAATCTCCTAAAATCTTTATCATTAAAGGCATAAGGAGAAAAACTATTAGCAGAGATGTTAATTGATATGC
>JAQVCB010000166.1 GCA_028689995.1 Candidatus Gastranaerophilales bacterium
GGATTAATCTTACAAGAGAAACAGTTCTCAGTACGCAGAATATCTAAAAACACGCAAGAAATAAAGCCATGGCAATTTTATGATTTTCTAGAGTCAAAGATAAATTGGAAAAATCTGTTTTATCAGTTGGCAAAGTTAATCATACCAATATTTAAAGCTTTAAACTTTTATCTTACAGCAGATGGAACTCCATTAAAACAACCATATGCAAAAAATAGGATAACAAAAAGAGGGTTAGTGAGTAAATTTTAGATTATAAATCCAGTTACAAGGCTTTTATTGTTGGCATGGATAAATTATCTAAGTATTAAATCGCCTGAGAATCATTTTACATGCCTTAACGGTGCTTGTATAAGGGCTGATAACAAGAAACCGATCACGTTATATGATCGGCTTATACTAAATTATCGTTGAAAAGAAGGCTTTAGTTTAATCTTTTTGTCCGGGAAGTTAATATTTATTTCAATCTCACCGCCCATAGCTTTTATAAATTCTTGTAGCTTTGAAATTGTAATAGCTTCTCTTTTTTCAAATTTAGATATTGCTGATTGATTAATATTAAGTCTTTTTGCAAGTTCTTCTTGTGTTATTCCCTGATTTTCTCTGATCTGTGCGAGTGTATAACCCAGCATCATTTCATTAAATCTTTTATCTGATTCTTTTAATGCTTCATCAGACATATTTTTTTCTAATTCGCTAAAGTCTTTAAATTCCATATTATTTGCCTCCTTTGAGAGTTAATAAATATTCTTGATAAATTTTATCTGCTAATGGTACGTTTTTTACATACCAGCGTTTATTTCCTGTTTTATCGCCGCCTAAAAGTAATATTGCTTGTTGCTTTGGATCAAAAGCATACAAAATACGGTAAGGGTAACCTTTATATTTGATTCTTAGCTCTCTCATATGCTTTGTTTTTAATGGAGAGTGATTAATTTTAGAACTATATGGATAACCAAGATTAGTGCCAAAGGTTTTTAACATTTTAATAACAGCTCTAATGTCTATCTGTTCCGGTTCAGATAAATCAAGCCACCATTTTTCATAAACTTCACTATATAATACTTTATATTCCATGTAAGTAATATATCATACAAGGAATATTATTTCAATCATTTTACTGAATACTTTATTGTAGTTTTTGCAGAGTTTTATTTCTCATTGCAACAAAACTGCAACAATTTCTAGAAAACAAAAAATCGCCTTTCGGGGAAATCATTGATTTAATTAAATGGGCTTTGTTGGACGATTTTCGAACTTTTATTTTAGATAATCTTGCATAAATAATTATCCATTTATTCTCTAATCGTGTCCTCGTGGGTTATGCAGGTATTTAATTAATGAATTATTCTGTAAACAGTCTTAACCCACCTGCTACGAGACTTTTTATTCAATATAGTGAAATCACTGGTTTTTATGTAAAATGTTATTGTTGAAATTTGCTGGATATTAATAATGATCAGGTCTTTTGTTCCGATAATACTGCTTACTATTTCAAATATCTTTATGATATTTGCGTGGTATGGGCATTTAAAGTTTAAAAGTTCTGCCCTATGGGTTGTTATTCTTGTAAGCTGGCTTATTGCATTTGCGGAATACTGTTTTCAGGTTCCTGCAAATCGCATAGGACACCAATATTTTAGTGCAGCTCAGCTTAAAACCATGCAGGAAGTTATTACCCTTGTCGTGTTTTGTGTTTTTTCAGTTTTTTACTTAAAAGAAGGACTGAAATGGAATTACCTTGTAGGTTTCGCAATGATGATAGGCGCAGTGTTCTTCATCTTTAAGAAATGGTAAAATTGGAATAGATATAGATAGGAATGTTGCCCATCCTAGGTTTAATTGTTGGGTCAAAAATGCCCCAACCTACTTACTTACCGGAACAGGGTGAGAATACTTCATAGTTGTTTTCATATTTGTGTGCCCAAGAATGTATTGTGCGACAATCAAATCTATGCCAGAAGCAACCATTCGCGTCTGCATGGTGGGTTTAACCCACGTATAGTAAAATAAATTTTAATATTAGCAATTTTTTAGAATTAATTGTTTTTATAAAATATAGGAAGTAATTCCTTTTACTTCAGTATGCCGGGAAGGTGAAAATTGGAAGGAAATATTCTAAAACTTTACCCGCAATATAATCAAAAAACAGACAGAAGGCAAAATAATGTTTCTGTCGATTCTGAGCGTCGTTCCGGCATGTGTCGTAGAGAATCCACAAGACCGTCAATTGACTTAAAATTAATCCAAGATATAAATAGAACAAAAGATATTTTTGCACCTTTCTTAAACGCCCCACAAGTTCAACAAATTCAGCCTGAAAACAAAAGCAATACTACATTTAGAAAAGCTGTAATTGCAGCACTTAGTCCAATAATTCCAGTGAGAAGAATTTCATCTTTACCTGACAACATTGAAGATGGCAACTATGTACGAGCAGCCGGATTGGTTGCTCTTGCAGGGATTATGCTGCCGGAAGACACAAGAGATTTAAAAGATGCAGCTAAACAAATATTTAAATGCGAATTGCCAAAGTATGATTATAAAAATTGTCAGGCTCGTTTTTCATTTTTCAGAGGAACTGTACTTCAGCCTGTAGTTAATAAAATGGGAAAATTAGGTATCAAGTTATATTCATTTGATAAGACTTTATATGATACAAAGATTGGCGATTATTTATGTAAAATTTTTAATATTAATATTGATGATTTATACTCTGAAAATACATGCCGCAAAGTGCCAAAAGTGACTTTAGATGAGTCAGGAAAAACAATAGTTAAAGAGGTTGACGTTTATGCATCAAGAATTAATGGCAAGTCTCTTGCTAAACTAATAGGAAGATCTCTTTTAAGAATCCCTATTATAAGTGTTTTAGCATTAAGTTTGTTGGAATTGCCTCTTTTGATAAAGAAAATAAAAAATGATGATTCTCCAAAAAATAAGTTTAAAGAAGGCTCAATACAGGCTGTAAAATCTAGTATAAATGTATCTTTTATAACCGCAGGTATAGGTTTAATCGGTGCTTTGTTTGCTAAAAAAGGCCCAGCTTATTCTTTGCTTGGAATGGGAATAGGTTCTGTCGCAGGAGCATACAGCTCAAAATTTATACAAAAAGGAATTGAAAATATAACCGACCAAAAATGATTTATTTCATTCCAAAAATTCTTTTTAAACCGTCTTGAATTTCTTTTGGATTAGCATACTTAACTAAAACTTGTTTCCAATGATCTGAATATTCACTGATTTTATTGACAAAATCTGGTGTAAATTTTACATCTTGTAACTGTGCTTGTAATTCATCAATACGATCAGGCGTAACTCTCTTTTTTAATACTTCAATTGCATCAAGCACACCCTGATTATGTCCAAAAGTGACATTGGACTTTGTATAAGGACTATAAGAATTATCAACTCTTAAGTTCATAATATTTGGTTCTCTCTTCTTACTTTCTCTCTCTGATTATATTAAAAAAGAACAAAAAAATAATTGCTTATTCTTTAAATTATCTAAATAATTAAAAAATATCTTGTGGAATTGTTGTTATTTTTTGTGATGTTTTATTTTCAGTTGTCCCCAAATTGTCCCCAATTATAGATACAAAAAATTCGGCTTTCGCCGAAAGTCTTGTAAATATTAATGGGCCCGGATGGATTCGAACCAACGACCAAGGGATTATGAGTC
>JAQVCB010000167.1 GCA_028689995.1 Candidatus Gastranaerophilales bacterium
ATTAATTTAAGTACAAAAAAGTTGGAAAAATGAACAATATATTATTAAAAAATCAAAAATCAAACAACCGACGCAACCGCTGTATAACTCGTCAGGTGGCTTATGAGTTAGCGTCTTTATTTGTTATTGAATAAATTTTAGAGCTAATTATTTAAAAAATAGGTCTCCTGAATTTTTAGGAGACCTATTTTTATGTGTACTAAAAAACTAACAACAAGAGGATAAAATGATAAAAGCTGGTATTATAGGATCTACAGGTTATGTCGGACAGGAACTTACAAGGATTTTACTGCAACATCCCGATATAAATCTTGTTCAGACAACTTCTCACAGTTATATTGGACAAAATTATGATCAGATATATGAGAATTTCAGAGAAATTTATTCGGGAGAATGTCAGGAAGAAAATATTGAAAAAATTGCTGATGAGCTTGATGTAATTTTCCTTGCTCTTCCTCATGGAATAGCTTCTAAAAAAATAACCCCAAAAATACTGGAAAAAACCAAAATAATTGATCTTGGGGCTGATTTCAGATTAAATAGCAAGGAAACATATGAAAACTGGTATAATACGGAACATTTTAGCGAAAATTTATTAAAAGAAGCCGTTTATGGGCTCTGTGAACTTAAAAGAAATAAAATAAAAACAGCCAATCTTATTGCAAATCCAGGATGCTATACTACTTGTAGCATCCTGAGTCTTGCCCCACTATTAAAATCAGGAATAATTAAAGATGATTCTATTATTATAGATGCCAAATCTGGAGTTTCTGGTGCTGGCAGGGCATTAAATCTCGGAGTACATTATAATGAATGTAATGAATCTATAAAAGCTTATAAACTAGCATCTCACAGGCATACACCCGAAATTGAACAGGAACTAAGCATACTTGCAAACAAAGATATAACTATTACCTTTACCCCCCACCTTGTTCCAATGAACAGGGGAATCCTTGTCACAGCATATGCTACATTAAAAGAAAAAATAAAATACGAAGAAATCAGTTCAATATACAAGAAATTTTATGAAAATGAATACTTTATCCGATTAACCCAAAAAGAAATCTATCCGGAAACCCGATGGGTTAAAGGTTCAAACTTCTGCGATATAGGATTTACTGTTGATGAAAGAACAAACCGACTTATAGTAGTCGGAGCAATAGATAATCTTATAAAAGGCGCAGCAGGACAGGCCGTACAAAATATGAACCTTATATTTGGTATTGATGAAAAAGTCGGACTAACAACTATTCCAATTTTCCCGGCATGAATCAACGACTTCACAGCAGAATTAATAATATACAACGAAAAAATAAGAAATCACTGTCAAAATAAATCTGGAAACAAAAAACCTGAATAAAGTGAAAAGGATAATGAAATGAACGTAAAATCGGATTTAAAAATAATAAAAGGCAGTATAACAAGTCCTAAAGGTTTTAAAGCAGCAGGAAAACATACAGGATTAAAAAAATACAAAAAAGATCTTGCAATTTTATTCAGCGAATCTCCGGCAAATGCTGCCGCTGTTTTCACGACAAACATTGTAAAAGCGGCATGTGTTTTGTGGAACAAAAAAATAATTGAAATGCAGTCCGGTGTTCAGGCAATTGTTGTCAACAGCGGAAATGCCAACGCCTGTACAGGAGATGAAGGTAACAAACATAATAAAACTATGGCTGAAATCACTGCAAAATCATTGGGACTTAAAAAAGAACAGGTTCTTGTCGCTTCAACAGGAGTGATCGGAGTTCCTCTTCCAATGGACACAATAAAAACAGGCATAGAAATGCTATGTCTCGATCTGGGAAATTCTGATGAAGACGGCAAAAATGCAGCAGAAGCAATAATGACCACCGATACTTTCACAAAAGAAATTACCGTTGAATTTGAAATTCAGGGAAAAACAGTAACAATCGCAGGGATGGCAAAAGGATCAGGAATGATTCACCCAAATATGGCAACAATGCTTGCATTTTTAACAACCGATATTAATATCACGACAGATTTACTTGATAAAGCGCTAAAAGAAACTGTTACAGATTCTTATAACATGATTTCCGTTGACGGAGATACAAGCACAAACGATATGGTGACCATACTTGCAAACGGAAAAGCCGATAATGAGCTTATAAAGGAAGAAAATGAAGATTATAAAACATTTAAGAAAACTCTTGAACTTGTTAATACATATTTAGCCCAACAGATAATAAGGGACGGAGAAGGCGCTACAAAATTTCTTGAAGCTCAAATACACGGAGCAACAACAAAAAGTGAAGCAAGAATACTCGCAAAATCAATTATTACTTCAAGTCTGGTAAAAGCAGCTTTCTTCGGCGAGGATGCAAACTGGGGCAGAATTATTGCAGCTATGGGATATTCAGGCGCTTATTTTGATCAGACAAAAGTAGATATTGGGTTTTCAAACCAAATCGGATCAACGATCGTTATGCAAAATGGAATGCCGATAAAATTTGACGAAGATGAAGCCTTAAAAATCCTGAAAGAAAAAGATATTAAAATCATCGTAAATCTTCAGGACGGTGAAGCTGAAGCGACAGCATGGGGCTGTGATTTAAGTTATGAATACGTAAAAATCAACGGCGAATACAGAACATAAACTTGAAGGACAAGATATAAATGGAAAAATATATAGAAAAAGCAAAAGTTTTAATTGAAGCTCTGCCTTATATTAAGGATTTTTACGGAAAAACCCTTGTAATTAAGTACGGCGGCAGTGCAATGCTGGATGAAAACATCAGAGAAACAGTCATTCAGGATATTGTTCTGATGAAATTAATAGGAATTAATGTAGTTATCGTCCATGGAGGCGGACCCGAAATTAACAAAATGCTAAAACAGCTGGGAAAAGAATCTGAATTCATCAACGGTCTCAGAGTTACTGATGAAGAAACAATGGAAGTTGTCCAGATGGTTCTTGCCGGTAAAATAAATAAAGATATTGTCGGATACATACAGAGTAACGGTTTAAAAGCTGTCGGTATCTGCGGAAAAGACGGCAACCTCCTACAGGCTCAGAAAAAATTAATTGACGGCAACGATGTCGGATTTCTCGGCGAGATTGTCAACGTTGATACTTCCCTGATTGAAACGCTGATCGAAAAAGACTTTATTCCTGTAATTTCACCCATAGGAACGGACGATAACAAAAATTCCTACAATATTAATGCCGACTATGCGGCGGCTTCAATTGCAGGAGCTTTAAAAGCACAAAAATTGATATTTTTAACAGATATAGAGGGCGTTCTTAAAGATATAGACGACAAGTCTTCGCTCATTTCTTCGTTAAAAGTATCGGAAGTACCAGGATTAATTGAAAACAAAGTTATTTCAGGAGGCATGATACCTAAAGTTGACTGCTGTGTTGAAGCAATTAAAAAAGGAGTCAAAGCAGTACACATTCTGGACGGCAGGACTGAACACAGCCTGCTGCTTGAAATCTTTACCCAAAAAGGAATAGGAACGATTGTCGAGGAATAATCCATGAAAGAATATATAGAAAAAGGCAAACAATATGTGATGAACACCTACAACTATTACCCTGTTGTAATAGATAGAGGGGAAGGATGTTATGTCTGGGATACTGAAGGTAAAAAGTATCTTGATTTTGTCGCAGG
>JAQVCB010000058.1 GCA_028689995.1 Candidatus Gastranaerophilales bacterium
GATGTATAGCTTGCGGAGCTTGTGAATCTATATGTGAAGCAGTATTTACAGTTGAAGATGCTGTTGTTGTTAATGAAGCTAATATTGCAGCTAATGAAGATACTGTTAAAGAAGCAGCTGATTCCTGCCCTGTTAGCGTTATTATCGTTGAATAAAAATTTTCTTAAGTTTAAAAAAGCGTTCTTTAAATAGGACGTTTTTTTTATGGGTTATGCAGCGGTCTCCATACCAGACTGTATATGGTTATGAACTTGGTATATAGTCATTCTTTTGTAAGTCATATCATTCTTGGGAGCATGGAATGGTTATAATATTAATGGATTAATCAGAAATTTAATAACAGGACTTACGCAAAGTAAAAATTAATCAAAAATAATAAACATCCTGATTTTTCTTTTAATCGAAGAAGTGTCAGGATGTAGTTATGAAACTAACATATGCATATAGAATGGCACTTTTATCGACAGAAGGCAAATTTTCTTGTCTGAAATGTGCTGAAAATATTGAAAAAATTTCTCACGATAAATTAACGAGATTTTTATCAAATAATGATGAAAAAGCAAAAGTAAACATTAAAACCCTGCCAAAAGGTGGGAATTTAATCGTTGATGATACCCCTTTGAGTAAAATGTATGCTAAAAACATAGAAGGAATCAGGTGGGTATATTGTTCTACCCTGAAGAAAGCAATAAAAGGCTATACTGTAATAAAAATAATCTATGTTCATAACAATGATATATACAATCTTGAAGATATAATATGGGATAAACAAGAAGGGACAAAGAATGAAATAGTAAGAAAAAAACTTAAAGAATATTATGAAATGGGTCTTGAACCTGAAATAATATTGTTTGATTTATGGTATGGGGCTAAAGAAACATTTAATCTGGTCAATGACTTTGGCTGGAAGTACTTATGCCTGAGTAAAAGAAATAGAAATTTTAACGGAAAAAGAGTAGATAAACATAAATATTATGGAGGAAAAAGCTTGTATGGGAGGGCAAAAGGGATAGGTCATATTATTCAAGTTGTCAAACACGACAAGAGATATATTATGACAAATCTTGAATCGCCAATTATGAGTCATTCAGGCTGGAAGATATATCAAAATAGATGGATAATTGAGACAGTTTTTAGGGATTTAAAATCATTTCTTCATTTTGAGGAGTGCGAAGCAAGAACATTACAAGCTCAAAAGAATCATATATCTTTGTGTATGGATGCATATTTATTTTTGAAACAAAAAAACCCTAATAAAAGCATAGAAGCCTCACAAAGAGACTTCTTGCAGGATTTCTATGAAACAAAATTTAATAATCAAGATCTTTTTGAACTTGTTGCGTAAGTCCTGTTAAGAAGTAAAAAACGAATTGAAATGAAGAATCCTCCTGAACGACAATGTTGTCAAACAGGAGGATTTAATTATGAGCCAACGCATCTGGCTTCAAATTATTCTTAATTACATTCTATCATTTCTTTCAAATGACATCGACAAGGTGATATTAAGAAAATATTTATTGGGATTAATCTTACAAGAGAAACAGTTCTCAGTACGCAGAATATCTAAAAATACACAAGAAATAGCACTATGGCAATTTTATGATTTTCTAGAGTCAAAGATAAATTGGAAAAATCTATTTTATCAGTTGGCAAAGTTAATCATACCAATATTTAAAGCATTAAACTTTTATCTTACAGCAGATGGAACTCCATTAAAACAGCCATATGCAAAGAATAGAATATCCAAAAGAGGATTGGTTAATATAGTAGGAATGAAAAATATTCCTCAAAATGAAATGATAAGCATTGGATTAACAAATGGAACAATCTATATTCCATTGGATTTTTGTATTTGGGTCAGTTCAAAAGTATCAAAACCAAAAGATTACAAGAAAAAGACAGATATGTTCTTGAATCTTATGAAAAA
Source organism: Candidatus Gastranaerophilales bacterium (assembly GCA_028689995.1). Taxonomy (GTDB): domain Bacteria; phylum Cyanobacteriota; class Vampirovibrionia; order Gastranaerophilales; family UBA9579; genus JAQVCB01. The sequence continues at coordinate 1,928 of JAQVCB010000058.1, forward strand.
ATACCTTTTGATGCAAATACCAGTAAAAACGATAATGTTCGACAGTTATTTTGCTTCAAAGAAAATCATAAAGTGGCTAAACAAGAATGGATTTGTTTGGTTTACAAGGATAAAAAAGAATAGGATAGTTTATGTTAATGGGAATAAATGTCAACTACAACAATCAGGCTTAAATTATGATGAAAGTATAGTCTGTAAGATGAATGGAATATCACAACAGGTTAAAATACTTCGATTTTGTCTCCATGACGAAGAATATTACATCTGTTCCAATAACATTAATCTTACAGATGACGAGTTAAAGTCTGGATACTTAAAAAGGTGGCAGGTTGAAGTATTTCATAGGGAAGCTAAACAAAAGCTGGGATTAGAGTTTTTAATGATGCAAAGTTGGAAGAAACTAACTAACCATGTTGGTTTTGTTTGCCTTGCTTATTCTTTATTGACGGTTCTTAAGCAATTGTTCTGTGGCTCTATTGGAGATGTAAAATTTAAATTAACCGACGAAGTTCTTCAAATCTCCTCTGCTATCGACATTTTTGATAGAAAATTACGTGCTTAAATTTCTGGGATTAATCAGACTTCAGGTGGTGCTAATTAAACCAGAACCTGAATTCGCCAATATTAAGAATTATTAATATTTTTAAATTAAAATCTTTCTTTTTATTTGTTTTCAAGTTTTAATATAAATGCAAAACTCCTCTATAAACTCCGTAATTTTAAATTCTATCCTTAGAATCCCGCATTGCGGGATTTTCTTTTTATGCACAAGAACTAAGAAGCTCCGATCATTGATCGGAGCTTCTTAGTTCTTGTATTTTCCTTATGAACAGGGTGAAAGTTGTTTGTTTTTGATTGATTCAGTTAAAGCTGGAACAATTTCAAACAGATCTCCTACTATTCCATAAGTAGCTATGCCGAAAATAGGTGCTTCAGAATCTTTATTGATAGCAATAATTACATCGCTTGAATTCATACCGGCTAAATGCTGAATAGCGCCTGAAATTCCGCAGGCAATGTATAATTTAGGACTAACTGTTTTTCCTGTTTGTCCAACCTGGTCACAGTGACCTCTCCATCCTGCATCGACTGCTGCACGGCTTGCGCCAACTGCACCGCCAAGAGCTTTGGCTAAATCTTCAAGGATTTTGAAGTTTTCAGCATTCTTCATTCCTCGACCGCCTGCTACAATAATATCAGCTTCATCAATTCTTGCACATAAGGTTTCGCATAAGCTCTGGCAGTCAAGAATTTTTGTTTTGGCAATAGATGCATCCAGTTGAATATCAAGTTTTTCTACCTGAGCAGTATTTGATGTATCGGGTTCCGGTTTTGGCAGAACTTTTGGTCTAACTGTTGCCATTTGAGGTCTTGTTTTCTGGCATAGAATTGTGGCCATTAAACTGCCTCCAAAAGTAGGCCTGGTAGCTGCAAGAAGACCTTTTTCGTTTATGCCGAGTTCTGTGCAGTCTGCTGTAAGTCCTGTATTAAGTCTTGAAGATACTCTTGGAGCAAAGTCCCTACCTGTTGTTGTAGCACCAATAAGAACTATAGATGGTTTTTTCATTTCTACAGCATCACAGATTGCTTTTGTATAAAGTTCTGTTGAGTAGTCTTTCAAACAATCATTTTGTATCAGGTAAACTTTGCTGGCTCCTGCTTCTGATAGCTGTTTAATCATGGGATTTGCATCATCGTTGTCGGCAAGCAGGATTGCGCAAACTTCTTCTTCCCCAAGTTGTGAGGAAAGCTGTTTTGCTGCACCGATTAATTCTAACGATACGCCGGCAAGTTTATTGGACTGGGTTCTTTCTGCAACAACCCAAATCCCTTTATATTGTGTTAAATCTATTTCGCTCATTTTTAGTCTCCTAAGTTATACAAGAACTTTTGATTCAATTAATTTTTCAAGTAAAACGCAGGCAGCTTGTTTTGGATCATCTATATTGATCAATTCTCCTGCTCCTCTTGTTTCTGGTCTGAAAGCTTTAGAAACCCACGTAGGAGATCCTTTAAAGCCAACATCTTCATTATCAAGACCGAGATCTTCCATTCCAAATTCTGGAATCTGCATCCTGTTTGCTTTCATAACTCCTTTAATGGCAGGCATTCTTGGCTCATAGTCGCACTTTAACATGCAGATAAGGCCTGGAAGCTGCATTTCAACTCTTTGAAGTCCTTCTTCAATTTCTCGTTTTGCAATTAATGTATTTCCGTTTGTGCTTTCAACTTCTTTAGCAAAAGTTACCTGAGCAAGACCAAGATGTTCAGCAATACTTGGACCTGTTTGAGCTGTATCTCCGTCTATTGCAAATTGTCCGCATATAATAAGATCAAAGTTGCCGATTTTTTCTTTTATTGCTTTTGCAAGTGTACGGCTTGTAGCCTGAGTGTCAGATCCTGCAAATTTTCTGTCTGAAATTAATATTGCATCATCTGCACCCATTGCAATTGCTCTTTTAAGAACATCTTTTGCCTGTGGTGGACCCATTGTTAATACTGTAATTGTACTGTCAGGATTTGATTCCTTAATCCTGATAGCTGTTTCTACAGCATATTCATCAAAAGGGTTCATAATACTTTCAACACCATCTCTGATCATAGTGTTATTTTCAGTCCATTTGATGTCTGATGTATCTGGAACTTGTTTTACACACACTACAATTTTCATTGATTATTTCATACCTCTCTAAATAACTGCTTTTATACCTGTTACTAATTATTTCATGTAATGTTTTTGGGAATACTCTAATTATTTTTCTTTTTTACCCTTACAGGAGAGTTTAGTAGTAATTTCATAATCCTGTATTGGTTAAATACCATACAAATTTATGGATTTTAAAATAATATTATAATAAACATTTCTTTATGGCAAACAGGACAAAATATTTATTCTTACAATTATTATTATCATATTTCTTAATTTTTTTGTAATTTGTAATAATCCCTAAATAAAGTTTATTAACCTAGAAATTCCGAAATATAAAAAACTTATTTTTCCCAGGATTTTTTTATTTTTTGAATGCCTTTTTGTTTTAGTTCGGGTTTTTGAGACGGATATAATAATTCAAGATTCATATATATATTAAGCTCTTCTACAGCTTTGTCTGTATTACCTGTTTTTTGAAGCGCATAGGCATAGTATAGATGACCTTTTTTATCAGTTGGAAAAATTTTTAATTCTTCTTCAAATTTTGAAATTGCAGCAGGATAATTTTTTTCTTTGTACAGCATTAACCCTTTTTCAAAAATAATATCTGCCTGATTTTGTTTAAAAGTTATTCTATTCTTCAAAGTTTTTGTAAAGTTGTCAGGTTTTGTAATCTTTTTTAAAAGATTATCCGATTCAGTATAATTTTGGTCAAAATAAAGCATTTTTGCCATTTTGAATTTGTCATAATCAGTTATATCAGTAGTTGAAAGTTCCTTTAATTTAGTTCCGGCATTTATATAATTTCCAAGTAGAAATAATGCTCTTGTAGCATCAAATTTATCGTAATATTCGGAGGATTTATTATTAGCTGTTTGTTCAAGTGATTCTTCCAGCGTATCAGTCATTTTAGGTTCTGCTGTCAGTTTGAATTTTAAAATAGAAATTTTAGATAAAGTTGATGGAATATTATTAAAATAAGAGCAATCCAGATAATATTTTTTTGTATTATAGTATCCAAGCAACCATTGTGCATAATATAACTCGGATAATCCTGAAAGAGCCTCAGTATTGACAGGATCTTTTTGAAGTATTTTTAAATATAGTTCTCTTGCTTCTGAAAATCTGTTCATTAAAAGAAAGTTGTCAGCCTGTAATATGTCGGGGATTTCAGAATTTTTCTCAGTATTTTTTGTAGTTTGTTTTACGTCTGATACCGGCACTATTTTTGAATTTAAATCTTCAAGTTTATCTTTTATTTCAGGCTGGCTGTCATTGATTTTTAAAGTTGCAATGTATTCGTTTTGAGCTTGCTCAAAGTTTCCTAACTTTTCATATATCTCTGCAAGAAGGGCATGTGCTTTATAATCGTCCTTAGAACTTGCAGATATTGATTTTTTTAAATATTGTATGGCTTTTTCGTAACTTTCGCACTCAAATAATAATTCACCGATTTCAAAAAGTATGTCAGAATTATTGTCTACCAGCTCTTTAGCTTTAAAAAGTTCATTATATAAGTTAGATTGGTTATTTTGAATGTAATAAATCTTTGCAAGTCCGATATGTGGTAATACTGAAGAAGGATCTCTCTCTGATACTATATTAAAGCATTTTATACTTTCATTTAACATGCTGAAATCCTGGTCAGAAGGTGGGGCTTCATTGTAAAGTTTATTGGTTTTATAATTCCTAATCAAAATATTACCTAAAATCAATAAACAGTTATTATCCTGAGGGTTTAATAATATTGCTTTTCTTGCCAGCATTTCGGCTTCGCTGTATTGTGAATTTTTGTAAAACAAATCAGCTGCAATTGAGAATAGTTTAGGGTTGTAAGGATCATTTAAAACAGCCTTATTTAATAGATTTAATGCATTTTGAGTTTGATTAGAATTTATATAAAAGTTAATATTTTCAATAATATTTATTGATTTTTTTGGCTTTAATAATGGACGTGCAGCATAAACCTGTTCATTGCAGGTAATTATTAAAATAATTATTAAAAGTATTATTTTTCCGGCTGTTTTTAATTTCATTTTTTTCCAGACATCAATTTGTAACAGGTATAAAAAATTTAATGAGAAAAAGTTATAATGTTCATGGTATAAAAATTAAAATATGAGTTAGAGTAGATTATACAGGATATAAAATGATTATAACAGGGTACGGAATATTAGCTGCTTTTATATTTTTCTCCGTTGCATTTGCTTCGGCAACCTTGATTTTATCTTGGCTTGTTCAGCCAAAAGCACCGAATGAAATAAAAGAATCCACTTATGAATGTGGTATGAAAACATATGGTGATTCAAGGATACAGTTTGGCATAAAATATTATATGTACGCTATTTTATTCCTTATATTTGATATAGAATCGGTATTTCTGTTTCCATTTGCAGTGGCATACAAAAAATTAGGTTTATTTGCACTTGTTGAAGCTCTGATCTTCATATTAATCCTTATACTTGGACTTATATATGCGTGGAAAAAAGATGTTCTTGATTGGAAATAGAAATTAAAGATTATTTTTAACTGGCTGGAGAGAGTATGAAAATTATAATTACTGCTGTAGATTTTATATATAATTGGGGAAGGTCAAATTCTATATGGCCAATGACATTTGCTACCTCATGCTGTGGTATTGAAATGATTTCAACTTCTGCAGCAAAGTATGATATAGCAAGATTCGGTTCCGAAGTATTTAGAGCTACACCAAGACAGGCAGATCTTATTATTACAGCCGGAACGTTAACATATAGAATGGCTTCAGCATTGGTTAAGCTTTATGAGCAAATGCCGGAACCTAAATATGTTATGGCTATGGGTGCATGTGCAATTACCGGCGGCATGTTTGAAAATGATTCCTATTCGGTTGTAAGAGGAGTAGACAGGCTTATCCCGGTTGATGTTTATGTGCCGGGTTGTCCGCCAAGACCCGAAGCTTTGCTTGATGCACTTATTCAGCTACAAAAAAAGATAAGAACTGAAACAATATTGGACAGAAAAAAATATCTTGAAGCTCATAGAGCAAAAGTAAAATTATCAGATGATTCAGAGCTGGCTCTTCCAATGGATGAAATGGAAATATATCACTGGGGAGTTCAAGCTGAAGGATATGATCAGGATAAGGATGTTTTAACAAGGGAAAATGTAGAGGATAATTGTGTCAGATTATTTGGAAAATAAATTACAAAATCAGGAAATAGCTGTAGGCAAATTTGAAGCTATTCTTAATAATAATGATCTTTATATAAAACCGCAGAAACATACTTCTGATGGTATTGAAGTTCTTGAAATAGGAGCTGATATACTTGTAGAAGTTGCCAGTTTTTTAAAAACGAATGCAAATACAAATTTTGATGTATTATTTTCAGTTAGCGGCGTTGATGTAGGAGATAAATTTGTCATTGTTTATCATCTATATTCATCTGCTTTTAAGAATAATGTTATTCTTAAAGTTTGGCTTGACAGAAATAATCCTGAAATAGACAGTCTTTCACATATTTATTCAGCAGCAAACTGGCATGAAAGAGAAACTTTTGATCTTTTTGGTATAAAATTCAGAAATCATCCCGATTTAAAAAGAATTTTACTGCCGGATGACTGGGTGGGACATCCTCTAAGAAAAGACTATGTTATGAATGACAGCAGGCTTGCCTGGAATGAACGATAATAATTGGTAACAGGAATAAAAAATAGATGCAGACACAGGAATTAAAACTAAATGTAGGACCTCAACATCCAAGTACACATGGTGTGCTGAGACTAATTATGTCTCTTGATGGGGAAATAATCAAAGATATTGAACCTGTTATTGGCTATCTGCACAGAGGAATGGAAAAATTGGCTGAAAGCAGGACTTATCATCAATATTTGCCAATGGTGGACAGAGTTGATTATCTTTCCAGTTTCTTTAATACAGAATCATTTTGCCTTGCAGTAGAAAGCCTTGCAGGATTAAAAGTGCCTAAAAGAGCAGAATATATTAGAGTTATTACAATGGAATTTAATAGAATTGCATCTCATTTGATGTGGTTGGCTTCATTTTTGCTTGATCTTGGCGCAACTAGCCCGCTTTTTTATTGTTTTAGAGAAAGAGAAGATATTGTTCAACTCTTTGAAGACCTCACCGGTGCAAGAATGATGTATAATTATTACTGTTTTGGCGGGGTTAAGAATGATTTTCCGCATGGCTGGATGAAAAATGCCCATGAATTATGTAAAAAAATGCCAAGATATTTTGATGAATATGAAGCAATAATTACAAAGAATCCAATATTTTTAACCAGAACTAAAGAGGTAGGTGTTTTAACAAAAGAAATGGCTCTTGATTTTGGAATCACAGGACCTAATGCAAGAGCTTCAGGAATAGATCTTGATTTGAGAAAATCAAATCCTTATTCGGTTTATAATGAATTGGATTTTAAAGTATGCCTTGCTGAAAATGGTGATTCTTATGACAGGTATATAGTCAGAATAGCTGAAATGAGAGAATCTATAAAAATCATTGAACAGGCTCTTGAGAAAATACCGGGTGGAACACCGGAAAAATTATTTGTAAAACGAACTAACTGCGAATGTAATAAAGATGATTGCCCGATATGCGGCTTTGATACGAAACTCACAGGTAAAAAAATAGTACCGCTTGCTTTTAAACCTCCGGCAGGAGAGGCAGTTTCTCTGGTTGAATCTCCAAGAGGAATAACAACCTGTTATGTGGTAAGTGATGGAACTCCAAACCCATACAGAGTCAGATGGAGAACGCCTTCTTTTTCAAACGTACAGTTATTACCGGAACTTATGAAAGATAGGACCTATGCTGACCTGATGGCGATCTTTGGAAGCCTTGATGTTGTTCTTCCTGAAGTTGACAGGTAGGAGTGAATTTTAATGTATGATCTGTATTTAAATATATTCAATAAATTAGGGCTGCTTGAGCTACTTGCACAGCTAAGCTGGCCTATATTCCCGTTTATAGGTGTAGCAGCTCTTCTTGTTATAGTTGTTCTTTTCCTTGTATTGATGGAAAGAAAAGTTCTTGCAATTTTAACCATAAGAAAAGGCCCGAACAGAGTAGGTCCGTTTGGATTGTTCCAGACTATTGCTGATGCGATAAAACTGCTTATCAAAGAAGATATTATGAGCGCTGAGACTAATAAAATATTGTTTACTCTTGCACCTGTTGTTGTTTTTGTTCCAACAATGGTTATTTATTGCTTATTACCGTATACAAGCAGTATGTTAGCAGTAAATATAGCAGCAGGATTATTTTTAATACTTGCTGTTTCTTCTGTTTCGACAGTTGGAATTGTATTAGCAGGCTGGGCAAGTAACAATAAATATTCTTTACTTGGAGGAATGAGATCAGCTGCACAGGCAATCAGCTATGAAATCCCTCTTATCCTATCTGCTATTGCAGTTGCGATACTTGCAGGCAGTATGAACATGCTTGAAATTGTCAGTAAACAGTCAGGCGGGTTGATATTCTGGAATATGTGGCCTTCTTTAATTGGTTTTATTGTATTTTTTATATGTTCTATTGCAGAAGTAAACAGAATACCGTTCGATTTACCGGAAGCTGAGAGTGAACTGGTGAGTGGATACAATACCGAGTATTCAGGTATGAAATTTGCGCTTTTCTTCCTTGCTGAATATGCAGCTCTCTTTATTATGAGCGTATTAATCGTTACTTTGTTTATAGGCGGGTATTCATCACCTTTTGGTGCTTATATTTCTCAGATTTTATTTAAGTCAGTTCTAAATAATCAGGCTGTTCTAAATCTGTTTGTTGGAATAGAACAGGCATTCTGGTTGGTCTTTAAAACTTATGTTGTAATATTTGCAATTATGTGGATTAGAGCAACGTTGCCAAGATTAAAAGCAGATCAGTTAATGGCGTTTAGCTGGAAATTTCTTCTTCCGCTATCTCTCCTGAATCTTATTTTTGTTGCAGTTTACAGATACTTTATACCGGGATAATAAATATGAATAATGTTTTTATACAGACAAAAGATGGAATAATTGAAATTTTAAGAGGAATGCTTACGGTCTTTAAACACGTATACAGACCTCCAATAACTTTGGAATATCCTGAAAAGAAGCCTGAGCTTAGTTCAAGATATCATGGATCTTTGGCGCTACTGGTTAATCAAGATGGAACAGATGTTTGTGGAGGATGTAAATCCTGTATGAAAGTCTGCCCTTGTGGCGACTTGATACAGATTTCAACCAGCAAAGATAAAAATAATAAGTTAGTGGTTGATAAATTTACAATTGATATTGGGCGTTGTATTTTTTGCGGTAACTGTACTGAAGTGTGCCCTAAAAAATCTCTTATAATGACAAATGAATATGAATTAGCAGATTTTTCAAGAGAATCATTAGTGTTAGATAAGAAAAAACTTAGTCTTTCACCTGAACAATCGGAAAAATGGCGTGAAATGTTTGACAAAGATATCTAGGGAGCTTATAAATGGATGTTGTTTACTCGTTATTCTTTTTAATATTATCTTTTACTGTAATTTTATCAGCACTTGGAGTTGTTTTTCTTAAAAAGATTGTTCATTCAATGGTTTCACTAATTATCTGTTTTCTTTCAATTGCAGGTATCTATATTATGTTGAATGCTGATTTTGTTGCAATATCACAGTTAATGATATATGCGGTCGGCATTACCATTATTATGATCTTTGCAATAATGCTGACAAGCAGAGAATCAGAAAAAAAATTATGGATTGCTCTTGCTCCCAGAACTTTATTTGCTCTTTTAACGAGTGCAGGACTTTTTGCGTTGATTGCCTATAGTGTTTGGGGTGATATAAAAAATATTAAAGACATATTTAATATAAATCCGCCCGGAATAGAAATGATAGAGTTTATTAAGCAAAGTGGAACATCAGTCATTATTGGAAAGCAATTGTTTACAAATTATTTGCTTCCATTTGAATTATTATCAGTTTTACTTCTGGCTGCTATACTTGGAGCGGTTGTATTAACTAAAAAAGATAGCGACAAGCTTGTAAATCCTATAACTGAAGTTTCAAAAGAGGAAGGTTAATTTATGGAAGTCGGATTAACTCATTTTATTATATTAAGTGCAATTCTTTTTAGCATCGGTATTCTGGGTTTGATAGTCTCCAGAAATATAATTAAAGTTCTTATGTCTGTCGAAATTTTGTTAAATGCAGTAAATATTAATTTTGTGGCATTTGCAAATTATACTGATCTTGGAGAGCTTAAAGGACAGGTATTTGCAATATTTATCATGTCAATTGCGGCAGCAGAAGCGGCAGTAGGGTTGGCTCTTCTTATTGCACTATACCGGAATAAACCTTCTGTAGATGTGGAAGATTATGATATACTTAATGGATGATGCGGAACAGGAAGTATTGAATTTGGGAGATGCTGAGTTTAAAATTTGTTCCAGTTTAATAGTAGCTTTGAGGAGTTTAAGGGTCTGATATAATGAAATTTTTTGTTATAAATGCTTGGATAATACCGGTTTTGCCTTTACTGGCATTCTTGATAATTTTGTTTGGCCGTAGTTTTAAACTTTATGACAATAAAAAGATTTCAATGTATTCAACTGTAGGGTCAACTGCGATTGGATTGCTTTTTTCCACATTTATTCTTGTCTGGGCAATTAGTCATAATAATGCTGTTTATCAGCAGAATTTTACCTGGATACAGGCAGGAAATATAAAGCTGCCATTTGGCTGGCTGGTTGATAATCTATCAGCTGTTATGCTTATGGTTGTTACTTCTGTAAGTATTTTAATACAAGTATACTCTCACGAATATATGAATCATGATGGCGGTTATCACAAGTTTTTTGCTTATCTGGCGCTGTTTAATTTTTCAATGCTTGGACTTGTTCTTAGTACAAACTTATTCCAGATATACATATTCTGGGAATTAGTCGGAGTGAGCAGTTATTTGCTTATAGGATTCTGGTTCAAAAAACCTGCAGCGGCAAGTGCAGCTAAAAAAGCATTTATTATGAATAGAATAGGTGACTTTGGTCTCTTAGTCGGAGTCGTATCTGTTTTGTATTTCGGGTATGACTGGTGGATGTCAAGTCATCAGTCTTTGCTGGCATTTACATCATTAAATGACGCTGGAATATATATATTAGCGCATACAGATACTGTTACCTATACATTAATCACTTTTGCAATATTTCTTGGAGCAATGGCAAAAAGTGCACAGTTCCCCCTTCATACATGGCTTCCTGATGCAATGGAAGGACCTACTCCGATCAGTGCATTAATTCATGCTGCTACTATGGTCGCGGCAGGTGTATTTTTAATAGCAAGAGCTTATCCATTATTTGAATTAGCCCCTATGACTTTGTATATAATGATGGTTATAGGCTTTATAACAGCATTTGTAACTGCAACGATTGCAATTGTGCAGACTGATATTAAGAAGATTCTAGCTTATTCAACATGCAGCCAGCTTGGCTTTATGGTTATGGGTATGGGAGCTGGAGCATATGCTGCAGGACTTTTCCATCTGGTAACTCATGCTTATTTTAAAGCAATGTTATTCCTTTGTTCAGGTGCAGTTATTCACTGCCTTGCAGATCAGCAGGACATCAGAAAGATGGGCGGGCTAAGAAAAGATATGCCTGCTGTTGCATACACATATCTTATAGGAACATTTGCAATTTCAGGTATATTATTAAGCGGCTTCTGGTCAAAAGAAGGTATTTTTATGGGACTGGAAGAAGGTAAATACTGGATGTTTCTAGTTTTATCACTACTGGTTTCAGGTTTAACGTCTTTTTATATGTTCAGAAGTTATTTTCTTGTCTTTGAAGGCGAATATAAAGGAGATGCTGTTCCTCATAAACCTGACAAAGTTTTGACGCTCCCTTTAATAATACTTGCAGTTCCATCTGTAATTTTAGGATTTGCACTTAGCGGAAGTTTAAAAGGTATAGGAATAGGATCATTTGCAGAGTTTGTCGGTTTTGCAGGAGAAAATCATGCGAATTTGATTTTGCCTGTAATATCATTAATTGTTTCCCTGACAGGTTTCTGTGCAGCGGCAGTTCTTTACTGGGATAGAGCTAAGCAGTATGTTAGCTATGATCCTGCTGTTATTAAAAACAATTTTTCTTCTTATTATAATTTTCTTCAAAATAAATGGTACATAGATGATTTTTATTCAGGTTTTTTAAGAATAATCTTTTTACCGTTAACAAAACTATTTGCCTGGTTTGACAGGATGATTATTGATGGAATTGTTAATTTAGTTGGAATTTCAGTTAAATTTGCAGGAAAAATACTGAGACTGCTTCAGAATGGACAGCTTCAAACATATACAGCAGTTTTGTTCGGAGGTTTATTTATTTATATTATTGCAGTATTAGCTTTCTGGTTGCTATAGATTTAGATGAGGTAAAAATGAACTTTTTATCATTGACAATATTAGTATTTGCACCGTTAATTGCGGCTTTAGTAATTGCGAGTCCATGGTTTTCGAACGATGAAGCGAAAATAAGAAAGTTTTCAATAGGATTTTCTGCTCTGTTATTCGTTTATTCACTGTTTTTCCTTTTTGGCTATAAACCGCTTGAAAAGGGCTTTCAATTTGTTCAAACTCTAAAATTGCCGCAGGGTGATGGTTGGATTCAGTCGATGGGTATCAATTTTTCACTTGGAGTTGATGGTATCACCGTTATTCTTGTTGTTTTAACTACCTTTTTAGTCCTTTTAGCCTGTATTGCAAGCAAAAATTCTATTGTAAAAAGATATAAATTTTATTATTCAATGATATTTATGCTAACTACGGCTGTACTTGGCGTCTTTACTTCAAAAGATCTGTTCCTGTTCTTCCTTTTCTGGGAACTTGAACTTATTCCAATGTATTTTTTAATTGCAGTCTGGGGTTCCGGCAGAAAAGAATATTCCGCTATCAAATTTGTTCTGTACACATTTACGGGCAGTATATTTATGCTTGCATCAATTCTGGCGGTTTATTTCTATCATTATGCGCAGACAGATATTTATACATTTAATCTTAGTACTTTGCTTGCACATAAATACGCTTATCCAATGATTTTTGAATTACTGGTATTCTGGGGATTTTTTATCGGGTTTGCTGTCAAATTACCTGTTGTACCACTTCACACTTGGCTTCCCGATGCACACGTTGATGCCCCGACACCTGTAAGTATGCTTCTTGCAGGAATATTGCTTAAAATGGGCGGATACGGACTTGTCAGAATGAATGTACAGATGTTTCCAACAGCATTAAAGATTCTTGCTCCTATAATAATTATTTTGGGACTGATAAACATTATTTATGCCGCAATAGTTACGTTTCCACAGGATGATCTGAAGAAACTCGTTGCATACAGCAGTGTAAGTCATATGGGCATTGTGCTTATTGGACTGGGAGCTATGAATGTGGCGGGTGTGTCAGGAGCAGTATTTCAGATGTTTGCACATGGTGTAATCAGTGCAGGACTCTTTATGATGGTTGGTGTTATTTACCTTAGATGTAAGACCAGAAGCATAGCTGAACTTAGTGGAATAGGGCAAATTGCTCCAAAGATGTTTTATTTTTCCATGATAATAACTCTGGCAAGTCTAGGTTTGCCGTTATTAATAGGATTTGCTGCTGAAGTTCTTACTTTTATCGGAGCATTTACTTCAAAAGCATTTATTTCCCCTGTTTCAATTCAAAGTTTAACTGTAATAGCTATATTTGGAATAATCCTTACAGCTTCTTATCTTTTGTGGATGCTTAAACGAGTATTTTTTGGCCCGCTTTCCGAAAATCTGCAAAATATGACCGATTTAAATTTTGGCGAAATTATAGTTTTTGCTTCATTAGTTCTTGTCATTGTGGTATTTGGAGTTTGTCCTTCAGCTATTACAAACATATTTGTTCCGACCATTAGTGCTGTTATATCTAAATAAGTGAGATTTAAAATATGAACCTTCTATATGATTTAAAATACGCATTATTACCTGAAACACTGCTTACTATCCTTATAATTGCCTGCTGTGTTTTGTGCTTTTTGTTAAAGGCAGATAAACAGAAATTAATATATGCAGTATGTACGATAGGACTGGGTATTGTTCTTTTATCCTTCGGATTGTTGTCTTTTAACAATAAATTTGTCGCTATGTATGGCAGTTTTGTTTCAGACGCTTATTCAATTTTGTTTAGAATCCTTATAGTGATTGGAACTTTAATTACTTTACAGTTTTCCAAAAAATATACTGAAACTTTTGGAAGAAGTACGGGGGAATTTTATGTCCTTCTATTATCTGCAGCATTGGGAGCAATGCTTTTAGCAGGTGCAAATGATATGATATTGCTCTTTGTTGCACTGGAAACTTTAAGTATATCGAGTTTTATGCTTGCAGGTTATACAAGATCCGATAAATTAAGCAATGAAGCCGCTTTAAAATATCTTGTAATAGGAGCTGCTTCTTCAGCAGTGTTTCTTTACGGTTTTTCATTTATTTACGGTATAACAGGCCAGACAAATGTTGTTAGTATAGCAGAATATTTATCAAGATATAATGTCAATCTTGTTTTAATTCTCAGCTTTTTATTTGTAATGGGCGGGTTTTGTTATAAAATTGCCGCTGTTCCTTTTCATATGTGGGCGCCTGACATATATGAAGGTGCTCCTGTTCCTGTAACAGCTTTTTTATCGGTAGTTTCAAAAATTGCAGGATTTGCTGTAATTATAAGATTTTTAAGTCAGATATTTGCAAGTTTGCCTATTTGGAGCTTTAGTATTGCTATTATTGCCATAGCAACAATGACAATAGGTAATTTAGTGGCTGTAAATCAGACAAACATTCGAAGGCTTATGGCATATAGTTCAATTGCCCAATCAGGTTATATTTTAACCGGTCTAGCAGTTTCAACAAAGCTAGGAGTTGCAAGTATGATATTTTATCTTATTGCTTATCTCTTTATGAATTTTGGAACATGGGCAGCTATTGAAATATTTATCAATAAAACGGGAAAAGATTCCATAGATGCATTTGATGGGCTGGTAACCAGAAAACCGTTACTTGCATTTGGATTTACAATATGTCTGCTTTCCCTTGCAGGAATACCCTTTACCGCAGGTTTTTTCGGTAAATTTTTTCTGTTTCAGTCAATTGCACTTGCGGGAATTGAAAATTATCTGTGGATATTAATTATAGCTCTTATTAATACAGTGATCGGCGTTTATTATTATTTACGAATTATAGCTGTAATGATATTAAAACCGGCTGTTTCTGAATTTAATGAGGAT
>JAQVCB010000059.1 GCA_028689995.1 Candidatus Gastranaerophilales bacterium
GTAAGGCTTCCAATTTCTCGATAAGCTTCATTTAGCTGGCGTTCTTTTTCTTTGATTACTTCTTTATGATTCTTTTCAAGTTTCCCCTGTGTAAAAATAGCCTCTATTCCATCTTGAAACTGACTATTCCATAATTTGATGCTATCTCTGCTTGGGTCTGCTCGCTTTTAAGCATCTCTTTGATCACTTTTGTCTTGAATTCTGGTGTGTACTGTTTAAATTTTCCACTCATTTTTTTTCCTTTCGTTTCTTCTATTTTACCGAAAGGAAATACTTTCTACTTTTTCCTGTCCGATTTTCTCAGGACATTATAACAAAAGAAAGAAATGAAAACCCCGTTAATACCTTACAACATCGTTTTGGTGCGCAATGCACACAATCTACAGGGTTGTTCCTTACTTATAACACTTTTGATCAACAATATTTTAGTTCAATATCTTTATCAAAATATTGTTGATGTATTTGCCATAATTCCTTCTTGTAATAAGAATGCCTTAAAAGTGATGAAGGACTAATATCTGATTTTTCAATTGGCCAATTTAAAATGCCTAAAATTATTCTTTCAACTGTCCATTGTAAATGGAATAATGCTGTGAATAAATATTCATATCTATTATCTAAAAAGTCACCATGAATAACCTTATTTCTGATTTTAGATAAGGTTATTATTTTTCTATCATTAGAGTAAATTGGCCATAAATCATCTAATACAATTAATTCATATTTATTTAAAAGTTTATTTAAATCATTTCTAGCATTATCTATTTTCATTAACATTTCAAAAGCTCTATATAATCCTATAAATTGTTGTAATGTAGAACTTGATTCATATGCTAATAACGTAGCTTTTATTGCTTGTCTAATAAAATTTTTCTTTTTATGGTTTAAAAAATTATTATAACTAGTTTTCAGAAATTCAGAAGGCAGAGTAGTAAAAAACTCATCAATAATAGGTTTGCTGCTATTAGTAGGAATAATAACGTTATTTCTGAATAATCTTGTACTTGAATATAAGTTTGTATAATTATATTCAAGATAAGAGCATCTTTTTCTATCTGCAAAAGATATTATCCAAAGTAAATCCTCAAAATCATTTAAAATACTTTCTTTGATTTTATTTTCTTTGGGATTAGCAAATTTATTAAGCTGTAATTCTGCAATAAGTTCTGAATAAATAGTTTTTTCGTCAACTTCTGAGTCGGATTCTTTAAAATTATAGAGTTTTTTAAAAACTACTTCCGGCCCTGTTTGAAGATTTAATCTAATAATTGGTATAGACTCGATTTTAATACAGGTATTTTCTTCAAAATTGGATATTCTTTCATATTCTCTTGGCTCTACAACCTTATTTGACGTAAGTAGAAATTTACAAGATGGTTTTTCAGTAATTTGATCTTTTGAATTGCTTATTATTTCTAGGTCGAATACCTCACAAGAGTATTCTTTAATATTATTAAATCCAACTAAAATAGCTGGTTTAAAAAATGCCTGATTCGAAGTAATTTTTATTTTTTTATTATAATTTTGAGCTTCTGCCTCAAAAGAAAATTTGAATAACATACTATCTGAAATTGTCCTTACTTTATTCCCATTTTCATCTATTCTTTCACTGGCTACCTGATTTATAAGTTGTTTGTTATGATCAGAAGTAAAAGTAAAATCAACTTTTATTTTCTCTGTACTTTTAGCGGGAATAATTATTTTAGATGCGACATTTTCTAAGATAATTCCATCACTCTTAATTTTAGCTATTGCATTAATTATTTCTGGTTTTTTTGACATATTATTAATTCTCTATAAAATTTATCTAATTTAAGAAAGTATATAAAGTGAACAAGTAACATAGGTTGGGTTAATTTTGACCCAACGGAATAAATTAATCACTAAGGTTTCATGGCTATTTTTATTGCTTTGCCTTCATCGTGGAGTTTTATGGCTTTATCAATATCAAAAATAGGCAGAGTATGTGTGATTAGTTTGGTTACATCTACCTGACCTTCACTGATCAATCTCAAAGCCTCTCTGATATGATAAGGTGTATGATGGAACACGCTGATTATATTTATTTCGTCATAATGAACTCTTCTTGTATCAAGCTGTACTTTAGTTCCTGATTTACAGCCTCCAAAAAGATTTACTGTCCCGCCTTTTCTTGTCAAATCAATAACTCTTTCCCACAGCGCAGGAAGTCCTACTGCTTCAATTGCAACATCAAGTCCCTTGCCTTCAGGAGTTAAATCCATTATGGCTTTATCAGGATCAGGAGATTCAAGGAGATTTACGACCTCATCCGCACCGCCAAATTCTTTTGCCAGTTTTAATTTTAAAGGGTTTCTTCCTGCTGCTATGACTCTTGCGCCTTTGAGTTTTGCCAGCCTGACAAACATCAGTCCTATAGGACCAAGTCCAACAACTCCTACAGTTGAACCGGGTTGAATATTTGTTCTTTCAACTCCATGAACAACATTTGCAAGGGGTTCTGTAAAGGCTGCCGCTTCATAGCTTACATGATCAGGTATTTTAAGAAGGTTTTGTCTGACTATTCTGTTTGGTATTTTAATATATTCGGCATAAGCTCCGTTCAGGAGGTTTAAATTCTCGCAAAGGTTATATTTTTTGATTTTGCAGTAAAAACATTCAAGGCAGGGAGCTGAATTTGCACCTACTACACGATCACCTATGCTGAACCCTTCAACCTTATTGCCAATTTTGGCGACAGTACCGGCAAATTCATGCCCGAATCCTGATGGGACAACTTTTATCAGGACAGGATGACCTCTTTTATATGTTTTAATATCAGTACCGCAGGTAAGAGCTGTATGTACTTTGACAAGAACTTCTTCCGCTTCAGGCTCCGGAATATCAATCTCTTCAAATTTAACCACTCCCGGCTCATAGTAAAGCAATGCCTTCATTTTATTATTCATATCTTTATGTATGCCTTAATTATTTTGTTTTTTAGAGTATCTTTTATTGCCCGTTCTATATTATCAAAATTGTAAACTGAGGCAAAATCTACTTTTATTATACCTCTTTTGATCAGATCAAGCGATTCACATAAATCTTTGGGCGATGGAGAGTAGCTTCCCATAACAGTCAACTCTCTATAATATATCTGATTGTTGGCAAAGCCTGTTTCATCAGATGCGATGCTTGAAAAAACAACAATTGTTCCGCCATCTCTGATGCAGCTAAGTGCCAAAGGCAGGCTATTTTCGCTTCCCGAAGCCATAAAAACAATATCTGCGCCTATCTCGTTTGTAGTTGATTTGTAATAAGCGGAAGTTAAAGCTGTACCTATGGAGTTAAATGTATTATCAAAGCCAAGTTCAAGAGCCAGATCCAGTCTTTCTTTTAACAGATCGCATCCGCTGACATTTGCGCCGAAATGTTTAGCGATCTGTCCTATAAGCAGACCGATTGAGCCAAGTCCCATAACAAGGACATTATCTCCCGGTTTAACATTGGCTCTTTTTACCGCTCTATGACAGCATGCCGCAGGCTCGGTAAATGAAGCCTGAATATCAGTAACAGAGTCGGGGATTTTAAAGACGGTATTGTTCAAATGATTTTCCGAGACGAATAAATATTCACAAAAACCGCCCGGAACTATATTTGATTCCTTAAAATCACGGCACATCGAATAATTTTCATTTAAGCAGTATTTGCAGTTAAAACATGGCACATGATGGCCTGCTAAAACTCTGTCTCCTGCTTTTAAATCAGTATTGCAGGATTTAATTTCGACAATTTCCCCGACTATTTCATGGCCCAGAACTGTGCCCGAAGGAGATAGCTGATGCTTTAGCTTGACGATATCAGACCCGCAAAGCCCACATCCGTTAACTTTAATGATAGCGCCCCTGTCTTTAATTTCAGGTTTGTCTATCTCGGAAATTTTTATTTTATCAGGTTGAATATAAACAGCCGCTTTCAATTCTTTTATTTCTCCAAAAACCAGTTTTATTAGCATAACTAATTTTACTTTGAAAAAAGTTTATTTAAAACCGTCAGCAATTGTTTGTTGTATTGCATTTAATAATTTCCCAAAACTTTTTCTCTGAAGGGCTGAAATTCCAACAGGATTCGGAACTTTTTGATAAAGATCATTGAGTGTTTCTTCATCTTTTATAAGATCAATTTTATTGACAACAGTAATAGTCGGCTTATCAGAAGCTCCCAGCTCGGTCAGGATTTCATAAACCGTATCTATATGTTCACTACAATTAGGATGAACAGGATCAATAACGTGAAGAATTATGTCTGCTTCTGTTACTTCTTCAAGAGTTGCCCTGAAAGCAGCAACAAGAGAAGTCGGAAGTCTCTGTATAAAACCTACCGTATCCGTTAGAAGTAATGTTGATAAATCAGGAAGTTTAATTTTTCTTGTAGTTGGGTCAAGAGTAGCAAATAATTTATTTTCCACAAGGACATTCGAATCTGAAAGAGCATTGATAAGGGTTGATTTGCCTACATTGGTATATCCTACAATCGCTGCAACCGGTAAGTTATTTGCCTGCCTTTGTTTTCGCTCATTGTTTCTTTGTGCTTTAATATCATCGACAGCTTTTTCCAGAAGTCCAATTCTGTCTCGAATTCTTCTTCTGTCAACTTCAAGCTTTGTTTCTCCAGGGCCTCTTGTTGCAATACCGCCGCCTGTACCACCACCGCCCTGTCTGCTTAAAGCAAGACCCGTTCCAATAAGTCTTGGGAATAAATATTTCAACTGCGCAAGTTCAACCTGAAGCTTTCCTTCCTTTGTTTTTGCCCTTTGGGCAAAAATATCAAGAATAAGTTCTGTTCTGTCTATCGTTTTTACCCCGATTGTTTCTTCCAGATTTTTTTGCTGTCTTGGAGAGAGTTCAGAATCAATAATGACAAGATTAGCAGCTTTTTCCTGAACAAGCAGAGCAATATCCTTTACTTTTCCGCTTCCTATATACGTTCCTGAGTCAGGTGCAGACCTTTTTTGGATTACTTTGTCAATAACTTCAGCTCCTGCTGTGGTTGTTAATTGTTCAAGCTCAAATAAGGATTCTTCTGTCTGAAAATTACTCAAATCAGAAGTTTGCAGGCTGACCAGAATAGCTCTTTCATTATCGTTTGAAATTATTAAATCGGTCTGCGAAGAAAAATCCTGTTCAATATCTTCAAGCTGTCTTAAAAAATCTTCATTGCCTGCTTTTCTGACAGTTGTCGGCTCAGTCAGTTTCCAGATATTTCCTTCGTTATCTTTTGTGGAGGAAAGAAAAGCAATCTGAATAGAATCAGCAAATTTTGGATTTTCGCCGAATTTTTTACTGAACGTTCCATTGGAATTAACACCGATAGCTGCCATTGCATCAAGTCTTATATCAAGTAAGGCTGTAAGATCAGCTCTGCTTAGTTCATAAGTTCCGTTAGGATGTGTATGAATGCATCTTAATCCGCATAATCGGGCTCTGCCTTCTCTGACATTTTTAAACTTTGGTAACTGCACCATTTGAGCATCGCCAACAGTGACATTTATTATCTGTCCGCGACGGTTTATTATAATTGCAATTTCCTTGTTAATTTCAAGGCTGATTTCTGATATTGCCTCAGCTAGTTCAATATTAATAATCTGATTTGTCGGGACTTTCTTTCTGTAAATTTTTTCAAGTTTTGAAATTTGGTTTTTCTTTAAACCGAGTAATTTGCCGTGAACTTTAATAGACTTTTCCTCCGAATGACAACATCTTAATTTGTTATAACAAATGTATTTTAGCATTTCTGAACATTATTTTGTAACTTTACACAATTTTAATTTTAGTTAATACTTATAGTAAGTAGAAACAGGTATTTTTATGGACAAGAATAAAGCACTTGAGGTAGTTAAATCTCTTCAGGAAGCAGTTGAACAAATGAGAATTGATGATTTAGAGGAATCTCCCGAATCAGCTTTAGAGACTTTTCAGTGTTACTGCTGCGGTCAGGAAAAAGAAAAAGCGGGTTCGATGGTTTACCAAGAATATTTATTATGCAACGACTGTGTACTTATTGCAGAAACAAGTATGGCACTTGGAAAGATTTCAAACATAGAAGAATTAATTAATTCGATGGAAGACAAACGACTTGAAACAGAATGCAATTTGTTGATTGAAGAGCAAAAAAATCAAAATAATGAAAAAAATTAATTCCCTGCTTAAAAACGGGGAATTTTTGTATAAAAAAGAAAGTATAAATACAAAAAACTTGACGAAATGCCAAAAGTATTATATTTTCTATCCTTAATAAAAGAAATTTAAACAATGGAGGAAATAAAAATGGAAATTCAATCGGGAATAGATGAAAAATTATCCTTAAAAGAAGGAATTACTTTTGATGATGTACTTCTTGTTCCTCAGGAATCGGATGTACTTCCTAAAGATGTCCGTTTAACTTCCAGATTAACTAATTCGATAAATTTAAATATTCCCATTATAAGTGCTGCTATGGATACTGTAACTGAATCCAGACTTGCTATTGCAGTTGCAAGAGAAGGCGGGATCGGTATAATTCATAAAAATATGACAATTGAAGAGCAGGCTCTTGAAGTCGAAATTGTTAAAAAATCTGAAAGCGGAATGATTGTTAACCCTATAACAATGGATCCCGAACAGAAAATTTATGAAGCTCTTGAAATGATGAATAAATACAGAATTTCAGGAGTTCCGATAACCAAAAATAATAAACTCGTGGGGATTTTAACCAACCGTGATCTCAGATTTGAAACAAATTTAAATCAAAAAATAGAAAATCTGATGACAAAGAATAATCTGGTAACAACTCCTGTTGGTACCACTCTTGAAGAATCCAAAAAACTCCTTCATAAAAACAGAATAGAAAAACTCCTTGTAGTAAATGATGACTATGAATTAAAGGGGCTGATTACTATTAAGGATATTGAGAAGGCCATAAAATACCCTAGTTCCTGCAAGGATGAAAGAGGCAGACTAAGAGTCGGAGCAGCAATTGGAGTTACATCTGACAGAGATGAAAGAATACAGGCATTGCTTAATGCAGGTGTTGATGTTATCAGCATTGATACTGCTCATGGCCATTCAAGAAATGTTATTGAATCAATAAAGGAAGTTAAAAAAGCATTTCCAAATATACAGGTTATTGCAGGTAACATTGCAACCGCAGAAGCAGCCGAAGCTCTCATCAGAGCAGGCGCAGATTCAATTAAAGTCGGCATAGGTCCAGGTTCTATTTGTACCACAAGAATTGTTGCAGGAGTAGGAGTTCCCCAGATCACTGCAATACTGGATTGTTGCAGCGTCGCAAGAAAGTATAATATCCCAGTCATTGCTGATGGTGGAATCAAATACTCAGGTGATATCGTTAAGGCTCTTGCATCAGGTGCACATTCTATAATGATCGGAAGTCTCTTTGCAGGAACGGAAGAAAGTCCCGGAGAAACCATACTTTATCAGGGAAGAACATATAAATTATACCGTGGAATGGGATCAATCGGTGCTATGAAACAAGGCAGTAAAGACAGATATTTCCAGAGTGATGTTGATAATGATATGAAACTTGTTCCTGAAGGAATAGAAGGTAAAGTTCCATATAGGGGTACAGTTTCATCAAGTATTTATCAACTCTTAGGTGGCTTAAGATCAGGCATGGGTTATGTCGGCGCAGCAAACCTTGATGAATTAAGGCAAAAAGCAAAATTTGTTAAAATATCACACGCAGGACTAAAAGAAAGCCATGTACATGATGTAATAATTACAAAAGAAGCCCCTAATTATAGAGTTGAATAGGTGCTACGCACGAACACAATAACTTTTAGAATACAAATCATGAGTGAGGATATATAAGTGCAGCAAATTAATAATATAGATAAAATACTGATTTTGGATTTTGGATCACAGTATACGCAGCTAATAGCAAGAAGAGTCAGAGAACAAAAAGTTTATTGCGAAATACATCCGTTTAATTATGGTCTGGATAAGATTAAAAACTTTAATGCAAAAGGGATAATCCTTTCAGGCGGACCTTCAAGCGTTTATGACGATGGAGCTCCCATTTGCAGTGAAAAGATTTTTGACCTCAACATCCCTATACTTGGAATATGTTACGGAATGCAGTTAACATCACATTTATTAGGCGGTAAGGTCATAAAATCAAGTAAAAGAGAATTTGGAAGGGCAGGATTATCTGTTCTTGATTCATCAGGCTTATTTAATGGATTTGGCACTTCTCAGGAATTTGATGTGTGGATGAGCCATGGAGACAAAGTTGATGATATTCCATCAGGTTTTGTCCAGATTGCTTCAAGCAATAACACTTCTTTTGCGGCTATAGCAAATTTTGAAAAGAATATTTATGGTGTTCAATTCCATCCCGAAGTTGTTCATACAAAAAATGGCAGTCAGATTCTGGGCAATTTCTTATTTTCTGTCTGTGATTGCAGTGCAAACTGGAATATGAAGAATTTTATTGATTCTCAAATTCAGGAAATAAGGGAAAAAGTTGGTAATAAAAACATAATATGCGGTCTTTCTGGAGGTGTAGATTCCTCCGTTGCTGCTGTACTACTGCATAAGGCAGTGGGAAATCAGCTCAAATGTATTTTCGTAAATAACGGCGTTTTAAGAGAAAACGAAGCTGAAAAAGTTGTTAAAATATTTAGGGACAATTTTAAAATTGATCTTATCTATGTAAATGCTGAAGAAAGATTCCTTAATGTACTAAAAGGAATAGAGGACCCTGAAAAAAAACGTAAAGCTATCGGATTTGAATTTATAAAAGTATTTGATGAAGAAGCTAAAAAGATAGAAAATGTTGAATTTCTGGCACAAGGGACTTTGTATCCTGATGTAATCGAGAGTGTATCTTTTAAGGGGCCTTCTGCCGTTATAAAGAGCCATCATAACGTAGGCGGATTACCTGAAAAAATGAACCTCAAACTCGTTGAACCTTTCAGAGAGCTCTTTAAGGATGAAGTCAGGCTTGTTGGAAAAGAAATGGGCGTTCCTGATGAAATAGTCAACAGACAGCCGTTTCCCGGCCCCGGACTTGCGATAAGAATTATCGGCGATATAACAAAAGAAAGACTGGATGTTCTTAGAAAAGCAGATACAATCGTTGTCGAGGAAATTAAAAAAGCAGGACTTTATAATAAAGTCTGGCAATCATTCGCCGTATTATTGCCTGTCAAGTCAGTCGGTGTAATGGGTGATGAAAGGACTTATGAGAATGTAGTAGCTCTCAGGATAGTGGAAAGTCTTGATGGAATGACAGCTGACTGGGTACCTGTACCTTATGAAATATTAGGAATTATATCAAGCCGTATTATAAATGAGGTTAGAGGTATAAACAGAGTTGTTTATGACATTTCCTCCAAACCGCCAAGCACAATTGAATGGGAATAAATATTAATTTCAATATAGGCTTTTTATATCAAATATTTTTTGCCGAGATACGATATAATTAAATATAAAGAACCATGTGTCATACTGAATTTATTTCAGGATCTATTAAAAAATGCTGAAACAAGTTCAGCAGACAATATCAATATTATTTAATCAGTACCCTAAAAAAAGGAAACTGTATAAATTGAAAATAATTTCAGTTGAAGAATTGGTAATGCAGAAAATTTTGACCTTTGATCTGTATAATGAAAACGGAGAAAAGGTTATGAACGCAGGTGAAATCCTTACTCCGGGAAAACTTCTTCAACTTCATCATATTTCAGCTTTATACAGAGAAGATTTTGATCAGGATGAATATATATTTGAAGAAGATGACGACGAAGATGATTCTTTTGTTGTCATTAGAGAAGAAATCGCCGAAGAAATTCCTGTAAAAAAAGATATCTCAAATGAAACAAAGAATAAATATATTGATAACTTTGAAAATAATGAAATATTTATAACTCCAAAATCTCAATGTGATATAAAAACCCTGTTTACTGAAGCTTTGGACAAGTCAGTCAAAAAAGAATCAGGTAAAACCAAAGATATTTGTATAGAAGCAAGAGATAGAATTGTTGAACAAGTTCTGCCTATGGTTGACGAAATTGTTTATAAGTCACAGCTCAAAATAGAGGGAGATTACAATTATTCTCACGGAATAAATGTAAGTATGTTAAGTACGGCCCTTGCAAGCAGGCTTGGCTACAATGAAACAATGATAAGAGATATTGCACTTGGTGCAATGCTTCATGATCTGGGAAAGTCAAGGATTCCTCCTGAAATTTTTGAAAAGAACATACCGACTAAAAAAGAAACTCAAATAATACAGATGCATACTTTGCTTGGATACAAGATTTTAAAGGAAGAAATGAAACTTCCTGAACATGTTGCACGAATTGCACTTGAACATCATGAAAGAAATGACGGTACTGGTTATCCTTACGGGATTTCAGGAGAATTAATTAGTCCTGCAACCAATATTGTAATAGTATGCGATATTTATGATGACTTGACATCAGGAAAAGGCCATGTCGCTGTAAAAAACCCTAAAGAAGCTGTTAAAGTCATGATGGAAATAGGGACAAAATGGTTTGCGCCAAATGTCCTTTATTCCTTTGTTTATATGTCCAATTTTAACGATTTATCACCTACATAAATGAACCTTACTACTCAATATTAAGCCATTTTAGCTATTATTGGGCTAATATATTTCCTGTACCCAGGTTGCTTCTAAGATTATTTTCAGTAAATTCAACCCAATATACATCTTTACCATTATTTTTGGTATAACCATTTACATCTATTAATGCTTCTCCACAAGCTCCAATCCCAGGAAAGATACCCGTTTGATTCCCTGTACAATTTGAATCATAGTCATAAAAAATTATGGCTACTCCATTAGATAAAATTACACTTGCACCGTTTTGCCAACCCGATTGCAAATAATTACTTGCAAAACAATCACTATTATTTGGAGAATTACAGGTTTTTATATAGTTTAAGTACGGTAAAAATATATTTCTAAAACAAATATGATCTCCGCTACTACATCTTCCTTTTATGGTTCCGTCAAGAGAAGCTTTCTTTAAAGCCTGAGTTAAATCTCCAAAATTTTTCTTAAATGCAACCTTATATTGTGCATCCTGGGTATCCTGTATTATCGACGGAATGACTATAGAACTAATAATTCCTATTATTAGCAATGTTATCAGCACTTCTGCCAGCGTAAAACCTTTATTCAATGAACGCATAATATCCTCATTTTAATTATATTTCATTCATGTATCCTTAATACATTTCACTTTTCTACGTTAAAAAACAATTTTATAATATCTTTTAAATAAATACAATAAGATTTTAGAATATTAATAACCCGACATACCCCCCACTACAGGGTTTTAGGTTTTTATTCACGAAGTATATTGAAAAAATAATTTTGAAAGTTCGAGATTTGTGGGCAAAATCAACTTTAATATTTCTTATTCTTAACTATAACCAAAATTTTTGCCTACCTGCTTTTCAGTTTTTAAATAGTATAATTAAAAGCAGTAGTCATATAAGGACAAAGAATTGAAAGTAATTATTATTGGCGGGGGTTTAGCCGGATCAGAAGCTGCCTTGCAACTTGCAAAAGCGCAAATTGATGTAGATCTTTATGAAATGAGGCCTAAAAAAACTACAGGCGCTCATAAAACGGAATATTTAGGTGAACTGGTATGCAGTAACAGTCTTGGCTCAGATGACACAGGAGCAGCAAGCGGACTGCTAAAAGCAGAACTTAGGAAATTAGGCTCTTTTTTGATTAATGTAGCAGACGAATGTAAATTGCCTGCCGGCAATGCTCTTGCAGTCGATAGAGAGATGTTTGCCGGTAAAATAAGCGCTCTGATAAATTCTAATCCATATATTAATGTAATTAAAAAAGAAATAACAAAAATTCCTGAAAATACTCCTGTTATAATTGCATCAGGACCTTTAACATCAGAGGGACTCTCTGAAAGTATCTTAAAATTTACCGGTTCAAACCATTTGTATTTTTACGATGCAATTGCTCCTATCCTTGAAAAAGATTCAATAAACTTTGATAAAGCATTTTATGCAAGCAGGTATGATAAGGGAGAAGCAGCATATATTAACTGTCCAATGAATGAAGAAGAGTATAACAGGTTTTATGAGATCCTGATAAATGCTCCAAAAATAGAATTAAAGAGTTTTGAACTGGAAAATAATGCTAAATTTTTTGAGTCCTGCCTTCCAATAGAAGTTATAGCATCAAGAGGTAAGGATACATTAAGATTTGGTCCTATGAAACCTGTAGGATTAATTGATTCAAGAACCAATAAAGAATCTTATGCCGTCGTCCAGCTCAGGCAGGATAATATGGCAGCTACTTTGTATAATATAGTTGGATTTCAGACAAATTTAAAATGGGGATCGCAGAAAGAACTCATTCAAAGCATACCCGGCCTCGAAAATGCTTCAATTGCCAAATTTGGAGTTATGCACAGAAATACTTTTATCAATAGTCCTCTGGTCTTAAATCCTACACTTCAGACAAAAACAATAGATTACATGTTTTTTGCCGGTCAAATCTCGGGGGTGGAAGGATACACAGAATCTATTGCAACAGGACTTCTTGCAGGTATTAATATGAGCAGGTTTATGACAGGAAAAAGTCTTTTAAAACTCAATACTGTAAGTATTCTGGGTGCCTTATGCGAGTATATAACATTTCCTGATCATAAGAACTTTCAGCCCATAAACAGCAACTGGGGTATTTTAAAAGATCTTGATATGGATAGAAAAATCAGAAAAAATAAGAAGCTTAGAAATCAGCTTCTGGCCGAAAGGTCTTTAAATTATATTGATTCATTATTTTGATTTATAATAAAATGATTTTATGCCTATTTGAATTAGGGCGAAAAGGAGAATATGTATTTAATTTATAGTTTATTGCTTTTACTTTTAGGAATTGTCCTTAGTCCGGTTATTTTTGTTTTGTTTATTTTAAAACCTAAATTAAGAGCCGGATTCTGGCGAAAGATAGGTTTTTATCCTGATTTAAGAGGGAATAACACCATATGGATACATGCAGTTTCAGTTGGAGAAGTCAATGCAGTTGAAAGTTATATAAAAAAACTGAGACAGCAATATCCTGCATGTAATCTTGTTTTAACAACTGTAACAAGGACAGGACAGCAGGTTGCAAGGAGCAAATTATCCAAAGTTGTTAATCACATAACGTATTTTCCTTATGATTTTATTTTTTCGGTCAAATCATCAATAAAAGCGATTGATCCAAAACTTGTAATTATTGCAGAAACAGAGATATGGCCAAATTTTTCACATGAAGTCAATAAAGCAGGAATACCTTTAGTTCTTGTTAATGGAAGAATTTCACCCAATTCATATAAAAACTACAAAAGATTCAGATTTTTCCTTGAAAAATTCCTGAAAAATTACAGCCTGATACTTATGCAAACAGAAAAAGACCGGAATAGAATTATTGATATAGGTGCTGATTCCCTTAAAGTCGAAGTAATGGGAAATTTAAAGTTTGATAATACAAGTATTCTTGAACAGACTGATATAGATAATCTTAAAAAGTCTTATGAAAAGAATGATAAGAAAATTCTAATCGCAGGAAGCACTCATAAAACCGAAGATGAATTAATTTTAAACGTATATTCAAGATTAAAAATGGAATTTAATAATTTAAAGCTTATAATTGCTCCAAGACACCCTGAAAGAAACGATCAGGTTCTAAAACTTATATCTGAAAGAGGTTTTAAGTTTGGATTAAGAAGCAAAAGCAGTAATTTTAACGAGTCAGATATAAGTTTACTGGATACTATGGGAGAATTAAGCAAACTTTATTCCATTTGCGACCTTGCTTTTATTGGCGGGAGCTTTTCAAACACCGGAGGCCATAACCCTTTAGAATCTGCCATTTATGGAGTTCCTGTTATATCAGGACCTACTGTTTTTAATTTTAAAGACATATATAGTTATATGACGGCGCATAATGCAGCTGTTGTTGTTAATAATGAACAGGAATTATATGAAAAAATAAAAGATTTGCTCATTAATTCTGAAAAATATCAGGAAATGAGCAGAAATTGTATAAATATTTTTGAATCCAATAAAGGTGCTCTTGATTTTGCTGTTTCTAAAATAAAGGATTATCTTGATTAAAGCCAGTGCATTGTTAAATTAATTTTGTCGAATTCATATGATTGATGTCATCCTTGAAGGAGTGAAACGACTGAAGGATCTTCATTGAATATAAACTAATGATTTCAGTTTCTCTGTCAAGTAGATTCTTCGTTAACACTCAGAATTGACATAGAATATTTAAGAATGATTGAGGACAATATGTTTGTGCGTAGCACTCAAAATGACAATTCGACAAAACTTTCTTAACAGAGTACTAGTGATTTACAAAATACAGGCTATTTGCTCTATATGATGTTTAGCAATATCTTTTCTGTATCTCATGTCTTTAAAATCAATAACATCAATAACATCATAAACTTTATCATACGCTCTGTGAAGAGTTGAAGCTATGGCTGTTACAGATAACACTCTGCCGTCATTTGTGATGAGTTCAGCATATTTATTTTTTACGGTACCTGAATGAAATACTAATACATCATCATCATCAATAAATTCAAGTCCTTCTATCGGGGTTCCTTTCTTGCCTGGATTCGGATAGCCGGCAGAAGTTAATACAACAGAAATTGCATAAGAATCACTCAGGTTAAAGCTTTCATATTCATCTGCAAATGCTCCGATAGCAGCAGAATACATAATATCAAACAGATCATCTTCAAGAAGCGGAAGTATAACCTGTGCTTCAGGATCTCCAATACTTGAATTCACTCCAAGTAAATAAGGATTGTTTTTCTCATCGATAAGAAGATTGGTATGAAGTATACCTGTAAATGAAATTCCTTCTTTGGTCATTGCATCAATAAGAGGAAATATGATATTTTGAGCTATTTTTTCTTCCAGACTGGTATCAACAAATGAAACAGGTGCAAAAGATCCCATGCCTTCCGTATTAGGACCTGCATTTCCATCAAAAGCTTTTTTATAATTTTGCGCTGTTGAAAGAGGAACCGCATTGTATCCATCTGTTATTACATGAAAAGAAACTTCTTTTCCTGTTAAAAATTCTTCTATTACAACTGCTTTATATAAATTTTCAAAGCAGTTTTCTATTATTCTCTTTGCTTCTTCAAAAGTTTCGCAGATAAAGACGCTTTGTCTTGTAAAAGTACCGTCATATTTTATTACCAGTGGATATTTTGCTTTTCTGGCATATTCTATAGCCAATAGTTCTTTGTCAAATATAGCATATGGTGCAGTAGGAATATGATATTTATTTAATAATTTTTTGGTAAAACTTTTGCTGGTTTCGATTTTTGTTGCCGCTTGAGTTGGGCCGAAAATAAGCAGGTTATTCTTTTTAAAAAGATCAACTATACCCATTGAAAGGGGTAATTTTGCCCCAACAATGGTCAAATCTATATTATTTTCTTTGGCAAACCTGCATAAATCCTCGATATTATCAATTCTAATATCGATACATTCTGCAAGATTTTTGATTCCGGCATTACCAGGCGCACAGAATATCTGACTCACCTTTTTACTCTGTGCTAATGACCAAACTAATGCGTGATCTTTTCCGCCTGAGCCTACTACCAGGACTTTCATTTTTACTCCTCCGACAGCAGAGAATTTGACTATATTTAATTTTACTATAAATTTTTATTTGTATAAATTTTGTTTAATAAATTCTATTTAATTTGAATTGCTAAATCGTTGAATATCTTATTATTTATAGTTTGTCACCCTGCGGAGAGAAGCGGAGTCGAATGGGTCTTAATAATTTTCGATTGTATACTAAGCATGCATTAGTAAGATCGCTCCACGGAGCCTGTCCTGAGCGTAGCCGAATGGAGTCGGGATGACCATTTAGACAAAATTAGCAGATTCTTATTTATTAAATAATATTAAAAGAGTTAAAAACTGTAGATTAATTATCTGTATTAGGTTTCATCCAGAATTTAAAATTTAAAAAAGCGAATCCTGAGACATTCTAACTTTGCTTTCATTCGGCTTTCTGAACATAATCTCATCAATTTCAAGTTTAAAGTTTTTGCTTTCAGGTTTTCCTTTTCCTTTTGTATATATTCTTAATTCAACTTCTTCTCTCGGAGGTTTAGCTTCTCTTAACCTTAAGTTAGGATTATTTATAAATGATTTGGCTTTTGTAAAATATTTGTTTGTACTTAATTTGGTTTCATATGTTTTTGTTGTGCCTATCTGTGCAAGGCCATTATGTTTAACAATACCTATCTGTTTTGCTAATGGGTTTAATTCTTCTGTTTGATGTCCTGTAAAAAGAAATTGGGACACTTCATTAATTAGATTTCTTATAATCGGATACTTTGAATCAACTTTCTCTACTGGAACTGAATAATCATATACATTTTCACGGAAGGTTCTTATAAAAGAATCAGCCTTAGGATGTCTTGTGTCTTGTTTTTGCAAGATTTTAACTAAACCTCTTGTTGCTTTTCCAATTCTTTTTTCGTCAAGGGTCGGCAATCCATCAATATATACTCTTAGTTTGATAACTTTCCCAAAACTTAAATTGGATTTGGATTGAGAATAATTATTCACTTGCATAAAACTTCTCCATTTTGAAAATTAAATCAATTATAAGTTTTAAAACCAAAGTATAAAAAAAATTGCCATTTTAAATTAAATTTATTTATTAAATCAAAAACAGATAACTACATAGAATTATTCTTATTATTGAAGAATTAATAAAAATTTTTAACGACCTTTCA
>JAQVCB010000168.1 GCA_028689995.1 Candidatus Gastranaerophilales bacterium
AATAAGAGTATTGTGATATACAAGACCAATCATTCCAATTCCAATACCTATACCGATAATTCCAATATTTTCAACACTATGATATGCGAGCAATCTTTTTAAATCGTGTTGTGCCAGTGCATACAAAACTCCGAACAGTGCTGAAATAATGGAAATAATTAAGACAAAGTAAGAAATCTCAATTGAAGGAATACTCATCAGGGATAATATTCTCAATATTCCATATATACCTGTTTTTATCATTACTCCTGACATTATTCCCGAAATATGACTTGGAGCAGCTGGGTGAGCCTTTGGAAGCCAGGTATGAAACGGCACAAATCCTGCTTTTATACCAAAACCTATAAATAAAAGAATAAAAACTGCATTTGATAAAGAATTACTTGATTCAAATATTCCTCTAAATGATGAAAAATCAAGGTTTCCTGATTTTAGAGTAAGTATAATGAAGCCAATGATTATAAAAAGTATGGATATATGCATCGTAATTAAGTAATTTATTCCGGCAGATATTACCCCTTTTTTCTCGTTATCAAATATAACAAGGAAAAATGATGATAATGACATTATTTCCCAAACAATCAGAAAGAATAAGGCATTTTGAACTGTAACAACCAAAAGCATTGAGACTAATAGTGTACTTAAGAAGAAGAAATGTGAAGATACTGTTTTGTTTTTATACAAGTATGGCTTTATATATCCAATAGCATAAAGAGTCCCGATAAAACCCATTACTGAAATAACCAGTATGAAAAATGCGCTTAATGGGTCGATTACGAGATTTATTTTGCCTATAGGATCAGGCAAATAAATGCTTCTGGAAAGAATATTATTCGAAAAAATAATATTTGATGATGGAATTAGGGTAAAAATCATTCCTAGTCCTGTAAATAATGAGACAAATCTGGCTTTAAATTTTTCAGGCAAAGGTATTGACAACAATCCGCCTGCAAAAAACAAAAATAACCCTGAATAAAAACACCACATACTGTATTTTCCTTGATTAACATATAACTAAACCAAATTAAAACTCCCCTTTTTTAGGTAAGGGGAGTTTAAGGTACTAAATATTTATACTAAGGTGTTCAGAGAAATTTTCATCCCACTGATTTATGCATATTTTTAAATAATAACAATAAAAACTCATTTTTTATGATCTCTTCTATATAAATAAATAATTATTTGATTCTGAAATAGAGTTTACTCCTAATAGGATTTTTAATCAAGGTAGATATCCACGAGTTTATCTATGTTATAAAACCTGAAATAGTCTATTTCTGAAGTTTTTCTCTGACAAATTTCAGACTTTCCATAGCAGCCTTATAATCAGCAATTTCCAGAGAAAGTCCCGGATATATGCCGGTTTCTTTCAACGTTTTAAAAACTTCATTAAAATCGATTGTTCCTTTTAACAAAGAATTATGATCGTCAAAAAGTTTGTAATTGTTATGAAGATGCATATAATAAAGATTCTTGCCGGTTTTTTCTATCCATTCCTGTACAGTTAGATTCGTTTTATGGTTTACATGTCCTGTATCTATACAAAGTTTTAAGTTATCAGAGTTTACCCTTTCAACTATCTTCCTGAGAATTTCAGGCGAGTTTTCGCTTGTGTTCTCAATTACCGCCATCATTTCCAGATTTTCGAGCTTTTTTATGTATTCACTCCAGAACTCTGTTTCACTGTCTATAAACCATCCTAAAAAGTCAGTATCGTCAAAATATTTACTGTCAAATGTGTCAATACCTGAATGAAAGACAATAATCTTGACGTTCAATGTTTTTGCAATATCTACAGTCTGGTCAAAACGAAAAACAGTCTTTTTTCTTCTATTCACTTTATCCGAAACAGGACAGAGTCCTGCAAAAGCTCCATGCATCGACAGTTTCCCATTAAAATTCTTTAATGCGTCTTTATAAACAGGAAGAATATTGTCAAGATTATCCAAAACCCGGTTTTTTACAAAAGTCTTAATTTCTATATTCAAATTCATTTTTTGGGCTAAGGAAACAACCTCATTGAAATCATTTTTGATTTTGGATGAAATATAAATATCGTAGGACATTTCGGATTTTTGCCTTTATAGAATTAAAGCTCAAAATCAGCCTCAATTAAGTTTTTCTTACCCGGATTTAAATTCCATTCGAGGGTTTTCCCATCATTGTATATTCTGTCAGCATTAGTGTGTTTAGCTTTAACTGGTAAGTTGAGCTTGAAATAAAATCTTAAAGATGAATCTACAGGATTATTATATTCTGAACCAATAGCAATCAAATTGTTTGTGTTTGTTAAATCGGCTATTGCCTTTAACTGATATTCATCTTTTGGATAACTCTTTTTAACTGTTATAAATCTGGGATTCTCCTTAATGACTAAATCAGGAAGACCTGCAAGATCATTTTCCTTAATATTTTCTACATGCCTGACTGCTTTAAAGCCTGTTTTATCATAAGTTTCATAATCAGAAACAGTATATCCTCTGCTTACGGCATAATTTTTCATTTCATTTAGTCTTACGATATCTTGAGCAGTTAAGGAATTTTTATCTGCAGAGAAAGAGAAAAATACACTACCGCCGCCATATGGTCCTATAAAAACACCTGAGCCTACGTCACCACGGCAGCCTGCTAATAATACCGATATTGTAAATATTAATAATAGTAATAAAATCTTTCTCATAATAATTCTCTCTGAGTTTTTTCCTTGTTATTCATCACTACTGTTCAAAATAAATTAAACAAAAAATGTGCATAGCAAGAATCCAAAAACCTTTTGCTTTAAAATATAATTATCTAAACTTGGAAGTTGAATAGATGCCGCATCTGCAAGTGTGGTATGACATTAGGGCGAGGTGTCATCCCGTGCTACGACACGGGATCTAACCATTCGAGAAAAAATGCAAATTGATTATATTTGATTATTTATAAATGGACAGTAATGTGTTATTCATGCAAAATAAATATTTTAAATTAATTAACTAAATAGGTAATATTAAAAATATCTTTTTTCTTGTTTTTTGTATTATTATCTAGGAGATATCAGGTAAGAGTTGACTTCTTCTCAGGAATTTATTTGAAATGATAAACAGACAGTATCTTAAATTAATTATTCTTTTTATAATTTTCTTTTTTCCTCCTCAGGGCTTATTCGCACAGGATATGCCTCAAACCAATGTTAAAACAACCGACAATATTACAGCTGAAAATAACCCGCAAACAGATAATGAAGCGAATGTCAATATTGATAATTCCGAGCCGTCAAACCCGGCTAATAATTCTGGAATTTTTGAAATATTTAACATAGGAAACATTAAGCCTGATAAACCTGATATCAAGCCTAAAATAACCGTAAAAGATAATAATCAAAATGAGAAGCTTTTAAATATCAAAAATTCAGGGCTGAAACCCGGAAGTAATAACCAAACTGATAATATCAGGGCATATATCAGCAGGCTTTTAAAGAAATACCATTTGAATTCTACAATTTTTGTAGCAATTCTGGGCTTATTCGGGACTTTCTTGGGCTTATTCAGCACCTGGACTATCTATC
>JAQVCB010000060.1 GCA_028689995.1 Candidatus Gastranaerophilales bacterium
ATAAAAATCGGGACGTAGCGCAGCTTGGTAGCGCATCGGTCTGGGGGACCGAGGGTCGCAGGTTCAAATCCTGTCGTTCCGATTCTTAATTTTACTTAAATGATTCATTTATATAGGCTTCAAAATCTTGAAAATCTTTTGTTTTAGAATAATGTTTTTTTAAATCAGATATTTTAACTTTTATTCCGGCATAGTTCAGCATAGTTTTTAAATATTCCGTGTCACTTTTATAGCCGACAGATTTTTTTTCGGGGCAAATCAATAAGATATCTTCTTTTTGGCATGATTTAATACATTTATTTATAACTGTTTTTAAATATTTAGTATCGTCAAAGTCGCCAAATTCTCTGGTATACATATCATTACCCGCTAAAAGTTCCAGAATAGAAGTAAAAGTGGTTTTAACTTTATTGTCAAAATAAATATCAATCGGATTAAAAGACTTTCCTCTTTCAACAAGAACATTTTCAATTCCGGGATCAATACTATGTCCAAGATCATTCAATCTAACTGCCAGTTTTGCCAGATTATCGTAAGCCTCCTGCGGCATAGAAGCAGCCATTCTTAATCGTCTTTTATAAGCGATTTCATCAGAAATATTTCCATTTAAATTAAAATTCTCACCATTGACCTTATAAAGAATTTTCACATGGCCTATTTCTAAAAAAGGCTGTCCTACATTTATGTCTTCAAGATTATATTTTATAGGACTGAAACTATTTAAATTCATATCCTTTACATCACTGACAGAATAAAAGTTTGGCACCTTCAGAAGGTAATTATCCACATCAGGTATATTATAGACTGATCCTTCTCCTCCAGCACCAATCGGGCGACTGTATTGCAAAGTTTTTTTAATCAAATCTTTTGGAGAACAAAATAAATCAGTAAATTTATTCAAAAAATCTTCAGATGATAGAACTTTTATAGGAGAACCACAGAATGAAATCCCATAATATGCTTTTAACAAGTCAGAATTTAAACTTTTGTCAGCAAGAGAAATATTCTTTATACAATTATCAGCAGAACTAACTGAAGAAGCAGGCTTTTTAACTTCTTGCCCTAAATAAGAATCATTAATACATTTTTTTAAATTATTAATTTTCATTCCGCAATAAAACATTTTTTTAACTTTATTTATATAAACCAGATGAAATAAAGAAATTGCCAATAAATTCATTTTTTCTAACTTACCTAACCCGGTAAGAGTGGAAATATCAATCAGATAAAGCGTATTATTTAATTATTACCCTGAACAGGATCTTGTGAAAATGACAAAATTAAAAACATTAGTAATTTTATTAGCATTTATAATTGCATTCTCAGACATTTCATCTAATGCAAATGCTGCATTTAACAGTTCAAGTATTATAATTAAACCGCTTCCAAGCCCTGTAATAAACTTTATCGGCACATACAATTTTCATAAAGTTGATAATAATTACTACAGAGGCGGTCAGCCTGATGAAAATGATTATCAGAGCTACGCATTACTTGGTATTAAAACAATAATAAATCTTAGAAATGCAGATAAAGATGATGTTATCAAACAGGAAAAAATTGCTAAAAGATTTGGCTTGAATTATATAAGTATTCCTATGAAAGCAAGCCAGCCGCCAACTAACGAACAAATTGCATTCTTTTTTAAAGTGTTTGATAAGCCTGAAAACTTACCTGTATATGTTCACTGTTGGCAGGGAAAAGATCGAACAGGAATAATGACAGCCCTATATAGGGTTAGAGATTATGGATGGGATTTTACTCAGGCATATTCTGAAATGATGCAAAGAGGCTATCATTCTTTCATTTATCCAAAACAAAAAGAATTCCTGCAAAACTATACGAGAAAAGTCATATCCATAAAAAAAAATTAAAACAAGTTATATTGAAATGAATTACAAATATTTTCAACCTGTCAGAAGTAATGAATGTCAGGCAAACTCGGATTTTTTATTGCTCCGTTTAAGATTTTTATGACTTCTACTTCGCAAATAAATTTGATTTAATATCGCTGAAATATTAAAATACAATAACCAATTACTTTTAAATGATGAGGATAAATCAAATTATGAAAAAGGTAAGTAAATCAATATTTTTACTGCTGGCAATAAGTTTTTTAAGCCTGAACATTCCGTCATTTGCCAAAAATTCTGATCCGCCAAAAAGTAGCCATATTTCCGGTCGTACAGTCGGAGCAGCAGCGTTATCATTAATTGTCTGGCCCGGAATAGGTCAAGCCGTCAATAATGATAAAGGTGAAAAAGTTTTAACCCATGCCCTTATAGGAATACTTCCTCCTTATCGTTTCTGGTCTGCATACGATGCTCTTGTAGACCGCAAAGGCGGATACTGGAAAGGCAGAATCTAAAATCAAATAAGATACAAAAATCAGCACTTATAGTGCTGATTTTTGTATCTTATTTGATTATTTTTTATCAACCTTGTATTTTCCTATCAAATCAAGGAAATTATAGCTTGTTAGCTGAAATTTAAGTTCTACTCTTCTGCTTTTTTTGAACTCTTCTTTGCCATTAACCATAACAGGATCAGAAAAACTCTTTCCATTAGTGGATAATATTGCTATCATATGGTTTTTATATTTGTTTTTTTGCGGAAAATCATGATTCACTATGTATTCCGTCACAGCATAAGCTCTTTTTAGGCTCAAATCAAGGTTTTTATTATAGTTATCATACTTGTTTGTGCTTTTTTTAAAGCTCTGAGAGTCTGTATGGCCTTCAATAATAATTTGAGAAATATGTTTTTCTATTTCAGGGTCACCCAAAAGAGTATTTAAGTATGTTGGGATCATTTTATCCAGAAACTTTTTGCCCCTTTCAGAAATTGTCCATTTATTCAGTTCAAATAATTCAAGGTCTAAAATTTTAATATTTCCTGAAAATTTGTCAATTTCTACGGGTATTCCCTGTTCTTTAAACTGCATAGAAAGTTTTTGATAAATCTTGTTCTTCACCGTCGCCTGATCGAGATTTTGTTTTGAAAGCCCGGTAATAGACAGTGCAAAAAGAATAACAAAAAGTATCAAAAGGCCTTGAAATAGGTCGCTCATTGAAATCCAGAAAATATTTTCACCACTATCTTGATTTGAGGGCTGTCTATAAAATCTCATATAACATTACCATTATCAGTTATTGGTTTTCCACATCAAAAATATCATTTAGCCTGTTTTTACTGTGTTGCTGCTTTTGATTCAACAGGTAAATTATATTTTCAAGGTAAGGCGCCATATTTGTCTTCAAGCTTGTATCCAGTGATGTCTTTAAGTTTTCAGGCAAAGACTGAATAATTTTATTCATAACATTATTTTGAATTTTAGACTCTTTAACTAATTCTATAAAGAATTTTTCAGGAGTTATCCTGTCAAACAGCCTGTTAATTTCAATTTGAAATAAATAAAGCGGTTTTTTACACATACTATTGTATAAAAGACGTTCAATAACAATAAACAAAAGCGCCGAACCAATCGCCAAAATAGAAATCATGGCTGCAATTTGAAGACAGGATAATAAATTAGTTACAGAAGCAATTGTGGCTTGCTCTGAAGAAAAATTTACACCTGAAAAACCAACCGCTATATAAAAGAATGTTCCGAGAGGTCCAAGTCCTGTCAATATTCCAGGTATAGACGAAATAAGTTTATGATTCAATATGTTATAAATAAGTGTTTCTTCACTAAAAAAGAATATTGGATCTGCCGTTGAATAAATATAAGATTCATTTCCGGTTACTGATTCAAAACAAAGCTGATCTTCGTTAGTTTTGTATATTACTTTATCTGTAAAAACAAGTGAATCGGTAAATGATCTCCAACTATTTGAAACAAAGATATTGCCCAACATAGTTCCATTTAATTCTTCAAACCTGTATATCAAATCACTTTTTTTAAATTCCTTTAAGAATTTAATCAAATTTTTGAATTCTTTGTTGATATACATCACTTTGACTATAAACATAGTCAAAAATATTACAAATATTAAAATTGCTATAAAATTTGCAGGATTTATAAATTTTTCCATATCAATCCGGTATCCAAAAAATACTATAATAGCCAATCCCAATGATAACTTTTAATTAAGGTTCTCTTATCATTTAAACATATGAGTTTAAAAATGCAAGATCAATTCATATAAGGATTTTATCATTTATTTTAAATAGTAGAATTAAAAATGCTGTATTAGAAGATACGGAAAAATTAAAATTTTTCTTTTATCTTCCATGATCCAGTTACACACAAGCCCACCCGCTCATCGCGGCTGTGCATGTGTTTCACCTTTCCAATGGTCGGGTTTGAAAAATCCTAATTTTCTTCGTAAATTGAATTTTGCCGCACCCTCTTATGTATAAAATAAAGATTATCAATAAACAGAAAAAGAAATAATGTTATTATGAGATGTTCTAAATGCACAAAACTAATAGATAAAAATGCTTTTTATTGTAAAAGCTGTGGGAATTTAATCAAAGTTGAATGTCCACGATGCAAAACAATAAATAAAAAGTCTATTTGCTCTAAATGTGGTCTTCAGTTAATAATTAAATGTAATAAATGCGAACAGATAAATTCCATTAATTTCTCTCATTGCATAAAATGTAATACAAATTTATCCGAACTATTAAAAACAACTTTACAGGAACTTGTCATAGTTCTTATTAAAATCAGCAATTTAAATGAAATAAAACAGGTTTTGGAAACAGATGACCTGTTTAATCCATTCAAGTCAGGTATTTATGATTTAATTCAAGCTGAAATCAAAAATATAAATGCTTCTTGTGAAGAAATTCAAAAAGGAGTCATTGTAGTAAAAATAGAGAATCAACCTTCATTTTTAGATTCATGCAATACAGCGGTAAATTTAGCTGAAAAATTAGCTCTTGTTCTTAACAAAGTTAATTATAAACTTAAAAATTCACAAAATATCAGCATGAAAATTAATATTGGCATTTCTTCCTGCAAAACTTTTGAAAGGAGATTTTCTTCTCGCCCGGAAATCGCAATATGTACCAGAGAGGACATTGATGTTATCGTAAATCCGGCAATTTATCATCAAACTAAAGATTCTTTTCATTTTAAACAGGTTGTAACCTTATTCGTTAATAATCAGATTTTACAGTATTACAAATTAATCAATAAATTTAATAAAAAAGAAAACGATTCCGATTCAAAAACAGTTGAAGAAAATTCAGAGGTACAAAATCCTGATTTTGATAAAAACGAAGTAAAAATTGACTTTATTGATAAAAAAAGACAGCTTGCATTCCTGCCTCAAAGTAAACTACAACTTTTTATTAAAAATTTAATCAAGGACGAAGCTCCCAAAAGTAATTTTATAAATGTCATAGGAGAAACAAATACCGGTAAATTAAACAATTTATCAGTTGCTGAATTAAAATTGAAACTTCCTCTCCATAAATGGTTTGAAATTTGCTGTACTGAGAATAACAAATTATATCCATTTGGTCTTATGAGGTACATTCTAAGATCATATTTCTGTCTTGATGACATTGTAGTTGATAAAAATCAGGAAAAATATTTTGTCCACAATAAATTATCCGAATTAATAGGTTCTGATTCAACAGAACTCGAAAACCTTATACTTATACAGGATAATAATCAAAGAAATCCTGAAGAAATAACAAATAAGCTTTTTGATCAAATTAACAGATTTTTCAAAGAAATAACAAATCATAAACAGTTCATATTTTTGATAGAAGATTTTGAAAATATCGATAAAGGATCACTTGAATGTTTTTCTTTTCTGCTAGAAAACGGTATTTCAAGAAGAAATCTTACTTTTCTGGTTTCTACAACACCGGATTTTAAACTTTCCAGCTATATTTTTAAACTTAACAACTATGAAAACTACCATGAAGTTATATTACAACCTGATTCAGCAAGTGAAATCGAAAAGAAAATAAAATCAAAAGCAAAAACTACAACTAATTCGTTCCTGCTTAAAAAGATTCAGGAAAATTCTAATGGATCAGATTTTTACATAAATCAGGCTTTGCATTATTTAACTGAAAATAACGCTATTAAATCGGAATCAAATAAAATAATCACTATACCGGCTACCATAGACGAAATTATTGATGCAAGACTAAAATTATTATTAGAGAATCCTGAATTAAGTGATATTTACATAAAACTCATTTTATTCGGTCATAAAATTCCTCTTGAAAATGTAATGAAATTCAACGGAACAACCAATAAAATTAACCTCTTAGTACATATGGACTTACTGGAATATATAAATAATAAACCTGTTAAACTTAAAAATTATAATCTTTTCAAAAAACATCTGCTTAATTTAATTAAAAAATCCAAATTACAGTCAATATCATCCGAATTGAGTTCTGCTTTAGGTTATAATATCGAGTCATTAGATCCAAATGCAGCTGAATGTCTTGAACTGGCAAATCAAAAAAAAGATGCCTCCAAAATCTGGAAACAATTAGCTCATATTAACCTTTTACTGGGTGATATTTCTGCTTTCACCAACTGTTCTACGAGATTTTTAAACCTTATTGAATCATTTGTTTCAGATAAACAAACAGACTCTGTTAAAGAAATCAAAATGGAAATTTATGAACAGATTGGAAAATTATCTTATGAATCCTACCCTGAAATTGCAATTCCATACCTTAAAGAAGTAATAAATAACGCAGAAAAAACTAATAATGATGAAAAAGTAATTAAATTATCCAGTTTTATAGTTAATTCCTGTAATCTAACCGGAAATTATCAGGATTCACTTGATTTCATTGGAAAGATACTGTCAAAAGCCCCAAAAGGTTCATTCAATATAAAAAGCAAGGATTTTAACCCTAAATTTTATCTTC
The DNA here is from genome assembly GCA_028689995.1 of Candidatus Gastranaerophilales bacterium. Taxonomy (GTDB): domain Bacteria; phylum Cyanobacteriota; class Vampirovibrionia; order Gastranaerophilales; family UBA9579; genus JAQVCB01. The sequence continues at coordinate 6,859 of JAQVCB010000060.1, forward strand.
TTAATTTTATAAAAATCCAATCATTGTTTAATCTTGGAAATCTTGAAGATTGTATAATTTTAGCTGAAGAAATATTACCTGTATTAAAGTTATTAAAAGACAACAAAGATATTGACGACATATTTTCAGTTAAATCAATAGAAAACATGATTAAAGATACTGAATTTTTATTGATAAAAGCTAAAATTCTTCAATTATCCCCTGATACAGGAGATTATATTAATAAGTTGTATTTAGCTTATCCTGAAGACTCTGAAGTAACTCATCTATTACAGTTATTCAATAAAGTTATATCCGGTTCTTCCCCTGAAATCAATAAAAAAATAGAAATATTAATGCAAAATGAAAATTTAAGCTATGAAAACAAACTTCTTTGCTCCATTGTCAGCATTCTTCATAATATTCAGCATGAAGAATGGTATTACACAGCAAATCTAGCCTATTCTACAAGACTTATAGCCAGTGAATCCAGAGATTATCAAATTCTTTATTTCCTTGATCTCATTATTGGCTTTGCTTATCAAAAAATAAATAATTTAAAGAAAGCAAGAGAAATATATAATGACGTTTTAAAAATAAGCGCGGAAAAGAAGATTTTAAACATCATGTTAATGAGTTGGTATCTTATTGCAGATCTTGAACTGATCGAAGATAAACCTGATGTTGCTTTTGAAATTGTTAACAAGGCAAATGTCGTTTTAGAACAAAATAGAAAAATCAGTAAAATTTTCTCAATATATTATATATCTTTGTTTGCTAGAATTTTTAAAGCTCAAGGAGAATTTGAGAAAGCCAAAAAATGCATAGAACAAATTTTAAATTTAACAACTAAACATGAATTAATTTATAATCAGGTTATATTTGAAAACTTTTTAGCAGAAATTTTATTAAATTTACTGGAAAATGCAAAAAATGAACAAAACGAAACTCTGATCAACAAATACAGCGACAATATTAATAGAATCACTATAGAAATTGAAAATTTGACCCAAAAACTTAACAATCCCGTTATCTCAACAAAAATGGAAAATCCATTAACCTTATACTAAATTAATAGTTAATTTTTTATACCGGAAATGAAATTTTCGCTTCATCAAGGTATCTTATTGCATAAGTTGCAGATATTGCACCGTCTGCGGCTGCAACTACAACCTGTCTTAATGGAGTTACTCTTACATCGCCTGCCGCAAAGACTCCTTTGCAATTTGTAGAAAGGTCTGTATCTGTCATAATGAAACCTTTACTGTCTAATTGAAGCTGATTTGCAAACAGTTCAGAATTTGGTGCAAATCCTACATACGGGAATACACCATCTGTTTTTATTTCACTGATTTGACCTGTTTTTACATTCTCAATAACAGCTGATTCAACTTTATCCTGTCCTTTGATTTCCTTTACAACTGAATCCCAGATAAAATTAATTTTTGGATTGTTCAAAGCTCTGTCTTGATAAAGCTTTTCTGCCCTCAAACTATCTCTTCTATGGATTATATTAACTGAAGATGCAAATTTGGTGAGATAAACAGCTTCTTCAACTGCAGCATTGCCGCCACCGATTATACTGACAACTTTATCCCTAAAAAATGCTCCGTCACAAACTGCACAGTAACTGACTCCTCTTCCGGCAAATTCTTTCTCTCCGGGCACTCCAAGTTTTTGCGGTTGTGCGCCTGTCGCAATAATAACTGATTTTGCTTTAAGCACATATTCAAGGGTTTCTATTGTTTTTATATCGTCTGGTAAATCTACATTTGTAATTTCCTGCAGAATATATTTGTCCACTTTAAATTTATCAGCATGTTCTTCAAATTTTTCGATAAGATCAAACCCGCCAATAAGCGGATAACCTGGGAAATTTTCAATTTCCAGAGTATTATTAACCTGTCCGCCCATAATTCCCGTATCTACAATTGCCGTTTTAAATGTACCTCTTGCCGCATATATTCCTGCTGCAAGACCAGCCGGTCCTCCACCCAGAATTACGATATCATAGTTTAATTCTTTTCTTTCCTTCATTTTTCCTGCCTTTTCTATTCAGAGAATATTTCCTTAATTGCGGGGCCGGAAATTTTTTTGCCCATCACATCATATTTTACAATACTCGTATAAAGATATTTACCTTTTTTATAATGTTCTATTTCAATTGAGTCTGAGCCGTAAAAATTATCGCCATCAACTGTTATACTTACTTGTTCGTGTTCTTTGGTTTTATCTGTATTTTCAATTCTTGTAAATGTAGCAGAAAACCCTATAACTTCATCAACTGTTATAGATGCAGATGCTCCGGTCGACGGGTTTGAAAGAGTAATTACATCTCTGCCTTTTTGAAGTGTCCATATATCTGAACCTCTACCATAATAAGTTGCAGGATCATTTGTTTCTAAAACAACACTTGTAACTGACCATGTTCCATATAATTCTTGCGGAAGTTCTTTGCTCTTGGATATATTGCCGGACAATACTCCTTTTACAGGGACAACAGTTTCTTCATTGCCATTTAAGTAAATATCGCTATCAAAATTTGCAGATAGCATAGATAAAAATATATAAGATATTAATATACATGACGACATAATTTCACAAATTATCCCTTAATTACAAAAGAGTTAAATTTACCTGTGTAAGAACTTTTGTGTATCTCAATATTCGTAACGAATGCCATTGAAGGACCATTTTGACACCATTTTAGCATTTGTTCCACAGCATTTTCATCACCTTCAAAGATTGCTTCAACTTTACGGTCATACGTATTTTTTACCCATCCAGTAAGCTCAAGGCTTTGAGCCTGATGTACAGTGCTGTACCTGTACCCCACGCCCTGAACCCTGCCGGAAATATATACATGTACCCTGATTTTATTCATTTTCTTTCCTTGAAAATAAGTTTATACTAAGTTGCAATCAAAATATTATTAACAATCTTGTCTAACAAGGGGTTGCAACCCCTTGTTAATACTATAGACTGCAACTCGGTATTAATACTTGTATTATTAAACATTTTATACATGCTGAAATAATAGTATCAAATAAGAAAATAAACAGGAACTATATTTCAAGAAATTCCTCTCGAGTCATCTCAACTTGTTTTAAAATGTCTAAAATTTCTTTTTCAGGCAAAGCTTTAGCAGAATTTTTTATATTAAACTTCTTGTTTGTACCGCTATTAAACCAGATTTCATAACCATTTTCAGTTTCATCTAAAAACTCAAAACCTAATGCAATAAACTTTGCAGTCAGCATGAAATAATTATAATTTGATAAATTATTCAATATTTATTATCCTTCCAGCTAATGTAATTATTTAGAACTCAGTCAAAATCTATATATTTCTATTTATTTTAATAAGTTAATATATTCTATATTTATATTGGCTATTAGCCAATGTATGTTATCGAAATTATAACATAAGATTTAAAAATGAATACTATGTTATATAAAAAAATTGGTAGTAAAATACGAACTTTAAGAAAAGCTCAAGGACTAACTCAAGAACAGTTAGCTGAAAAGGCTAATATTAATGCATATTATCAGGGTGAAATAGAGAGAGGGTTAAAAAAAGTTTCTGTAGAGATGCTTTTTAAAATAGCTATAGCTTTAGAAATTCCATTAAAAGAAATTTTTGATTTTGATCTAAAAAATTAATTTATAAATTTAAGCAATTATTTTTTTGTTCCTATTTTAATATAATAGATTGAGAAATTAAGATGAGAGAACAAAAAAATGTTAGTTAATACATTCACACCATATTCACCTGCTTTTGGACAAAAACAGCCTTTAAGACTTGGTTATGACATAAGATTAATTGCAAGACAGGTAAAGCAAGGTAAATTGAAGCTTGAAGATGTACAAACTGCCATTGAAGCAGAATTAAAGAAATCTGATATTGGTAATACCAGAAAAGGTGACCTCCAAGGACTTAAGCAAATGCTAGGTATTAAAGATTAGAATTGATTTTATTTGCAAGTTTATTTCCAAGATAAGAACCAATCCCCAGACCTGCCAATGATCCAAAAGCCCCTGCGTAAGCACCGATTGCTCCCAATATTGCACCGCATGATATGAATGATATTATACTGATTGAAGATTTTATTAACTGTTTATTTTTATTCTCTGCTTTACATATTGCAGGAATTTCAAATAAACCTAAAAATACTGACGATAAGATAGGAATCCTCATAAATGATCTTCCTAAAACTTTGACGATTATATTACCATTATTTTTTACACTTTCTCCAAGATATTCTGGAGACTTATTTCCAAATTTATCAAGCAGTTTTTTTACAGGTATAAAATCATATAAAGTTTTATCCAAACTGTAGGCTTTATCAATAACAGCATTAAGTTTTGGATTTTTGACCTGAATATTCTCAAGGAATGTATCTCTGAAAAATCCGAATGGTCTTTGGTATTCGTGTTTTTTAAAATCAAGTTTTAAAATTTCTCCAAACGCCTTCTTAATATCACCCCAATCACCTTTAACATTAATAATCTGAATAAGAGCTTTGCCAAATCCTTTAAAATATTCGTGATTATAAATAGCATTCTGAACTCCAACAAATCTTCTTATAAAAGGAATCGTGCTCAAAGCTCCAGACTCAATATTTAATGAATCATCTTTGTTATCTTTATATGTAGGCGTTCTAAATGCCTCGAAAGTATCTTTAACCTGCTTTATATCCTTTCTTAAGTTAGAATCGATATTAATACGCCTATCTATACCAGAACGTTTATCTTCTCCAACAGATGTATTCTGCTGCCTTCTGTCATTACTTTGAAATTGCGGATAAAGTTTTGATACTTCCAAATCTCATTTTCCCGTAATTAAATAGAAGGTTATTCTTCCTATTTATATAAAAACATTTATCAGAAAAATATTTCATAAAATTGGTAAATCTTTACATAAATCAAAGTAAAAAAGAGACTAATATTATAAAGTTTCGTTATACTGTGATAAAGAAATTAACCCACAAAGAATCTTTTTCAGGCAATCAAGCTTCATATCCTGAAAACCTGATTCATATGCAATATTTTTAATATCATTTATATTATTACTATTTTCAATTATTTCTTTTATTTCATCTGATACTTTAAGAAATTCATGTATTCCTAAAACGCTAAAATATCCTTTATTACCACACACCGGACACCCTTTAGGATTGAAAAGTTTTAATTTATCATCCTGATCACATTTAAAAATCTTATTTAATTCATCAAAATCTGACTGATATTGTTCTTTGCAATCAGAACATAGAACAGGTATTAATTTTTGAAAGAATATTCCATTTAATTTTTTTGATATAAGACTTTTGTCCACTATATTTTCCAATTTTGTAAGTGTTTCAAAAGAACTTGATGCTGTAATTGTTAAAAAAATAATTTTATCATTGGGTTCCAGCTCAAAAAGTCTATTTATTATAGAAGGAGCATCTATATCATCAATTCCTATTACCTGTTCTTTACTACTTAAAACAATTTCGACAGTTTCCAAAATTCTTTCATTGTTTAAAGTAGCTATATTAAAATGCTTTATACCAAATGTATTTTCAATATCAGAATTATTTATTATTGCTGTACTAAATCCATCTTCTTTTAAATTAATTATTAGGGAATTCATAATCAGACTTTTACCTGATTTTTCAGGACAGACAATCAGAAATATGCCCTTATTATTCTGAACTGCGGTTTTGATTAAATTTTGATTATATTCTGAAATTAAAAGATCATCTAATGCTGCCGAATTAAAAGTACTTTGACTTTTTTTATAAATCTTAAGGAAATTTATTTTTAACAGGAAACCGGCATCAATTATTTCTCCTTTTTTTTTAACTATATTTCCGCTTTCATTAAATATATCAAAATTAATAAGCATATTTGAATTTAATTCATTCGGATATACACGAATAAATTCTTCTTTATTCATTTGTAAGATCTCCAAACAATGTAATTTTAAATGATTTTTTAAGTGTTGCAATGTCATTTTTATATGCCAAATTTATAAACTTTTCCAATATATCAAAGTTAAACAATTTATAAGCTTCAAGCATCATTATATTTAATGCTTCAGTATGAGATATTGCTTTTTTATTAAGCTTATCCGAAATTAAAGAATCATATATATTAACAACCGCTAATATTTGAGTATTCAATGATATTTGATCACCCTTAAGTCCTCTTGGATATCCTTTACCATTGAGTGTTTCATGGTGATTAAGCGCTATTTCGGCAATTTTATCATGTAGACCGATTTTTTTAATAATTTCATATCCAAAAACAGGATGCTTATTCTTTAATGTCAATTCTTCAGATGTAAGCTTATCCCTTTTATAAAGTATTACTTTAGGAATTTTCATAAATCCAATATCATGAAGAAGCGCTCCCAATGTCAATTCTTTTATTACACTAGTACTAAAGCCTAATGATTTACCCATTAATGATGCTAAAATTGCTGTATTGATACTGTGAGCATATGTATATTCGTCATTGATTCTCAATTGTTTTATACAATATTTTAGATCGACTTTAGGTAATATCTCGTCAGTAATACAATTACTGACTGCATGACAATTATCCGCACTCGGAATTTCACCCTTCTTTACGCCATCCATTATTTGTCTGGTATTATTCAACAGATGTTGTTTATGTTCTTCTGATATAGTCTGACTATTTACTAAATCTGTTTTCTTTTCGTTAGTCATATTAATATTATTAGAATTTCCCTTTAATTTATTTTTTTCTTCATTTTTAAAACCTGAATAATAATAGTTAATGGCTTCTTCAATATCTTCTTCAAAGCAAAATAAAGAACTAATCTGTGTATTAAGAATATTTTCCAGTTTGTCTATCATAAAACTATTTTGCGGTTTCGATGCTATTACAGTAATTGCTTTTCCCATTTGATATAACGGAATAACAATATTTTTTCTTGCAAATCCTTCAGGAAATTTTTTAATAACATCTTCATTGAAAGACGCTTTTTTTATATCAACATAAGACAAACCTATTGAATCACCCCATAATCTGCCTAATTTATGTTTATCCTCTATTTTATTGTTTACAAGATACATTAATATTTCAAATGCATCACTTTGATACAATTCTATTAATCTTTCAAGTTCAGGTTCATCAATTATTTTTTTTTCAAGAAGCAGATTAAGAAAAATCTTATTCTTAGCCAATTCTATTATCCTTTTCCCAGTATTTATTTAACAATTTATCATTTTTAATTTCCTGAATAAGTATATTTAAATTATATTTTTTAGATTTTTCTTTATGTTTTTCATTAAATTTATACCAGGTTTCTTTTATAATACTAGCAATTTTGGGTACAGAAGTATCTTTTCGGATAAAATATGTAGCTCCAAGTTTAATGCATTTTTTTACATTATCTACATCACTAAATGCTGTTAGCATTATAACGCATGTATTTTCTATTTCATCTTTTAATGCTTCCAGAACTTCATCTCCATACATGAAGGGCATGTTTATATCCAGGAAAAGAATATCCGGCTTTTCTTTTCTAAAAGCACTAATAGCTTCATTTCCATTAGATATTTCCGCAATAACCTCGAATTTAAAAGTAGAAGAAATCATATTTAAGACTTCTCTGACATTTTCCTCATCATCAACAATCATTACTCTTGGTTTTGTTATCATTTTGGTACCCTTTTTTATATGTATTATAATTTATAATTTTGTAAAAAATTCAAATATTCCATGAATTTCTGTCTGGCAAAAATCATATTTTCTTCAGTTGGTAGTTCTTCTTTTTCTAAAAAGGGTTTTATTACTTTGTCAAATTCCTTACTTTTTACACTTATATCACTATATCCATAAAGTCCACTTGATCCCGATAAATTATGCACAACCGTATATGCTTTTTTAACTGCTTCTTCCGTTGGATTTTGGAGAAATTGATTTACTGTTATTGATAATTCATTTATCAATTGAGGTAATTTATCAATATATCCTTGCTTAAGAAGTTCGAATTTACTCTGAAATTCTTCTGATAAATCAAATTCCATGATAATTTCTCCATAACTCTTTAATTTCTTGAGGAAGGAGTATGGCATTAAATGGTTTTACAATAATTCCTAGTACTCCGGGATAAGATTTATATGTTTCCACTTCATTAGTTTGAGCTTTAGCTGTCATAAAAATTGTCGGAGTATTTTGAAATTGTTCAATTTTTCTAATTTCCTCTAATACTGCAGGTCCGTCTATATCAGGCATCATAACATCCAGCAGTATTAAATCAGGGTTAAAATTATATATATCTTCAAGAGCTTCTTTTCCTGAGCTGCATGTATGAACTGTAAACCCGCCTAATGTTTCCAAAGAAAGTTTTACTACAGTTTGAATATCATATTCATCCTCAACATGCAGAATTTTTTTTAATTCAACAGGTCCCATAAAAGCTCCTTTTATTGCTTTAAATCAACAATTGACTGTAAGGTATTTCACAATACCATATCAGTTGTTTAACTGTTTATTTGCTGATTTTACTTGTTGAAAATGTAGTGATCAAAAATTTTTTTGTTTTTAACAGATAATTTTTCAAATTTTTCTAAAACCTCTTTTTTAGAATCGAACGAATTTTTCTTTTGATTGTATCTCCGCTCTATTTTGAATTTTATTAATACTAAATTTACCCAATTTATAATTATTTAAGTTTACCAAGAATTCTTTATAATGCAAAGCTACATAGCAAAAATAAATTATTATAAATTTAATCAGAATTTTCATTGATGTATAATTCTATTGTGTTTTTGAAAGGGTCAAATTGTGGATAAAATGGATAGAAAAGTATATATAGAAACTCTTGGATGTCAGATGAATAAGTCTGATACCGAAAGAATACTGGGAATATTAGAAAGTTCAGGTTATATTGAAACAAATGAACCTGAAGAAGCAGACTTATTAATTATAAATACATGCAGTATCAGAGCTGCTTCTGAAAATAAAGCTTTCAGCCATCTTGGAGTATGGGGCAAGTGGAAAAAATCGGGACGCGGAATAAAAATTGCAGTTTGTGGCTGTATTGCCCAACAGACAAAAGAAAAAATATTTAAAAGAATGCCCTTTATTGATTTAATTTTCGGTACTCATAATATTTATGAACTTCCTGTACTTATAAAAAGACTTGATAAAGAGAAAAAAGTCTGTTCTGTTCTTGATATTCCTTATAAATCAGATAAAAAGGATTTTCAGATTAAAAGACAGAACGGAATTTCGGCATGGCTTCCTATTATAGAAGGTTGTGATTACTTTTGTACATATTGTGTAGTCCCTTACACAAGAGGCAGACAAAGAAGCAGAAGCCCTGAAGATATTATTAAAGAGGCAAAAGAAATTTCTAATCAGGGATATAAAGAAATAATTCTCCTTGGACAAACTGTAGATTCATATGGAAGAGACTTTAAAGACATAAAATATACTCTTTCTGATCTCCTGAAAGAAATAAGTAAAATAGAAAATATCTGGAGAATCAGATTTTTAACGTCCCATCCCGCTGATATGACTGATGAGCTTATTGAAACAGTACGAGATACTGATAAAGTATGTGAATATTTTCATATTCCAATGCAGTCAGGAAATACAGAAGTGCTTGAAAAAATGAAAAGAAAATATACCAGAGAAGAATATATAGATTTAGTTAATAAAATCAAATCCCAGGTACCTGATGTTGCAATAACTACGGATTTTATTGCAGGCTTTCCGGGAGAAACTCAGGAACAATTTGTAGATACTTTGAGTATAATTGATGAAATAGTCTTTGATCAGTGTATTACCGCAGCACAT
>JAQVCB010000169.1 GCA_028689995.1 Candidatus Gastranaerophilales bacterium
AGCAGGATTCTGTTACTTTTACTTCAAAAAATCAGAATAAAATAGATATAAATAATGACGAAGAATTAAAAAAATATATTGGTGAAAAGCTGGTATATCAAATAGATAATATTGATGTGGATAATTTGGTACAATTACCGGATTTAATTGAGAATGTCAGAAAATTTTTGAAGGAAATTCCTGACTTTGAAGAAAATCCTCCTAAATTTAAATTTAAAACAAAATATACATCAGAGAATGAGGGTAAATATACTTTATTCGCGACTCCTAAAAACAGTAATATCAGCAAACAAATTTGGAGATATAATTTCCAGGAGATTAATGATCCGATCGAGAAGATAAAAATATGTGAAGAAAATCTTCTTGAAACATTTGATGAAGAAAAATATGGAAATATTCATAAAGGAATAAGACAATTTTTTGAAAAATATACTTATTCTCAACAGGATAATTTTAATGATGATGATGCTGAATCTATGCATACATCAGTAAAAATATTAGAAAATATGCTTAAAATGAGTGCTGCGGATAAAGATCTTATAAATTCTTTTAATTCTCTACCTCCTGACCAGATAGAGGAATTTCTAGCCAGAGAAATAGAAGTGATTTATATGGTTCATGACGAATACGATCATTATATGGAAATGTTTACAGCCAATAATCATCCATATGGATTTAAAAATGAGCTATATCCCCTACTTGAAAAAGATGAAGAAGTAAGAGCCGTGGTCATTTTTTGGTTAGAAAGTCTTGGGGAAGACATTACACAATTTTATAGTGCTGAAGATGCTATTTCAAGATTAATAAAAGCTGATAATGATGAAAAAGAGAGTAATATGCTTATTGAAAAAACACTTTTAGAGCTTTTTAAAGTGGAAGTTTTAGAAATATTATCTAATGATTAATTATTGTTAAAAATAGTTGATAATTTTATCAACTATTTTTATTGACCGGTTTTTGTACATGTGTGGCAGTGTTGAGAGAGTAAAATAATGTTAAATTTTAATGAATTAGGGCTGGGAGTGTCATCGGGCAAGTTATTAAGAAACACAAATTTTGATTTTTATAGATATAATTCAGCAGCTATTCCTGTAAAAAATGATTCTTTTGAGATAAATAAATCTTTAAACAACATTATTGCCTATAGGCAAAGAGGCAAGGAAATGCTGGTGGTTTCATTTACCGGCTTGAATGATCCGACTGAAAAACCGGCAATTCAAATGAAAGTAAGAGGTGTGACGGAGCATCAGTCTTCTTCAGATCCTCAGATAAAACCTAAAGATTTAAATATAGATAAATTAGCCAGTAGTGACTGGTATGATGGCAAACAATTAAACTTTAAACTCGAAACTCCACCAGTCAAAAAGGATAAAAAGGTTAAAAAAGAAGATAAAGAAGTGGAACCAAACAGAATTGTTCTTTATGATCCTGATTATGGTGAAATTGGACGTGTTCATGATGAGTTGGCAGCAGGATTAATACCCTTGTTAAAAGGCAATGAGAAAGATTATAGATTTGAATTGTCAAATATTATTGCAGGCACCAGTAAAGGGGCCGAAACAACAGGGCTTCGCGTCAATTTAATTTATCAGGGCAGCGATAAGAATGAACCTATTGCAAGAGAAAAATTTGATGAAATTTTAAACAGCCCGGCATGTATCAACAAAGTACTCCTATATCAGCCTAAAACTTCCATTGAAAATGTACTAAAAACAATTTTTGCTAATGAAGAAAATGTAAAAGGCCTTGAATCAGTTAAAGCAATGAAGGAAGTCATTCAAAATATAGTTAATGAAATAGCAGTTAGTCAGAAAGTATTGCTTGTTGGTCATTGCAAACCGGATGGAGATACCATAGGATGTGTTTTAGGCCTGAAGAATGCTATAGCATTAATGGATCCTTCTAAAAAAGTAGATTGTGCTATTGATGACAAGATCCCAGGTTTATTCAGGCATAAGCTGCCCGGAATAGACGATGAAATTAAATTCCCGCATAATCCTGAACGTATAAAAAGTATTCAGAAAGAAATAGAAGAACTGAAAAACTTGTCTCAAAGTAAAAAAACAGACGAGCAAATAAAAACTTTGAATCAGGAACTTGAAAGTATGCAAAATCCTGACAATTTGCTGGATAAAGATGCAGAATATGACCTTGTTGTTTTGATGGACATACCTACACCCAAACGTTTTACTGATAAATTTAAAAATTATATAGAAAATGCAGATAAAGTAATTTATGTTGATCATCATCCAAATAGACTGGCTGAATGGGATGATGCAGCTTCAGAAACAGGCGTGAATATGCAGAAAATAATAGATGATAAGCTTGCCCTGATTGCAGATTCTGTTCCTTCTGCAACCGAACTTGTTGCAATTCTTGCGGCAAGAATGGTGCCTGCATTAAGTAATCAAAATCTGGTTTCAGGAAAAAGGAAACCTGAAGAAGTATTTCCGGCTCCTGGACAGGTCGACCATTTAAATGCTTTCGTGGCAAGTATTGTAGCAGGAACATCAACTGATACAAGTTCATTTACACGAACTGCCAATCTTCTACCTGAACATATGAAAATGCCAGTTCAGGAACGTCCTAATTTTCTTCCTGAAGGATTATGCAAATGGATTATGGGATTGACAGGAAACAAAATTAATAAAAAATGGCTGCGTGAAGAAATTTCATATGACATAACTGAAAAAAAATATAATAATCTTGAAGAATCCGCAAGAAATAAGATGCTTAAATATGCAATAGATGGAAAATTAATATATAAAGATCTTAGTCTTGGTATTGTTCAGGTGAATTATGATCAAATGAATGATGTGTGGAAAACAGCTATGGAAATAGAACCTGAAACGACTTTATTAGATGTTCAAAATGCTTTTAAATACTCAGAAGTAATGAGTGTTTTTAATACAGATCCATCAGTTGTCAGAAAGAAAAAAGAGAAAGAAGAAGACGACGATAAAAAAGATAATTCTCCAATTAACCTGCATATTATTGCAAAGGAAGATTATGAAGGTTCTTATGACGGAGACAGGATTGCTGTTTTAATATGTCAGGACAAAAAAGCAGGAGAACTTAACGAAAAACTGGAATTTGCACCGCAAAATGGTTTGAGATTGTCTTTTAGATCCCAGAATGGAAGTATTCATTCTGAACTTCTTGCAAGCATGTTTGGAGGAGGAGGACATGGAGGCGCTGCAGGAGGTCGTGTTGATTTGCCAGAAGTAGAATTAGACAGTAAATTAGCAGTTGCTATAGACGGTAAAATCGAAAATAATGTTTCCGTTATATGTAAGGAACTGAAACATAATTATGAAGTTAATCATAATCTTGAATTTTCTAAGGATGAAAAACTGATTTTATGTAAGAAAATTGAGGTTATTAAGGATCAAGAAGGTAAAACTTGTGAAGAATTGATAAAAGCTGTAGCTGAAGAAATAAGAAAAGAGCAGCCCAAAGAAGTTTCACAGGAAAAATCCAAAAAGGTTAATAAAGTTACTGATACTCACAACTCTAAAA
>JAQVCB010000061.1 GCA_028689995.1 Candidatus Gastranaerophilales bacterium
ATGGACTATGCCTATTCCAAATTGGAGCTTGATATTCAACCAAATTCTGATATATTTTGAAGAGAGATTAGAAAAATTTCTCTAATCTCTCAAATTTAAGGTTTACACAAAACTTGTTACGGAATCTAGAATTAAAACCAATAATCTTATTCTTAATTGGTTCTATATTATATTTCTCAAGATCAGATGGTGATAATTTTTTATTATTACAATCTTCTACAGAATTAAGTACATCCGTAAGGGTTATTTCATCATTTCTTTTCATTGCATTCATTGCAGCATTTTCTAAAATTACATCAATATCACTATTTGAAAAACCATCCGTTTTTTGTGCAATTTCCGATAATATTACTTCATTATTAAGCAAACTTTGAGCCTTTTCTCTTTTTGTTAAATCAATCTTTATTTTGCTTATTCTTGCTTCAACATCGGGAAGTCCAACATATAATTCTTTATCGAATCTACCTGAACGCTTTATTGCTTTATCAACACCACCAGGATTATTTGTCGCACCAAGAACAATAATTCCTCTTGCTGAAGCACCTTGTAAAAGGTCAAGTAGGGTATTGATTTCTTCAACCTTAAAATCATTGTCACCGCCAAGTGATTCTCTGGAACTTGCTAAACCATCAATTTCATCGATAAACAAGATACATGGCTTATTAATTTCTTTGGCTTTCTGTTCAACTTCTTCGAAAGCCAGTCTGTAATTTTTGGAAGATTCATGAATATAGCTTGAACCTGCTTCAGAAATCTTAAGTTTAAATAAAGGAATATCTGCTTCTGCCGCAAGTGCTTCAGCTATAAAAGTTTTACCGCATCCTGGAGGTCCATACAACATAAATCCATTTGGCATTTTTATACCGTATTGCTTTCTTTTATTATTTATTTCAGGGTCTTTAATGGGATCTATTATCCATTTTTGAAGCTCTTCTTTAACTTGATCCATTCCTGCAACATCAATAAATCCTTTTGGGGTATATTCATTTGGTTGAAATATCTTGATTATAGAATTCGACTTTTTTTTGCTGCTATCCCCACCTGTAACTTGAAAATCATTGCAATCAAAATCATCCCGATAATTCTCATCAAAATCATCCTCTTCCATTGCTTCTTCAATAGCAATCCCTATACTGTTTCTCCAGCTTGCTGCAAGATGTATTTTATTGTTAGTAAATACTTCTGCTTCATTATTGTAGTGTTTTACTTCTTTCTTAGAATATTGCAATGAAGGAAAATAACTTTCAACAAGCTTTGTTAAGGCTACTTTCAAAGGAATTAACATTGTATAAATGTTAATATATGTATCATAATCTTCATTGAAAGTTTTTTCATTACTTCTGACTCTATCTTCAACTTCATTACACATATTTTGCAATGTAATAATTTCTGGAACTTCTCCTGCTATAGCATTTTTATTCACTTTATCGCTTAACTGCTTGTCATATCCAAACGAAACAGGTGAATTTTGTCTTTGATTAGTATTTAAAACACTTAAATATGGATTATTCTTAACAAAATTATGTAAATTTGGCTGAATAAAAGTCATCAATTACGTTCCTCTCTGCACAAAATATATTTTTAAAATACATAAATATAAAAAATCTGTAATAATAATTTTTTGACATACAAAAATAAATAACTTATGGAATATATCCTTAATAACACTATCCACAAAGTTATTTTCGATTTAACATTCTGTAATATTGTTTATATAGAAATTAAAAAAATATTAAAACTGACTTTCAACAAGCTCGCATATTGTATGACAGGTAGAAATATGGGCATTTTGAATTATAGGAGTATTTAGGCTGGGAACTTTTATTGCAATTTGCGCAATTTTATCAAGTTTGCATTCATTTTGTCCTGTCAAAGCTACAAAATACATACCTTTTTGAATTGCCATTTTCGCTGCTTCAATGATGTTTTTTGAATTTCCACTGGTAGAAATACCGACGAATACATCACCCTTTTGCCCTAGAGCCTCTACCTGCCTGGTAAATATTCCATCATATCCGAAATCATTGGCTATAGCAGTAATAATAGAAGTATTAACATTTAAAGCAATGGCAGGTAGTGCGGGTCTATCTATGCGGTAAAATTTACCTACAAATTCCGCTGCAATATGTTGAGCATCTGCAGCACTTCCGCCATTACCACATATAAGCAGCTTATTTCCTGCTTTAAAACAATTTGTAATAAGAATAGCAGCTTCTTCTATTGAAGTTATATTATTTTTCATAGCAGTCAAAACAGTTATTGTTTCGTCAAATCGACTTAATATTGTTTGTTCAAACGATTCAATTTTTTTAACTTCCATAATCTACCTGTTATAACTCTTATTATATGAAATTATAATACCATAATTCATAACCTGGCTTCAGATTAATTAAAAAATTTTGCTGCTGCAATGAAGAAAAATATTCTGGACATATCTCTGTTTGGAAACAGTATACCGGGTACTATACCAGTTGTAGGTGTTGGTTTGTACTTTAATCCAATACCATAATTTCCGACTAGTTCTTTTCTTGATACCCAGTCAGAAACAAAATACAGTTTATCTTTAATTATATATACTTCTAAACCCAGAAGAACACCTGAACTGAAGGATATAAAATCCTTCTGAGGAACTTCATTTTGCGTAAACATACCTGAAGTTATTCTCAGGTCTCTCCAGGGAAATTGGTACGAAAAATGAGCAAAATTGAAATTATATGGGGTTTTAGTATGCTCAAGATTAATATCAATACGGCTTCCGGCGGTTAATTTAAATCTATCCGTTATAAAGAAGACTTTTTTTACACCTAAATTTAAGAGACCTGCCGTTTCATTACTTGCATTAAAATCAATTCCTGTTACTCCAACTGCTACCTCAGATTTAGCACCAATCCCATAATAAACAGATGTTGAAAGAAAATTCGCGCTATTGGGATTAAAGGGTCTATATCTGTCTGAAAGCCTGAGCATCGTCGTATTTTTACCGAGAAAATCAGCATTTGGCACAGTAATTATAATCTGCTGCGCTGATGCGTAGCGGACAGATATTAAGCAGAATGTGACTATTAGTATAAATATTTTTTTCTTTAATTTGTACATTTACTCAGTCCAATAGCTCCAAAAAACTTTATATCGAACATGTATAACTGAGTACTCGCCTATGTTCTAATAATAAAGACAATAAAAAACACCGGCCATAACCAGCCGGTGTTTCTTCTTAATCAAAACTTTTAATAATTTTCTGAATGAATTTCAAAGTATTTTTGCGGGTGAGCACAAGCAGGACATAGTTCCGGTGCTGCTTTTGCATAATGTATATATCCACAATTTCTGCATTTCCATTCGACATCAATGGTTCTTTTAAATGCTTTATTATTATCTACACTGGTTAAAAGCTTTAAAAATCTCTGATCATGTCTTTTCTCAGCTTCTGCAATATGCCTGAAAGCACTTGCAATATCTTTAAATCCTTCGTCTTCAGCAATTTTGGCAAATTGGGGATATACTTCATTCCATTCTTCGTGTTCACCTTCTGCAGACGAATGCAGGTTTTCGGAAGTATTACCAATAGATGTTGGAAACGTTCCTGTAATCTCTACCGGGTTACCTTCTAAAAATTTAAAAAATCTTTTTGCATGTTCTTTTTCATTATCCGCAGTTTCTATAAATATTGCAGCAATTTGTTCATAACCTTCTTTTTTTGCAATACTTGAATAGTAGGTATAACGATTCCTTGCCTGAGATTCACCTGCAAAAGCTGCCATAAGGTTTTTTTCTGTTTGAGTTCCAACAACTGATTTTTTTTCATTATTTTCCATTAACAAACTCCAATTCTTGAATTTATATTTTTAATTTTATCCATTCCACAAATTCATTCTGTCTTTGAATATTATAATTTAAAAATTTTAACTCCGTACCTGTAAATAAATCTTGACCTGATGATAATAAATAATTTGAAGCCGTTTTTTTCATTTCCAAATAATTTATTATAGAATCTTTAACTTTGATTTTTTGCTTATCCTCAAGTTTATTAAAAGACAAAAGCTTAATATTAATAAGCTGCTTAGCTATTGATGGATTATCCGGCAAATCATCCAACATAAGTTTGATAAAATATGCTTTTCCCGAATCGGTAATAGAATAAACAGAACTTCTTTGACCACCTTCAGTAACAGACTTTTTAGCATATATACATTTTTGATTTTCAAGTCTTTTAACTGCAGGATGAATCGAACCAAAACTTATATTAAGAAAAAAACCATATTTTTTCTCTATCCTTTGCTTAATTTTATATATAGTAAATTTTTCATCCAACAATACTTGCAGTATAAGAAGTTCAATCATATTTAATAAACTCATTTAATGACTAACATTATTAAGAGAATATTAGATTTGAGATATTGAGTCAAACAATTAGTTTTAATGGGAGTGTTGAAAAATAGTTAAATAGCTCTTATTTTCTATTTTGTAACACGACCCTATCAAAAGTGAAAAATGGCGGAAACGGTTTGCAGTAGCGGGAGTGAAATAATGCTGAAGCTGCTGCGGGTAGCAGGAGCTGGAGGCATTATATAACTCATTCCAAGTTTTCGACATTTTAACACTAGACGTGGGGGACGTAAGACGAAACAAAAAACAAAGTTTTTTGAATTCGTCAACAGTACCTTAATATGTGAATGAATTTTATATAATAGTAAAAATATAAAATATTCGGTATTATAAATAAGGTATAAACAATTAATCGGGGAGAATAACATAAAATGTCATTCATTATCCAAAAAATAAAGGAACTTGGGTTGGAACTACCACCTGCCCCAAAGCCCGTTGGAGCTTATATTCCTGCGATCAGAACTGGAAATCTGATTTTTACATCAGGAATTTTACCTGTGATTGACGGAAAAGTTATATATACAAAAGAAATTGGCGGTTTTTTAAATTCTGTTTCCAGAGGTTACGACGCAGCAAAACTGTGTGCATTAAATGCTCTTAGTGTTATAAATGACATTGCCGGACTAGATAATATTGAGAGAATAATAAAAGTTACCGGTTTTGTTAACAGTGCTCCTTCTTTTAATGATCAGCCAAAAGTTATAAATGGAGCATCTGAATTGCTTGTTAGTATATTTGGAGAAAACGGCAAGCATGTAAGATCTGCTGTTGGAGTCAACGAACTTCCTCTGTTAGCTTCTGTCGAATTAGAGCTTATAGTTCAGGTTAAATAACTTTTAGCATAAATATAACCTAATTGTTTTGATAGTAATAATCGCAGGGTAATTAATATGGCTAAAATACGGCAGTTAAAATATCAGGATATAAAAAAAATACAGGCAATGATCCAGTATGTTGTACCTGGTGTTGCTTCAAATTTAATATCTGAAGATAAATTTATCATTTATCCGTTAAATCTTATTCATAATTTATTACCTGTTAATATGAAATTTTTACAGGAAACTTATGTTGCTGTTGAAAAAAAAGAAGTACTTGGGTTAATTAGCCTCACGCCGGACACAAAGCAAAAAACAAGATGGAGAATAAATAAACTTATACTTAATGTAAATGCTTATGATGTAGGCAGACAGCTTATAGATTTTGTAGTAAACAAATACGGGGGTGCGGGCGTAGAAACATTTATAACTATTTTGAATGAAACATCAGCTGAAGCAATTGCTCTTTTTAAAAACAATTGTGGGTTCAGAAGCTGCACTAATATCCATGTATTTGAAAAGGAACAGCTTCAATTTAATAAAGAATTATTTTTTAACTGCAACCTCCTGAGAGAAGTTAAACCTTCCGACGCGGAAAATTTAAAGGAATTTGATCAACAAAGCATTTTCCCCCAATATAGAATTTCACTTATGGGCAATAAATCTGATTTTAAGATTGGACTAAGAAGTAAATTTGCAAATGGAATTGCAGGATATACAGCAACAAAATTTATATTTGAAGATCCCGCGAAAAAATTAATAGAAGGCTATGTTAATGTAACTACAAAAAATGGTAATGATTACTGGGCGGATATTGTATTGTCACTAGCTTTTCAAGATTATTATGAAGATATTCTGAATTATATTACTAGCTATGTAAAATATCAATCTGATGATGCAAAATTATCTGTGTATGTCAGAAAATACTACCAGAGCAGTGAAAAATTAAGTGAAACCTTATCCAACCTTAATTTTACGATATGTCAACGATATCAAGTACTGGTAAAAGACTATTGGAAAGCTACAAAAGCACCATCTGAACTTATAAAATCTCCTATTGTTATTTTCCCTGAGATAAGAAGTCCTGCATTCAGTGTTATAGATTTAAAAGATAATATCTGGAGCTAAAGTGCATAATCATTCTCATGTTCATAAACACGAAAAAAATAATTCCTATAAACTGACTGCTGTATTACTTTTGACAGCAGGATATATGGTTGCAGAATTTCTGGGCGGCTTATTTACAAACAGTTTAGCACTTTTAGCTGATTCTGGTCATATGCTAAGTGATGTCGCAGCTCTTGGATTATCTTTATTTGCAATCTGGCTTTCATTAAAACCTGCATCACCCGAAAAAACTTATGGTTATTACAGAACAGAAATTATAGCAGCATTTATCAATGGAATAACACTCGTAGGAATTGCATTTTACATAATATGGGAAGCATATACCCGATTTATGTTTCCTCAACATGTTAAAGCGCCTGTAATGATAGCTATAGCAGTTGGGGGTCTTTTAATTAATATTATGGGTGCTGTAATTCTGCACAGATCAAGTAAGGAGAATCTCAATATTCACGGAGCATTTCTGCATATAATTGGCGATTTGCTGGGTTCAATCGGTGCAATAATAGCTGGGGTATGTATTCTGTTCTGGAATTTTTATTTAGCAGATCCCATTATAAGTATTATTATTGCTTTATTGGTTTTATACAGCGCAATAAATCTGATAAATGAAGCAGCAAATGTCCTTCTTGAAGCCTCACCTTCTCACATAAGTGTAAGTGTTATCGAGCAGTCTATTAGAGATTTACCGGATGTTATTAATCTTCACGATCTTCATGTATGGAGTATTTCATCCAACAATATAGCATTGAGCGTTCACATTGTTGCAACTGAGTCCGACAGTCATAAGATTTTGTGTGAAGTAGATGAAATGTTGAATGAAAAATTTGGAATTAAACATGTAACAATTCAGCTTGAACCTGAAGGCTTTCACGAATCAGGCTGTAAATTTTAAAGTGATCTCAATTAATCATAAAATCTTTATATTTGCGTATAATAAACTATTGAATTTTTATAAAGTGTGATTTCTTTGCTATTATCGAGCATTAAATGAAATAAATCTTTGTCATACCAGTGAATTTGTCCTTTTATAATTTCATTATTAACAGTATGAAATTCAATTAAAGATTTATTTTTAATATATTCATTTATTTGAAATGTTACAGGGCTTTTTAGTTCACTCATAATTTATCCTTATTTAAGATTGTTGATCAGATGAATAATTTCGTTGAAGTTACCTGCATTTGGATCCAGTTTTAAATATTGTTTATAAGATGCTGTTGCATCATCTATTTTGTTAAGTTTTTGGTATGCTTTACCGAGATGCAAATGAATTTCACCTATATTTGAATCAACCGTTATTGCCTTTTTATAAAATTCAACGGCTTTTTCAAATTCATTCATTCCATAATACGCAAAACCTGTACTATCTAACGCTGGAGCGCTAACAGGATTCAATTCGATTGCCTTTTTACAATTAGAAAGTGCCTCCTGAAAATTCCCTATATTAGACTGTCCGTAACAAAGATTATTATATGCTTCTGCAAAATCAGGTTTTAAATCCACCGCTTTTTGAGAATAGTAGACAGATTTTTTATAATCATTGTTTTTTGCAAAAACAACACCAATGTCATAAAAAATAAGAGCGTTATTAGGAACTAATTCAGCTGCTTTACTTAAATACTGAAGAGCTTCATCAGTTTTGCCGGATTTATCAAGTGTAAGTCCAAGATAATAGTTTATGATTTTATAATCAGGAGATAATTCCAGTATTTTTTTATATTCAGCAATGCAATCTTCGTAATTATTAAGGCATTCATATAATGCGGCCAGCTCTATATGAGCTATAATGTCATCAGGAGAAAGTTTCAATGCCTTCAAAAGTAATTCTTTGGCTTTTGTATAATCTTCCTGATCTGTATAGTTTTCTGCCAGAATTATAAGCACTTTAGAAACTCTTGGCTCAGTATTATAAATCGAAAAAGAACTATATGATGCACTATAAGCTTTGTTTACTGTATTAAAAAGTAAACTACTTAAGAGTATTAAAATTCCTAATATTAAATATTTTTTATTTAAAAAACTTATTAAGTACATAATTATAATTCGGCATTTCTGTTAGTATAAAATTATTATTGTGTATTATTATATTCGATAGAGAAATATAATGGTAGTATATTTTAGTTTTATTTTATTAAGCTTAGTATGGTTGTTTATTTTATTAGTTGGGCCATATTTACAGGCTCATGGATTAGAAAATAATAATAATATTATTGTTACGCTTTACTATTCTCTTTTTAAACTTATTTGCCATCAATTACCTGAACGATCATATTTTATCTGGGGATACCAAATGCCGGTTTGTATAAGATGTTTAGGTATTTATCTAGGAATCCCTATAGGATCTGTAATCTATCCTTTCTTCAGAAAAATTAATTCTATAAAACTCCCAAATCCAAAACTTTTACTGATCTTTTTTATCCCTATAATTATAGACGGTATTGCACAAACATTAAATTTATATCCAAGTCCTCACTATATAAGATTATTAACAGGAATATGGGCATCAGGAGGCCTTGTGTTCTGGGCATTACCAATGTTAAATCAATTTTATAAAAAATTAAGGAATTAATTATTGAAAAAGCCAGGATGTATAGTAACAACTGCCTGTAGGACAGTGACTGTCTACAGCTGAATAATCCGGATACAATACTACATATGAAGGGATTCCAGGGTATATTCCATCTTTTGGCCTTATCATAAAATAAAATCTATCTTTTCCATACACATTAGGGCCTTTTAATCCATTAGTATCTACAAATAATTCATTACCTTTATCGCCACCCAGTCCGCTCCTACTCCATGACATACCCGAATTATCAATAAATGCGGGTGCATCAGAATTTGGGCATCCACCGTAAATCAGTTGAGCTGCATTATAAGTCCAGCAGTCAGCGTTGTTACTGTTATTGCAATCTTTCACTACACTAAATTGATTCTTAAATGCACTGAAATTGCTATCATTTGAAACATCAGACCATGCACTACTACTTGCAAGTTGATAATCCATGTTTGCCTTCATCAATGCCTGAATTGCAACAGCATAAGATTTTTTGTATGCGACTTTGTATTGCATATTCTGGATATCATTGACTAAAGCGGGTATTGTCAACGAAGCAATAACTCCAATAATCATTAGAGTTATAAGTACTTCTGCAAGTGTAAATCCCTCTTTTTTATTTTTATATTTCATTTGAAAACCATTAAATTTAATCTGGATGAATTATACAATTTATACCGGTTAAATACAATTGAGGTCAGAAGATAATGTATGTTCAGGAAATTAGAAGCTGTCTTGTTAAAGTTGAATCGCATTGCCAAGCAAGCCGCTTGCAACTTTAACCGCAGTCCAAAAATCGAGCCTGTATTTATATCATAATTTGATTTTTACATTGGTAGCCAGACAGGCTCTTAAATATTAAATAATTCTCCCGGTTTTAGAATTAAGCATTTTGCATCAGTGTCTGACTCAATTTTGTTCTTAAAATGATTAACATCAGCTATAATCGGTGTAAATGTATCGTAATGCATCGGAATTATTGATTTGCTCCTAAGCCACTTTGCAGCCTGAACTGCTTCATCCGGCCCCATTGTATAATAATCCCCAATAGGAAGCAGCGAAATTTCAGGCTTATAATATTCCCCGATCATTTTCAAGTTCATATGCAGCCCAGTATCGCCTGCATGATATATAGAGATTCCTTTAAAATTAATGAAAATACTTGCAGGATCTCCTGCACACTTACCATCTGGCAAACTGCTACTGTGCGAAGCAGGAAGCCATACTGCATAACCCCAATCAAATTTAATTTTGCCACCCATGTTTATTCCCTGAGCATTGGCGCCTTTTTTTGAACAATAATTTGCCAATTCAAATATTGCAGTGATATTTGCCTGAGTTTTTTTTGATATTTCGATTGCATCACCTAAATGATCGCTATGAGCGTGCGTCAGAAGAATATCATTAACTATGATTTTATCAGCGCTGTCAGATGCTTTAGGATTGCCGGTAAGAAAAGGATCTATTATAATTGCTGAAGTTTCATCACTAATTATAAATGCACTATGACCAAGATATTTTAAGTTAATTGACATAACTCCTCCAGAATTATAAGTTTTGCTAAAGTGTCATTCTGAACGTTAGCGAAGAATCTACTTGATAACAGATCCTTCAGTCGTTTTAATCATTCAGGATGACACCAGAATCATAAAATTTACCCCTTCAAAACTATATTAATAAGCCTGTTCGGGATAACTATAATTTTAACGAGTTCCTTGCCTTCAATATAGGATTGTACTTTCTCACTGTCCATTGCCACCTTTTCTATTTCTTCATTTGAAGAATTAACAGGCATAGTGAATTTATCTCTTACCTTGCCGTTTATCTGAACAACAATAGGAACATTTTCTGATATTGCAAGTGAGTCATCATATTCAGGCCAGACAGTTGTATGTATTGACTCTTTACCACCAAGTTCGTGCCATATTTCTTCTGCCATATGAGGAATAATAGGCGACATGAGTTTAATAAGTGTCAATATAGCCTTACTCAACACAGTTTTATCTTCTATATCATATGATTCTTTATTATTAACATAATCATAAATATAATTAACAAATTCTCTGCATTTACTTATTGCTGTGTTGAATTGAAACTCATTTGTAATATCCAGAGAGATTTTTTTGATTGTTTTATGTGTTTCTCTTAAAAGATCTCTGTTTTTCTGAGTTAATGATTCAGGATCAGGTTCAGTATAGTTGAATATTATATTTACTTCACAGTTTCTAACAAGACGCCATACTCTATTAAGATATTTATAACAACCTTCCACACCTTCATCAGACCAGTCAAGATCTCTTTCCGGTGGTGAATCGCTTAATATAAAAAGTCTTGCTGTATCTGCACCGTAATATTTAAATATTTCATCAGGATCAACAGTATTACCCTTAGATTTACTCATTTTAGCGCCATCTTTAAGAACCATTCCTTGAGTAAGAAGATTTGCAAAAGGTTCATCAAAATCAACCAAACCTCTGTCTCTCAATACTTTGACAAAGAATCTTGAATACAAAAGATGTAAAATAGCATGTTCAATACCGCCGACGTACTGATCTACATTCATCCATTTGTTAACAAGCTCTGAATCGAAAACTTTTTCAGTATTTTTAGGATCAATATATCTAAGGTAATACCAGCTGCTGCACATAAAAGTATCCATTGTATCGGTTTCACGTTTAGCTGCATTACCGCATATCGGACAGGTAGTATCCATAAATGTTTTGGATGTCAAAATTGGTGATTTACCCTGAACTTTAAAATCAACATCTTCCGGTAATAATACAGGAAGGTCTTTGTCCGGCACCTGAACAATACCGCACTTATTACAATAAATTATTGGAATTGGAGCTCCCCAGTATCTCTGTCTTGAAATCAGCCAGTCTCTTAGTCTGTATTGAACCTGTTTATTACCTGCATTATTAGCTTCTGCCCATGCTGATACTTTATCAATTCCAATTTCGCTGTCCAGACCGCTGAATTCTCCGGAATTTATCATAATACCTGAATCCGTATAAGCTTCTTTTAGCTCTTCAGCACATTCTTTTTCTTTTGGTCGAATAACTTCCACAATAGACAGCTCATATTTTTTTGCAAAATCAAAGTCTCTTGTATCATGTGCAGGAACACCCATTACAGCACCGGTACCGTATTCGCCCAGTACATAATCACCTGTCCAGATTGGAACTTTTTCTCCGTTGAAAGGATTTATAACGTGAGTTCCCATCGGAACGCCAGTTTTCTCTCTTTCTGTTGAAGTTCGGTCTATTTCACTTAATTTTTTTGAATTAGCTATATAGTCATTAACCTTGTCTCTGCATTCATCAGTAATTAACTGATCAATAATCTGATACTCGGGAGCAACAACCAGATAAGTTACACCGAATACAGTGTCAGGTCTTGTTGTAAATACGGGGATTTCTACTCCATCAAGTTCTGCTACCTTAAATTTTAAAATTGTACCGTAAGATTTTCCAATCCAATTTTTTTGCATTAGACGGACTTTTTCAGGCCATCCAGTCAATTTGTCTAAATCCTGAAGCAGCTGATCCGCATAATCTGTAATTTTCAAGAACCATTGCGAAAGCTTTTTCTTTTCAACAACGGAACTGCATCTCCAGCAAAGTCCGTCTTCCACCTGCTCATTCGCAAGAACAGTTGCACAATCGGGACACCAGTTAACAGCAGCTTCTTTTTTATAAGCAAGTCCTGCTTTATAAAATTCAAGGAATAGCCATTGAGTCCATTTATAATAATCAGGCTTACATGTAGCAACTTCTCTATCCCAGTCATAACTAAGACCAAGAGTTTTTAACTGATCTTTCATGTAATCAATATTTGAAAGAGTCCATACTGAAGGATTTGTATTAGATTTAATTGCAGCATTTTCAGCGGGTAATCCAAAACTGTCCCATCCCATTGGATGTAAAACGTTAAAACCGTTCATTCTTTTAAAACGAGCAATAACGTCCGTTATCGTATAATTTCTGACATGTCCCATATGAAGTCGTCCTGACGGGTAAGGAAACATTGATAAAGCATAATATTTTGGTTTATCAAATTTATTCTCAGTTTTATAAATTTTTCCTTCATCCCAGACATTTTGCCATTTCTTTTCTATTTCCTGGGGTTTATATTGCTCATTTAACACGGCAGCTCCTTTATTAAAACGTTTATAATTACCCTCAAAATCATTAATATTATATATCGAAAATTTAAGGATGATTAAAAATTATTTAAGTCTATTTTCTCCCGTACAACTTTTTCAAGCAGAGTAACAGCGTTTTTTATGGAATATTCCACGGTTGTATTTTCATCAGAGAGTGAATATACAACTTTATAATACTTCTTCCAGTTAAAATCAGTATCCATAGAGCCAACAACTGCTATACAGGTTTTATTAAACTTTTTTGCAAGTTCCGCAACTTTAATCGGGGCTTTTCCCCATAATGACTGTTCATCTAGCCTTCCTTCTCCCGTTATGACCAAATCCGCTTCCTTGATTTTATCTTCAAGTCCGCATAATCTAGAAATTAAATCAAAGCCGCTTTCTGTTTTAGCTCCCAGATATTCACTTAATCCATAAGCAATTCCACCAGCAGCTCCTGCACCGGTAATATTACGATTATCTTTTTCCAGGTATTCACTGCTTACGTCAGCAAAATGAGTTAATAAGTTATCCAGCTCAGATAAATTTTCTGTTTTAGCACCTTTTTGTCTGGCAAATGTCATACTTGCTCCATTTATGCCTGTTAATGGATTTTTAACGTCTGTTGCTACAATTAATTTCGTATCCTTTAAAACAGGATCGATATTTGCAGTATCTATTCTCGATATTTCCAGAAAAGAACGGATATCGTAATTAATTTCGGTGTTGTCTCTCTTTAAAAATCTGACTCCTAATGCTCTAAGTGCGCCAAATCCTGCATCATTTGTTGCGCTTCCTCCAACTCCAATAATGACTTTATTACAACCTTTTCTTACGCTGTCCAGAATTAACTCTCCAACACCAAACGTCGTAGCTTTAAACGGATTAAGTTCGAATGGTTTTAATAAAGTCAAGCCATTCGCTTTAGCTGCTTCAATTATTGCAGTCTTACCCTGTTTGAGCCATATTGCATCAATTTTACGAAACAAAGGATCATTAACAGTAGTATTTATCAATTCTCCACCTGTTGCCGAATAAATTGATTCAATCGTCCCATCACCACCATCCGCCAAAGGGCATTTAATGATAAATAAGTCAGAATTTAGTGATTTAAGCGCGCTACTAATTATATCGGCAGCATTTAATGCAGATAATGAACCTTTAAAATAATTTTGAGCAACTAATATTTTCATATTAAACAAAATTTTACTATTTAAAAGTATTTATTTAAATAAATACTTTTAAATAACCTGAACTGCTAATTAAAATTATTTTTAAATTAAATTAGAATCTAAAAGTTTAATTCAAATAGTCATCCCGACTCCATTCGGCTACGCTCAGGACAGGCTCCGTGGAGGGATCTTGGCAATGAACGCTTTTAGTATAAAATCGAAAATTAGTAAGACCCATTCGATTCCGCTTCGCTTCACTCAGGGTGACAAACTACTATTAATAACATATTCATCGATTTAGCAGTTCAGATTAAATAGTAAAATTTTAAGCTATGAGAGATATTAGTAAATCTTTATTAGTTTTTAGTAGAATTTCTGATAATTTATTCGGATCTATTAATGTTTCAACATTAGCAAGTAGTTTATCAGGAAGTTGTCCGACCAGTTTCATCAATTGTTCAGGATTAAGGACTTTCATTCCTTCAACAATTTTAGATTTTGCTGAATCTAAAAGTGGAGTACATAAAGTATTTACTGAAAATTGCTTCATTAGCTTTGGATTATTATCAGTAAGTTTATTGATTACATTAAGTAATTCTCTATATGGTAATGATTTGAACCCTTCCATAATTTGTTTTGGATCGGTCTGCTTGAATTTATCAATAAAATTATCATATGTCATTTTTCCTGAAGATTCACCGGTTACTGCTTCATATGTTTGTGCAAGAACATTCTGTGGTAGTGATTTTAAAAGATTCATTAATTCACCTGGTTCGATATTTGCATTATCAAGGAATTTATTTAAGTCATTTATCGGAATCATCGAAAGAAGTTCTTCCTTTGAAAATAACTTTGAGATAATTTTTAGGATATCTTCCTTAGGTAAAGACGAAATATAATTAACGATCTTATCTTTACTAAAATATTTTATTCCCATTGCCAATTGGTCTTTATCAAGTAGTATAAGCATAGCCAAAAGATCTTCACGTTTCATTTTTAATAAAACAGAAAATCGATTTTCAGGAACATATAATTTTAGCGCTTTTAAAATAGCGTCCAGGTCAGCATCCCCTGTATTTATATTATTTGTATCGGTTGTGCTATTTGTGCCGGACGTTTTTTTTGTAGCATAATCATCAGTATATGAATCAATACTTGCATAAGCCTTTTGATTGGCTCTGCGGGTATTTAATTCATAATATTTAGTTAAATAAACTAATTCTGTATCAATTGCGATCATGCCGATAATTCCCCTAAAATAAATTCATTATTTATTTAATCGGGATACATTAGTATTTTCTTTAGTTATTTGAAGTATATTGTTAAGTATTGTAATAAATATTTTGTCCGAATATAAAAGAAAATATTTTTTTACTTTTATTAAATTATTCACAATCAAAAAAATTGAGATTAAAATATAAACATGGATTTATCTAAAAAAATAAAAAAATATTTTCTTTTATCGGCAATGTTTTTGACCATAACAATATTTGCTGCTGATACTATAAGTGCAAAGATTATTACTGAAGATTTTAATAAAACTAATACCCTGCTTAAACAAACTTATTATCTTGAAAATGCAATCTATATAAAACTTAATTATGCTCCCCCTGAAAATTTAAAAGATCAAAAAAAAGCAGCATTCAAAATTTTACAGCCCTTACTATCAAAAAACATTGTAAATGCAAATGTATTATGGCAGAAGAATGATTTTTCATACGGAAAAAAAGCATCAATTTCAAGTATTTATATTACAGATTTTCTTAATAAAAAGATAAATACAGAAAAATTTATTGAGCATTTCAATTTAGAACTGATCGAACCTTTAAAAGTCAGAAAAAATAAAATAAAACCGATAAATATATCAGAGATATCGCATGAAAATTTAATTATTTCAGCCAAATTGAAAGAAAAAGCAAATATATTTCGCATTGACGGCAATGACGAATCAGCATTAAGGGTTTATAACCAGATTATTAAATTAAATCCAAATGATTATATTTCACTTTACTGGGTTGGAGAAATTTATAAAAATCAAAAAAATATTATTTCAGCAAAAGAATATTTTTCAAAAGCCTTGAGTATTAACCCTGATTTTAAATCAGCTGGCGATGCTCTTTATGAAATCTTAATAAAAGATAACGAAAATAAATAATAAATGTATTTAAAGGATCTCAGGCTAGAATTCTTAA
>JAQVCB010000170.1 GCA_028689995.1 Candidatus Gastranaerophilales bacterium
CACTTGCATCAAATATAATCCATTCTGTAAAAAAAGCAGTGTCTATACCGGTAACAGTTAAGTGTAGGCTGGGGTGGGATCAACAAAGCAAAAATTATATTGATTTATAAAAATGGCTGAAGAATCAGGTGCAGATGCAATTTGTATTCATGGAAGAACTCGATCACAAATGTATTCAGGAGAAGCTGACTGGGAATCGATAGGAAAAGCAAAAGAAACTGTAAAAATCCCAGTAATTGCAAATGGAGATATTACATCCCCTGAAAAAGCAAAACAATGCCTTGAAATGACTAAATGTGACGGAATAGCAGTTGGTAGAGGTATTTTAGCTGACCCATCGCTTATATTTAGAATAAACGAATATTTAAATACAGGGAAAGTAACTCCTGAAATGGATATAAAAACACGCCTTGAGCTTATGCTTTTACACTGCAAAAATGAAACTGAATACAGAGGTGAAAATAGTGGCGTAAAGTTTTTCCGAAAATTTATCGGATGGTATATAAAAGGTATAAAGGATGCTGCTAAACACAGATATAATCTGGTCAGAATTTCGCAACTGGCAGAAATGGAAGATTATATAAGCAACATAACACTTGCCCCTGATAACAATGATTAAAATTTACTCTGGAACATCAAGAATTATTAACTAAAATCGCACAACAAAATGTGTATTACTGTGACTAGAAATAAAGAATATCAAGTAAATATAGTTTATCCAATTATCCCGTTTGAAAATAATGAATAAATATTCTTGAAAAGTATTGCAATCTGTAGAAAAATAAAGTAAATTATAGCAATTATTAAATAAGTTATGTTTTAATTTAATAACAGAAAAAAATAAGGAATCATTATGAGAAGCGAAGGAGACTATAGTTGGTCAAAAATAGGGCAAGAAGTGATGTTATTATCACTTCCAAGAACATTCAAGGACACTTAGCGTCCCCTGAAGAAAGTATAAACTCTATTAATAACGTGAAGCTTACGAATGAACTTTTTTATTCAAATTTACACGTTATTAATGACGATTTAGAAACTTTAACAGATCAGACTGATAGCGTAGAAACCCCAATTTTAGACGCACTTGAAAATTATATAAGTAATCATATGGTTCCACTACATATTCCAGGACATGCAAAAGGCAGTAATGGAATATATCCAAAATTTTCAAAGATTTTCGGACACAAAATCATTAATTTAGATACTACAGACGAATTTGACAGCTTAGGTACTCTTCTTCCTGCAGATGGTCCTATAGCAAAATCACAAGAATTAACAGCACAATTATTCGGCGCTTCCAAATCATTCTTTCTCATAAACGGTTCTACAGTTGGAAATATTGCTCTGGCTCTGACAGCAACAAGAGAAAATCAAAAAGTAATAGTCAATAGAAACTGCCACAGATCGGTAATAAGTGGATTAACACTAACAGGTGCGATCCCTGTATGGGTAATTCCTGATATGCTTGATGACTGGGGTATTTGGGGCGCAATAAATCCAAAAGAGATTGAAAGACTCCTTGATGAAAACCCTGACGCAAAATTAGTCTGGATTACCAATCCGACATATGAAGGGGTTGTCAGCGATATAGAGGCTATTGCAAATATCTGTAAATCAAAAGGTTCAACACTATTAGTTGACGAAGCTCATGGTTGCCTATGGAATTTTAATGATAAATTTCCTGAACCGGCTTTGGCATGTGGTGCAGATGCAGTTGTTCATTCTCTGCATAAAACAGGCGGAAGTTTTTCTCAAAGTTCAGTACTTCACATAGGCAAAAATAGCAAAATTAATAAAGACGAAGTTGAAGCTAATTTAAGAATGCTTCAATCAACAAGTCCTTCTTATATGCTTCTTGCAAGTCTTGATGCCGCTAGAGCATATCTGTCAAGCCAAAGGGGACTTCATCAACTTGATGAAGCAATCAACAATGCGAATATTATCAGAGAAAAATTGTCGTCCTTATCAAAAGTCAGATGTCTAACAGCTACGGACGATATAAATATAGATCCGACAAAAATCTATATTCAAATAGAAGGTTTAAGCGGTAAAAGACTGGAAAGCATTCTGGAAATTGAATATCACATTGAAGTAGAAGCTGCAACTGATATAGGCATTTTAGCACTTTCAAATATTGGTAACACAAGGGAAGAATTGGAATATTTCTGGGAAAGTATCAAATCTATTGTAAGCAGCAACTATTCAGACATTACTTATCTTGATCACACAAAATATATGCCTTTTCATACACCTGAAATGGTATGTACTCCTAGAAAAGCGTATATTAATCCAAAAGAAAAAATTTCTCCAAGACGTTCAGTAGGAAGAATCTCAGCAGAAGTAATAGCAGTCTGCCCTCCCGGAATCCCTGTTCTCATTCCAGGTGAGAGAATAACAAATGAGCATCTTCCATATTTAACTAAATACGAAAGTATCTGGGTCTCAAAAGAATAATGATCACATATTTAATCAACGTTACTTGTTATTAAAAGCCTGAGATTTTAACATTTTTTTTATCAAATAAGGAAAAATGCTTATCAGCATCAAAAGAATAAATGCAATGGCTATTTTATAAATAGTACCGGTATCACCAGCAATTGCTGCTTTACCGGCTGATCCTATATAAACATAAACAAACGCTCCCGGTATAAGACTAAGTGCAGAAGCCCATAAGAAAGTTATAAACCTGATTTTTGATACGCCAAAAAAATAATTCTGTAAATTAAACGGAAAAAATGGTGTTATTCTAGCTATAAATATAAATTTCCAACCTTCTTTTTCAACTTTATCCTGAACATACATTATTTTCGGAGAGGTTTTTTTAGTTATCATATCTTTCAACAAGTACCTGCTGACAAAAAAAGTAGCACAAGCTCCTGAAGTTGCACCGATCACAGAATAAATAGTACCCCATAATGGACCAAATAATAGCCCAGCGGCGGCAGATAAAGGCGTAATCGGCATAAAAAAAACAGGACCGATTGTATAAACCAGAATGAAAATCAAGGGTGCAAGAATTCCCTGCTGATGAATAAAACCCTGTATATTTTTAAAATCAACTCCAAATTTCGCCCATGAAGAAAAAAGAACCAGAATAATTGAAATTAGAAAAAAAAGCAGTAAATATTTATGTTTAGGCATATGCATTTTAAACCTTTTACATGACATATGTTATAAATTACCTTTCAAATTCAAATAATAAAATTATCCTGTCATACCAATTTACGTTCAAAATATTACTCATAATATTATCTAACAAGGGGTTGAAACCCCTTGTTAATTCTTTCTAGAACTATGAAGCAAATTAATATCTGTTAAATTTTAGCATTTAATTCAATAGTATTTTTTAATAAACAATCTTAAATAATTTAAAGCATGCTGGCTTGCGAGAAATTTTATGTCAACTCGTGGCAAATGTTCTGGAATTCTGACTTCAAAAGCATCCATCCTGTATTTATCACAAATCCCGATATATA
>JAQVCB010000171.1 GCA_028689995.1 Candidatus Gastranaerophilales bacterium
AACAGGTAAAAGACGCAGCAAATACTAAATTTGGCTCCAAATATATATTTGGAGGTTGTGTAACTGAAATACCTCCTTATAGTGAAGCTACAAATGGAGATATTACTTATAACGGAACTCTTTCAACCTCAAATTATCAGAGGAAAGCTGAAATTAGCGAAAATATTACAGTTGATATCAATGTAGCGGGAGACAGTATTTTTGGACAGTATGTTGATGGTGATCCAACAAAACAGACTGGACTTATAAGTACTCTTAAAAATTTGAGCAATAATCTTGGAGCTTCACCTCCGGGCTATGATGGTATAAAAGCCAGTCTCGATGAACTGGATAATGACCTCGACACACTTCTTACTGCGCAGGCAAGTATAGGAGGAACAATGTCAAGGCTTGAAATGACAAAGGCAAAACTGGAAAATGATGAAATAACATATACAAAATTTAGATCAAAAGCTGAAGATATTGATCTTGCAAAGACAATTTCTGATATAAGTTTTCAGGAAACAGCTCTTCAGGTTTCTCTTAAAGTTGGTGCAAATGCAATTCAGTCTTCAATTTTTGATTATATGTAAAACAATAATAAAGAATAAGTTATATATCTCACCTAATTTATCGAGGTTTTTTACCTCGATTTTTTTTATTTTAATGATTTTGTTTATTTCTTTTTTCGAGGATTATCTATTTTTATATAAGCTCTGGTTGGGGTTGGAGATTTTTTTAAAGCATAAATTGCTGCTAAAGTAGTAATTATAATAATTACAGATGTCATTTATTTCTCCTTATGAAATGGCTACCCTGACGTAAAAGTTTTCATCGTTTAAAAAAAGTTCTTTTAGTTGAACAAGTTTTTCGTGATTGTTGATTTTGGTTAAAAGTTTAACTATTACTGCGGATCTTTCTCTTATCTGATATTCTTTAAATCCGGAGGTTTTTTGTACTGTTTCGATTAAATTTTCAATGGTATTAATAGTTAGACTTTCTGGATTTAATAAATTTTCAATAGCAAAAAGACTCCAGTAAATGGTAAAGACAGCTCTGTTTTTTATTTGTTCCTTATCGCTGTTTTCTATTTCTTCCTGAATTATATTAACCAATTTTTCGATTATCATGAACCTATTGTTTATTTTTTGTAAAGTATATGTAATATTTCTGCATACTTTTGGATTTTTATCCCTTATTGCTTCGGTCAAAAATCGAATAGAATCTTCATTATCAAAATAATGACAGTGATCTTTTATAAGATTAGAAGCCTGTTCCCTTATTCTTGAATCCTGATGGGGTTTTAAAAGATTGAGAAGAAAAAGGGAATCCTCTTTTGTTTTTAATTTTTCAATCTTTAAAAGGGCAAAATATGTTAAATCTAAAGAATCTGAGCGTAAAAAATCAAGCAGTTTTTCATAGTTGTTTTCTGCCAGATTCAGCTCGTAGGCTGTTTCAGTCTGTACAATTATATTTTTTTCTTGAGTATTATCCAACATAATTCTTAAGGATAACATGCAGATTAAACGAATGGCGATGAAATATTCCCAGAATTGGTATAATTTAGGTTTTATGTAGGATATGTATAATAAATAAGAAAGATAATATTAAAGAAAAAGTGAGGGATAAATTGGTATGATATTTATAAATTTTATAAACTGGATATGTAAAATCTTTAATTCCAACAGGGGAGACAATACGTTTGTTGGTCTTTCCCGGTTAAGGGAAGTAAAAGAGCCCGTTTTGCAGGAAATTCAAAAGCCGGTAAATAACAAAAACATAAAAATATCAGACCTCATAAAAGGTGGGGATTATTGATGAGGGTGC
The DNA here is from genome assembly GCA_028689995.1 of Candidatus Gastranaerophilales bacterium. Taxonomy (GTDB): domain Bacteria; phylum Cyanobacteriota; class Vampirovibrionia; order Gastranaerophilales; family UBA9579; genus JAQVCB01. The sequence continues at coordinate 1,807 of JAQVCB010000171.1, forward strand.
AGAAAAATTCTGATTTTCTGGGAAAATCGAATTTTTCAAGCCCGACCTTGGAAAGGTGAAAGGCAGTTGTGGCGGCGAGGAGCCGGCATGGCTGCCTTGACACTAGATCTCAGAAGATGCGGAAAAATACAATTTTTCCGCATCTTCAATTACGAACCCGCTCCGCAATTAATAAAGCTGCATAATTTCTTTAACGTCTTTTAAAACTTTTACAGCAGTTTCTCTGGCTTTTTCACTTCCGCCTTTAATTATGCCGTGAACGTAATCAAGGTTCTGCTCAAGCTCTTTTCTCTTTGTCCTTACTTCTCTAAAGTGATCGTTCATTATCACGGCTAGCTGTTTTTTGCAGTCGGCACAACCCCAGATTGCTTCTTCGCAATTTTTTCTCTGTGTTTTTACTGTTTCTTCATCAGCAAATATTTCAAAATAAGGGCATACAACTTCACATTCGTCAGGATGTCCGGGATCAGTTCTTTTTATCCTTGACCTGTCTGTTATTGCCCGCATTATTTTTTTTGCCGTTTCTTCATCCGAGTCTGAAATTTTAATGTCATTGTTAAAAGATTTGCCCATCTTTTGACCGTCAATGCCTTTTAAAAGAGGGGTTTGGGTTAATTTAGGCATAGGTTCATTAAAATATTCTGTTTTATAGATGTGGTTGAATCTCCTTACAACATCCCGTGTAAATTCAAGATGTGCAAGCTGATCAGTTCCGACAGGGACAACAGAGGCATTAAAACTCATTATATCTGCGCTCATCAGAACGGGGTATCCCAAAAGGCCGTAGCTTATTATTCCTGATAAATCCTGTTCTTTTTCAGGTTCATCAAGGTTTCCTCTAAGTATTTTAACCATATCTTTAAGGGTCGGATCTCTCTCCACCCAGTTTTGAGGGGTTATCATACTTAAAAATATATGTAATTCAGCTGTTTCAGGAACTAATGACTGAAGATAGATGGTTGATTTTTCAGGATCAATACCGCTTGCAATCCAGTCAAGAGTAACATCTAAGATATTCTGTCTAAAATCTTTAGTCTGATCGAATTTTGTAGTAAGTGCATGCCAGTCAGCTATAGCAAAAAAGCAATCATATTCATCCTGAAAAGATAACCAGTTTCTTAATACTCCCATATAATGTCCAATATGTAGTTTACCGGTAGGCCTCATTCCTGACATTATACGTTTTTTGCTTTCTGACATGTTAATTCTCCTGCCTGTATGTTCTGTAGCAACTAACATTTTATACTTAAAAAGCTTTATTAACAAATTTTAATTTATTGGGGATTTGCAAATTCAACGTCAGGCTTGAGAACTGAATTTGGGTAGCTTTGTTTGTAAATAGTTTTCCAGTTATTTTTGACAAGTTTACGAAGATCTTTTTTTTCATCCGGGGTCAGTAAATCCCAGAACGTTGGCTTTATTAAAACCTGTAAAATGTTTTTTTGACCCTGTTTTACATAGATAGTTTGAATATATTCTTTATAGGGAGAGTTTTTTAAGCTTGTTATTATTTGAATATTAACAGGAGATAGTGAATTAAAACTTGTTATTTGTATTTTAATCTTTTCAATGGCCAGATTTTTTATACCCTCAAAATTAATTGTTCCTGCAAGACAGACTATTCCTATTAAAAGCACGGGAAAAATAACTGAGCTCCAGAAAACGGA
>JAQVCB010000062.1 GCA_028689995.1 Candidatus Gastranaerophilales bacterium
TTACTGTGCCGTCAAGTTTACTTCTAAATTCAGGATCCTTAGTAACATTGCTCATATATGATGTAATTTCCGATAAATCTTTAGTAGAACTGTTAACAAGATTCATAGTATCTTTTAATTTTGAATCTGATAGTATTTCTGAAATTTGTTTTGTAGATTTTTGCATAGAAGAAGCTGTTTCAAGGAAATTCTTTTTAACTTCAGGATCTCCAATAATTTCATTTACATTATCTGAAAGTTTAATCATTCTGTTTGAAAGGTCAGATGCCAATGTAACTACTGATTTTAATTCTGATTCAGATGTACCCAGTAGTGAAGATGCGGCTTTTAAAGTTATAGTTGCCTGTGCTGTAAGATCTTTAGTATTTTTAAGAGTTTGCTTTAAATTCCTTATAGAATCTTCTGAAAGAAGTAAATTGATCTTATCGTTTGTTTCCTTTAATGAAACAGCCGTTTGAAGCTGAAGATCAAATAATTTTTTAAGTCTCATGGGTTCCACAATAGTGTATTTGCTGTCAGATTCATAAACTTGAACAATTGTATTATCCGGAGGTATCAGCCTTAATTTATAATCCTTATTAGAATTTCCATAACATATAATTTTTGGTGTTGAATTTTCAGGAATTATAATACCTGGAGTTGTATTAATATATTCAACTTTATAAACCCAGCGAGTAAAGATTTTTGTTTTTTGTTCATCAGGAAGTGTCCTTGAGTCAATTACTTCTGTATTCCTAACTATACCTATTGTCATATATTTACCATCAGCAATAATTTCAACAGGTGAACCTTCCGTAATTTCAGACTTTGAACTTGATACAATTGGTAAATATGCAATTTGAAGCTGTGGCGGAGTTATTTCAAGAAATTTTTCACCGATAATCCCTGATTGTTGAATGGAAATTGTTGAAGCAGTTGGAATTGTAATACCTGGTTCGGTTATAACAAATTTTACTCTGACGTAACTTGTATCTTTGTCAATGTAAGGAATAATTTCTTCTAACTGACCTATTCTAATACCCATCATTTGAACAGCAGATCCTGGTCTCATTCCGTCGACATCCTGAAATTTAACTTCTATACGTTGTCCTGCAGAAATTGCACGCCCTTTGAGCCACATTAATCCAAATATAAGAACTATTAAAGACAATAATGTTAATATTCCGACTTTTACCGCAGGTGTTAATTTCATAACTTGTGATTTTCCTATCAAAAATATGTTTCTTAATTATTAGTATACTAAAAATTTTAATTGTTGTTGAATTTGTAAAATAAAGGCTTAATATTTTTTTGTCATATTTCGAAAGGTCGTTGATTTATCCGGCTGCAGTGATCATAGGGCCTTCTCTTTGAGCCAGAACAAACTGACGGGCATAAGGATCATTGGATATCAGCATTTCAGCAGGAGTTCCCTGCCAGACTATTTGGCCGTTATATAACATAATAACTCTGTCTGAAGTTCTTTTAATTGTTGACATCTGATGGGTAACTATTATGGAAGCTGTCCTAAGTTCGTTTTTTAGCTGGACGATATAATCTTCGATGACTGTGGAAGATACAGGATCAAGTCCTGCGGTAGGTTCATCATATAAAATAATTCTTGGATTTGTAACGATTGCCCTTGCAAAACTGACTCTCTTTTGCATGCCGCCTGAAAGTTCACTTGGAAACTTATCTTCAATATTATCAAGACCAACAAGAGTAAGTTTTTCTCTTACAATTTCTCTTATTTGCACTTCAGTATATTTTTTCTTCAATTCTTTTCTCTCTTTTAGCGCAAAAGCAATATTTTCATAAATATTCAGTGAATCAAATAATGCTGAATACTGAAATACCATGCCAATATTGTCATCGCCAAGGATAATTTCGCCTGAATCAGGCTCGATTAGCCTACTTATTATTTTTAATACAGTACTTTTACCTGAACCGCTAAACCCTACAACAGCAAGTCCTTCTCCTGCTTCAACATTAAAGCTCACTCCATTCAGAACGGCTTTGTCATCATATGATTTATGTATATCTTTTAATTGAACTAACATTTTTTTACCTGCTATTAATTGAAAAATATCAAAGAAATTATATAATCAGCAAAAACAACAGCTACAAATGACCATACTACTGCTTTTGTCGTTGCAGCACCTACATCTTTTGCTCCTCCTTCAGTTTTATATCCGATTGAAGAACTTATAAGTGCTATCATACCACCAAAAATACCTGCTTTTAAAATACTGACAAAAATATCTTTCTGGGCAAGTCCGTGCCAGACAGAATCAATGTAATTAAGAATACTTAATCCTGCAACAATGTTGCTTGCAATGAAACCACCGATAATACCAACTGTATTTGCTAATACGATTACAAAGGGCATAATAAGAAAACCGGCAAGAATTCTTGGTACAACTAAATAACATATTGGATCTACTCCAAGTACTTTTATTGCATCTATCTGTTCTGTAACTTTCATTGTACCTATTTCTGCAGCCATTGAAGAACCTACCATTGATATAACAGCAAAACTACCCATTATTGGCCCAATTTCTCTTATTATAATTAAAGTAAGAAGTCCTCCCACATAATTACCGGCTCCTTGTTTAACCATTTCAAAAGCTAGCTGAAGAGCAATAATCATACCGGATACTCCCACCATTAAAAGAGTTATCGGCAAAGAATCGACTCCAAATCTTGATGCTTGTTCAACTGTTGCTTTAATATTAATATTGCCGGTGAATATAAATTTTATCGCATGGATAAAATTAGTTCCTATTTCACCAACTGTCTCAAACCAATCAGAAGTCGCTTTTAAAAATGAAATTAGGACTTTATAAGTCAATGTCTTCTCAAAAGTTGAGCGGGAACGAATAAAAGCTGAACTTGCTGCGGTCAGCAGGCGGTGCAGGCTTTTCGTAACTTGTTCTTTATATTTAAAGTCTTTATTCATTTTTTACCTGAAGATTTTATCCAGAAGAATAAATAAGAAAAATCCGATACTTATATATCCATTTACATTGAAAAAAGCAGTATTTATTTTTGAAAGATCTTTCTCACTAATTAAGCTATGCTCATATATTAGCATACATGCAACAAATATTACGCCTTCATGATAATAAATATTGTAAGGATAGATTATACTTATAATTATCAGAGATATTACAGTTACAAGATGAAATAATTTTGATATTAACAGACTTTTTTTAATTCCAAGCTTAGCAGGAATGCTGAAAAGATGGTTTTTTCTATCAAAATCTATATCCTGAATAGCATAAATAATATCAAATCCTGCAACCCAGAAAATTACCGCAAGTCCCCATAAAACAACAGGAATGTCAATTTTTCCTGTTACTGCAAGCCAGCCTCCTGATGCAGCAGCGCCTAGTGCTAATCCCAAAACCAGATGCGAAAGGTTAGTAAATCTTTTTGTATATGAATAAAGTACAAGAATTATAATAGCTACAGGAAGTAACTGTCTGCATATTAAAGGAAGCTGCCAGGTTGCAAAAATCAGGATAATAAATGAAAAGACGGCAAGAATTAATGCATTAAATTTCTTTATTCTACCTGCCGGAATTGCCCTGTTTGCTGTTCTCGGATTCTTTTTATCAATATCTGCGTCTATAAGCCGATTTAAAGCCATTGCTCCTGTTCTTCCTGAAATCATTGCAATTATAACCCATATAATAGTTGCTATATTAGGCCAAAACCTAAAATCAGGCAATAACATGCCAGATAAAACAAACGGTAAAGCAAAAACAGTATGTTCAAATTTTACCAGTTCAAGGTATTCTTTAATTGTAGGCTTGGACTCCAGACATTCTTCAAGTTTATGTTTGGACTCCATTAATTTTTTAATTCTGGGAATGGATTCCAGATATTCTTTAAGACCAGGGTTGGATTCCAGTAATTCTTTAATTTTAGGGTGAGATTCAAGAAACTCATTAATTTTTAGTTTAGTTTTCAGATATTCTTTAATTCCAAGTTTAGACTCCAGATATTCTTTGATTATAGGGTTGGACTCCAAATATTTTTTTATTTTAGGGTGAGATTCCAGATATTCCTTAATTTTTAAGTTGGATTTCAAATATTCTTTAATTTTAAATTTAGATTCTATATATTCTATAATTCCAGGTTTGGACTTTTTAACTGTTGAAATCATTAAGATATTACTCCTTGATATAAAACATTCCAGATTTACATGAGCCTCTAAATTGAAATGATATCATATATTGGTTTTTTAGACCAAATTGCTTCCAAATTAATCATTCTGCTTAACCGCTTTCTGGCTTAAATAATTTTAGCCCGCTGTTATGATAATTAAATATCAGTAACAAAGGGAGAACTTTATATGCATGAATTTCAGCCATTAATTGATGAACACAAAGACATATATGAAATTATAAATAAATTCAAGACTGCTTTAGAATCCACAAATAAATTTACTGTTATGGATGAACTGAGAAACTTTAAAAAAGGACTTGATAGGGTCCTGGATAGTCATTTTGCAACAGAAGAAAGAATTTTATTCCAAAAGATTGAAGGAAAGGTCACAAATGAGCCTGATCTAATTAAGAATGTATTGGATGAACATAAAGATATCTATAAAAAGAAAATATTACTCGATGAACTGTTTGATAAATATGAAATAAAACATACTGATATTGGATATGAAGCACTTATCCAACTTGCAAGTGACTTGGCTGATACACTTTATAACCATGCTTATGTTGAAGATATGACAATATTTGCATTTGCAGGGATTGTTCTTTCTGATGAAGAAAAACAGATTATTGCAAAAGAACTCGCAAAAACCAGTAAAAAAACCAAAAGCAAATAATTTTATAGAAAAACAGACGGACAGGAGTAATATGCTCCTGTCCGTCTGTTAATTATGTTAAGGGACTGTTAACGAATTCAAAAAACTTTGTTTTTTGTTTCGTCTTACGTCCCCCACGTCTAGTGTCAAAATGGCGGAAATTTGGAATGAGTTATATAATGCCTCCAGCTCCTGCGCCATCCCCCGCCATCGGTGGGGCGGGCAGCAGCTTCAGCATTATTTCACTCCCGCTACCGCAAACCGTTTCCGCCATTTTTCACTTTTGATAGGGTCGTGTTACAAAATAGAAAATAAGAGCTATTTAACTATTTTTCAACACTCCCGTTATACTAAATTGCAATCAGTGTCATTCCGAACTTGTTTCGGAATCTTAGACCCTGAAACAAGTTCAGGGTGACACGAGGTAATATGTCGATTGCAACTCATTATTATTATTCACCTTCAATTTTAAGTTTCTTTGTTTTTTCTATTTCTTCGTGTGATTTTGGAACTGTAACAGTTAAAATGCCGTTTTTAAATTCAGCTTTAGCCTTATCAGTTTCAACTTCAGAAGGCAAAGGTATTGTTCTCATAAATTTTCCATATCTGAATTCACTTCTATGAACATTTTTAACTTCTTCTTCTCTTTTTTCTTCTGTTTCAGCACGAACAGTTATGTAATCTTCACTGACTTCAACATCAATATTGTCTTTATTTATACCGGGAAGTTCTGCTTTTAATTCGAATTTGCCGTCTATTTCATTTAGTTCAATAGCAGGCTTCCGGTTGGCCATTTTTATGCCTGATTTTGATTCTACAAGTCCAAGATCATCAAATGCGTTTTCTATCATTCTGTTCATTTCTTCCTGAAAATCTTGTATGGCATATTCAGGTCTTCTGACTTTAATAAGATTCATAGTACCCTCCTTTTTCCAGCCTGAAATAATTTGATGTAGTTATTTTCTATTATTTTTAGTTTAATTACTACCCACAAATTGCTATATTTTTATGTTTTCAGGATTTTACTTTTGAATGAATTTACTAATGTCATTAAAAAGACTGCGATATAAGCAGTCTTTTTAAGTCTTATTTATTATTAATGTTTTTATTTAGTCTCTTGTTCAAGAGATTTCTTTTGGATTTTATACATCACAGCATCTACCAAAAGATTAAATGATTTTGTATTTTGAATTTCAGGAGAAAATTCTTTGATAATAGATTGTTTGACAATGTTTTCAAGCTTCTCAAGTGAATCTGTGTTAGTTTTGTTTAATCCGGGACACAAAAAATCAATGTATTTTGAAGTAAGTTTAAAATCCTGAAGCTCCGTAAATAAGAACCATTTTAATTTTGGTCCTAAATTCATAAACTTGTTTTTTAGATTCGTATTTTTTGACTCTCTCATCTTAATTTACCTTAATCCCCAAATTTACCCTCTTAAATAATTTTTTAAAATTTCCCCATTTAAAATAATTTTTAATTTCTCTAATTTTAATTATGTTTATTACTTACGAATGTATAAAAACATCAAAATGAAAATAATTAACACCTGAAATGAAAGTTTTACAAAACTTAATCTGCATGAGGATCATCTACTATATCTCTTTTTTCAAAGGGCAGATTTTTATATGTTATCACCGTAACAGAAGTTTCCTCATCAACAGGCTGATTGTAATTGTTAGTTAAAAAAGAAATGATCTCTGATTTGCTTTTTAATCGATCTTTGTTCAGTGAAACTATATTGTCTGGTAAATCTTTAATTTTATAGAGCTTTAAATCATCAATTATCAATGCTTTTCGTATAATTTTATGATCGACTCTTATATCAACTATTTCACCATCTACGAAATATCCGTTATTAAAATAAAGATCCCCTATCCTTAATGCAATTTTAAGGTTATCTGAATCTTCATTTATAATTTCCTCATAAAATTCCTGAGGCCAATTAATTGCTTTTGCCATAAGAAGTCTTATCCTTAGCCTGATAAGTTATTTATATAATATTTAATTTAACATAAAAAATATGATCAAGGCTAATTATTTACAATTTATTGAAGGATTAGAGCTCCTAAAAATTTTCCTCTATTCACATTATGACAAAGAGCTATGAGTCAATTACAATTAAATTGACTTACTGTTTAGAAATGGGCTTAAAAGTCCAAATTTTTAAATTTGAGGCTTTTGAGACTATGACCTTACAAAAGTGAGAAACGGCGAAAATGATGTACGGCATTGTAGGCTTTTCGCAACTTATTCGAGTTTTCGACGTTTTGACATTAGCCGATAGAAGCGTATGAAAAAAATTTTTTATTTTTGGGACAGCTTCTATAAATATAGTCATACAATGTTATTTTAAAATATTGTATGATTAATATACAGAGCGTATATATAGGATGTGATTTTAGAAGGAATAAGATGCGTATATTAATTTCCAATGATGACGGAATAAATGCTAAGGGTATTAGAACATTAGCTGAATGTCTTGCTTTTGAACATGATGTTTTTGTTATTGCACCTGATCGAGAAAGAAGCGCTGCTGGTCACGCTCTGACTCTTCATGATCCATTAAGAATTGAAGAAGTTGATATGGGCATTGATGTTACAAAAGCATGGGCAACATCCGGAACCCCGGGTGATTGTGTAAAAATTGGAATTAGCGCTATTTTAGATGAACCGCCTGATCTTATTATTTCAGGAATTAATCATGGCCCTAATTTAGGGACAGATGTTCTTTATTCCGGTACGGTTAATGCGGCAATGGAAGGAGCTGTTCTCGGTTACTCGAGTATTGCTATATCACTAGCCAGCAACGGAAATCATCATAATGCTGATTTTATTTATGCGGCAAATTTTATTTTACGCTTTATCCCGAGAATAAAGGAAATAAGCTTTCCTAAAAAGACAATTTTAAATATTAATATACCTTCTATAGCGTCAGATGATATTGGCGGTATTCAGATTACAAAACTTGGAACAAGAATGTTTACTGATGCATACGAAAAACGTATTGATCCGAGAGGAAGAATATACTACTGGCTTGCGGGAGAAATTCTTAACAATGCTGATGATGAAGGTACAGATATCACAGCTATTAAACATAGTAGAATTTCAATTACACCAATTACTTTTGAAATTACCAACAAAAACATAATGCCTGATTTAGAAAGAGCTTTTTGTGATGGTAACTGTTCTTATAAGGTATAAACAAAACAAGTTGTTTTAATTATTTTCAATAATTTTCTTTATATCCTGAATCATTGTATCAAGTTTATTCTGAGAATCAGTTTCAAAATAAATTCTGAACAGCGGTTCAGTGCCGCTTGGTCTTATTAGCATCCAACTGCCGTCTTCAAAATATAATTTGATGCCGTCAAGCTTGTTTATATTGGAAACTTTTATTCCCCCGACTGATGCCGGAGGGTTTTCCCTAAACATTTTCATTGCGGAGCTTTTTGTTTCTTCATTCAATTGAAGATCAATTCTATGGTTTATATAATGTAAGCCTATTTCAGCTTTTAAATCTTCTACGATTTTATAAAGCGGTTTATTTTCGTATGCAACAGCTTCTAAAATAGAAAGATTAGCCAGAATACCGTCTTTTTCAGGAATGTGTCCCCATATACTCAGACCGCCAGACTCTTCGCCTCCAATGATTACTTCATTTTCCCTCATTATCTGGCCTATCCATTTAAAGCCTACAGGGGTTTCCATAATTTCTATACCATACATAGCAGCAATTTTATCTATCATTCGACTAACTGCAACTGTTTTTACCACAATGCCTGATCTTTTTTTGTTTTTGATTAAATGCTTCAATAATATTGCTATAATTTCATTCGGGGTTATATATTTGCCCTTTTCGTCAATCACTCCAAATCTGTCAGCATCTCCGTCCGTGCTAAATCCAAGTGAAGGATAGTTTTTTGTTACTAGTTTCTTGAGTTCTCCAAGAAATTTTTCTTTCGGTTCAGGCATTCCGCCACCGTAAAGAGGATCTCTCCATCCGTGAATTGTAGTTATATCACAGCCGGCTTCTTTCAAAAGCTCGTCAAAATAACCTCTGCCAGTTGAATAGATCGGATCATAAAAAGTTTTAATTTTAGCATTTTTGATCTTTTCAAAATCTATTAAATTTTTAATCCAGCTAAAATATTCAGGCTTTGGATCAAATATTTCAGTTGAACCTTTTACCTGAGATGCTTTTATAAAACTTTCATCCCCGCTTTGGAGTCTTTTAACATTTTCAACGATTATATCGGTAATATCAGTTGTGGCAGGACCTGCATAGTCAGGTATGTACTTAATACCGCAGTATTCAGGAGGATTATGGCTGGCTGTGAACATTATTGATCCTGCTGTATGCAGATTTTTTGCCGCATAAGCTATGACAGGAGTGGGAGCATCTCTGTCTGCTATTTTTACATTTAATCCCAGATCATTAAGAATTTTTGCAGCTTGATCAGCAAACAAATTAGCCATAAATCTTGTATCATAGCCTATTATAATAGGTAAAGACGGATCATATGCTGTATTTATATAAGCAGCTATTGCTTTTGTGACAAGTATTACGTTTTCAAAAGTAAAATCCTGAGCAATTAAAGCCCTCCACCCGTCTGTTCCAAATTTTATATTCGTAGCCATTTTATATTCTCTTTATACTATAAATACGATATTCAGAAGGTTTTAGCTTTTCAAAAATGAGTTTGTTATTTGAAATATTTTTAATGTCAGTTTTTGGGACAAACTCAAGAGAACCTTTTTTGAGTACATATTCAAGTTCAACATTAAAACCTTCAGGAATTTGTACTTCTAAGTTATAAACAGGCTCGCCTGTTTTATTTATAAGTTCAAGAGAATCATCTTCTTTATAGTTTCTAAAAATTTCAGTAGGTGCATTTTCATTTGCAATAATAAATAACCTTTCATCGTCGCTGAATTCGTTATCTTTTCTTATATACCAGCTTACAAAACCATTGCTGTCATTATTCCTGTACAGTTCAGCAACTCCATAACGGGTAAGATCATTGTTCATTGCAAACCTGTTTATTGCATCGAATTTTCTAAAAAATTCACGATTTTTAGCTCTTTTCATAGATTCTTCAGAGCCTATGACTTTTTCAATGCCGACTTTTGTGAACGATTCATCACCATCTATGTACATAACAGGTCTTTTAGCATTTTTTCCGCCAGGTAAAAACTTGAATTTAAACCATTTAAAAAGGGCTCCTTCTGCGCTGAGCTGTCCTGGATATTGATCTATTGCCTTAAATTCACCATCTTGATTATTATAGGTTTTTAGAATCGCTAATGCTGGCATATCTTCGGAGACAGATAAATTATATTCTTCCAGATCTTTATTATCATATATGATCTTGGAAACATTTTTTAAATATTGAGAAACGATATCGCTTCCCCACAGAAGATCAAAACTCATATCCTGATGGTATTCCCTGTAAAATCTCTCCCAGAGCATATATTCTGCAAGAGTTGCAAAGTGCGGGATACTTTTTTTGATTTCGCTGTTTGCTTTTCCAAGAACATATCTTGGAGCTCTGTAGCTCATAGGCTGACCATGATGATTTTCAGAATATTTATCTACCACATGGTCTATATGATCAACTCTGAAACCATCAAAATTATAATCAGACTGGATTTTTTTGAGAAATTTAACATAAAAATCTATCACTTTTTCATTTAATTTGCCATTTTCGAGATAAACAAAATAATAAGGAGTCTGACAATCAAGATTTGCGAAGTGTGTAACATCGTTCCCTTCAAAATCATAATGTTTAAATAACGGATGACCGGCTTCACTGCTCATTTTATTAAATACAGGAATACCTGACGAGTTCCATGCCCCACCCGGAGCAGGCCATAGTCCTAATTTTATCAATTCACCGATAACCTGATTCTGGTTTTCTATCTCTTCTTCCTGAATTTCATCAATTTCAGATTTACCAATTATATTCGCAATGATTTTTTGGATTCTGGAGTGCATTGCTTCCTGATAGTGCTTACTGAGTATTTCATTTGAATACCATTTACGTTTTTGATCAAGTTCCCACTCAAATCTGTCTGCTATATGCCTTAAATGATCATGTATAAATTCATGTTTTCCGTGAAGACTTTTTGAAATAAGTCCTTTTATATAATCAACATCCCCATAATGAAATTCATGTTTAAGGTTTTCTGCAATTTGGTTCAGATCATCATCTAATTTATTGATTAATTCTTTTACATCAAACCACCTTGCAACCCAGGGACTGGATAGAACGATTTTAGAAAATCTTCCTGTCTGAGGCAAAACGTCGTACATTACCGGATGCCCTGCTAGCTGTGTCAGCATGAGGAATAACTGTACCTGCTCTTTTGCATCAAGATCAAGAGATTTTTTTAATATTTTATCTTCCAGATTCGGGCTAACACCGCTGCTTAACGGTAAATATGCACATCCAAAATCTCTTGGGTGAAAAGGAATTAGATACATTGTAGTTCCAAGAACTCCTTTTGAAATATTTCCGGCAGGCAGAATCAATAGCTGTTTCAGCCAGTCTATAAATTTTCCGGGTTCTTTTGATTTATTCCCATCTCCAAGACCTGCAAGATTAATTAGTTTTATGTTGTGCTGTTCAGTTTTTACCCACTCAGAGTTTGTAAAACCGGCTCTCTTTACGGGGCTGATTTCATCCGCTGTAAACAAAAACTCATCATCATTGTAAATATTATTTATTTTAAGTTTTTCTTCAATTCCAATAATTGTTTCAGCAGGTGTAAGTTCTTCCTGCGCTTTGACAAAAGGATACGGCAAATAGCCATATTTTGAAACCTGTTCTATTATGAAATCTTTTCTTTCTTTATCAACGGTATCCGTTTTATATAGCGATTTTAAATTTTTAAATAATAGAGTTAAAGAGTCAGAATCAAGTCTGGATTTGACCAAAGTTGAAGTCATAGTATAACCTTTCTTTATAAAAAAATAATTTATAGCAGTATTTTATCATGCTAAAAATTTTGCTTCAGAAATTATGGTTAAAATTCTTCTTCTTTAGTCTTAACAATATTTTGCAGTTTTAGAAGGATATTTTGCTTTTTAAACTCGCCTTCTTCATTTAAAAGAGCATCCAGAGCATTTTTTAAATCTAGCCTTGAAGCATTTTCAAGATCAATTGTTTTAATATCAATCTCTAATTTATGACAGAGAGCTTTATAGTAAGCAACCTGCTTTGGAGTCGGCGGCTGTTTTGACATCTTTTTTTCTCTTAAAAATTTTCTTTGATCTTTTAAATATTCTTTTTGCTTTTCAAGATATGGCTTTTGTTTTTCTTTATATTCAAGTTTACGCTGTATTTCCTTGATATAAATGACTAAATCTTTATGAAAAACTTCATACTCAAGAAACTCATCTATCCAGGGATGTCTTGAAGAATCTATTTCAATGTAATATTTTTCTTCTTCAAGGAGTAAATTTAAAATATCTTCCATACTCTTGCCTGAATGTTTTTTTGCAAATTTTGAAATGTAGTGGCAGAGCTCTGACTTTTGAGAGCCCGTTAAATAATTAAAAACTTTGCTTTTTATTGATTCCATAACAAATATTATAAATTAAATTAAAAATTTTTCTCGTATTTTCCTTGATCCAGTTGCACACAAGTCCACCCGCTCATCGCGGCTGTACATGTGTTTCACCGTCTTAAAAGTTCACTATTAACGGCATTACAGCCGGGGCTCATCGCCCCGTCTTTCAGCCTCAGCTCACTTTCGCTTTCAAATGTCGGGTTTGAAAAATCCTAATTTTCTTTTGCGGCAGCGGGAGTGAAGCAAGCCTGAAGGCAGGCTTTGCCTGCATGGAAGGTTTGTACAACTCATTCTTCGAAAATTGAATTTTTCCGCACCCTCTATCTTAAATCTTTGGGCTTAAAGTCGGAAAAGGATCTGTAATTACTCTTTTTATCTATTTTAGAATGGATAAGACTAACTAATTGCTTATAGATAGGATTAGTCTGATTTTTAGGAACAAATTTTTCTTCACCTGATTTTTTTTCAGGGTTTGAAATAAATTTGCCTGTTAATATATTTCCTTTTTCTGTGTCTTTTTCCATATCTTTTTCCTGTTAGATGTCTTATCTATATGAAAGCAGATTCTAATACTTTTAACAACATTTTATTGAATGAAAATCTTTTCAATATGTCATTCATTATTATAATTATATAAAAACAAATTTTCTAAATTTTTTGCTAGTTTTGAAATAAACTTTACAAATTAAAATAATTTTAGCTGTTTATTATTACTGTATTGTTCATAATCAAAACAGCCGATATCGTTGTAAATTTTTGAGTCTGCATCTACATTTTGAATTCTTAACTGACCACATTTGCATTCATGCAGATATTTACAATCTCCGCAACTTATCCATTCCTTACTTTTCATGAAGATATAATTGTTCCGTCTGATTTACAATATTTTCCCATATAAAATGTTCTTTTACGATATTTTTAGAAGCGGATCCCATTGAAATTACTTCTTTTTCAGTCATTGAAAGCAACAGTTCAATTTTATTTCTGCAATCATCAGTATCATTGGTTTTAAATATCAAACCTGATTTGTTATTATATGAAACAGGTTCGACATGAGGAAGAATATCGCTCAATATTAATGGCCTTGAATAAGACATGGCCTCTAAAACAGTTATCGGCAGTCCTTCCAGTTTTGAAGCAGATATATAGGCAAAAGCATTTGAATAAAGTTCGTTTAAATCATCTCCATAAAGATAAGATGTAAAGATAATTCTGTCATCATCCTTAGCCAGATTTTTAAGCCCGGAAACGTAATCATCCGTTCCGGCAGAATCTCCTACTATAACAAGTTTTTTATCTGTTTTTAGATTTTTAAAGATTTTAATTAAAATCTCAGGTGCTTTTTCAGGAACAAGTCTTCCTACAAACAGGAAATAATCATTTTCTTTAAGTCCAAAATTTTCTTTACCTTTTATTAAAGGTTGAGTTTGAGGAATTTTTATTCCGTTATATATTTTATGCATTTTGATATTATATTTATTTTTATAATAATCAACCAGACTCTGGGATACTCCAATTTTAAAATGGGGAAATCTGCTGCTTGCTTTTTCTCCCAGTTTTATAATATTTCTTGCTATAAAATTCCACTTGTCTCTTTGCCAGTCAATACCGTGACAGGTAAATATGACTTTCTTTTTAGGGGTTAATAATCTTGGAATCCAACTAAATATAGCAGGTCCCTGTGCATGGTAGTGGATTATATCAGCGTCAGAAAAAGTAGCATACAAGGTTGCAATAAAAGAATAAATAAATGTCTCAAGTCCTTTTATGTTTGGAACGGAAAAACTTTTAAGAATTATACCGTTGAATTCATTATGCTTTGTGTAATATTTTCGCGAATAAACTGTAACAGCATGTCCCTTTTTGACAAGACCTGAATAAAGCTCTTCGCAATGTTTTTCAATGCCTCCATACGTTGCAGGAAGTCCCCTTGTTCCAATTACAGCAATCTTTAAAACCATGTAAATTCCATCTCCTGAAAATTGTTAATTAATATTTTCTCATAAAAACGAAAAATCCTTAAAATGTCATCCTGAGCGAAACGAAGTGAAGTCGAAGGATCTTTCCAATAATGTCAGAAGATAACAGGCGAAAACTGGCAAGATTGCCACGGATTTCTCCGAAATCCCCGCAATGACAGGTGTATGCAAAATAATTAAATTCTAAATTTTAATTATTTATCAGTTTTTATTTATCCACTATTAAATTTTTAAATTATTTTCTTTTTCTTTTGAATCCCAAAAGTCCACCCAGACTGAGCATGCCTAGAATCACAGATGATGGTTCCGGTGCAGGAGTTGGAGGGGGAGTATATTGAATAAGAAGCTGAGGTTTGTAAGCGTCCAAAACAGAACTATTATTGTTTGATATAAAAACTGTTTTAGATATATCACTTGATAATACAGAGCTTATATCCTGAATTGCAAGTGAAAGAGTTCCGTCACTTATTTCTGCGGCAAGAACGCCAGAACTTATATCGGCCGACGGAGACAATCTCCAGGCATAAAGTACACTATTATATGAATCAACATCAACAGAATGAGAAGCAGAAGCAATTAAATTTGTATCATCATAGGTGGGTCTGTTAGCCCATGAGAAAGTACTTGTTTCACTCCAGCTATCATTATTAACATAATAAATACCAATTTTATTAGTAGTCACGTCACTGTCAGGATCTATATTTCCATACATCGTAAGCTTAACTGTATTAATATCAAGACCGCTCAAACTGGAAATATCGAATTTAAGGTATGAAATCATTTTTGTAGTTTCACCAACGGAAGTGGTGTAATCATAAGAAGTATTTAAAGGAGAAGTGGCATTAAGTTTGATAGACAAATCATCTGTTGCATATAAGGTTAAATTTGCTGCCTGTGCTGATGTACTCATCAATGATATTGTAAGGCATAACAAAAATAGTAGTTTAGTAAATTTTATTAATATATTCAATTCTTTTAGCTCTCCAAGTTTATTTATTTTAGTTTATTTTTTAGCAATAATATAATATGATGCCAATCAGTACAAATTTGTAACCAAATGTAAATTCAAATAATTAAACTAATTTAGTATTTTTTTATATAAAATATTAAAAAGAGGAGACTGTTATGAAACAAAAATACATTGCAAATATTCTTATTATATTTGGTTTGGTAACTTTTCTTGCTTCATTAATTGACATGTCAATTATATTATTCCCTTTAAATCTTTCAAGTCCTGATTGGGTTTACTTATCAACTCAGCAGATTTCAGACAGAATTGTTGTGCCAATGCTTGGGCTTGTTATGATTCTTTTAGGGTTTTATTTTAGTTGTTTTAAAGATGAATTCATTAAAATCAGGCTTGAAAAAACAATCGGAATTATTTCATTTGTTATAGGTTTGGGATTAATTATCAGTTCATTATTTTATGTTCTTGTTTTAAATTCTATTGAAAATCAAGTCATAATGTCTGTTAAACAGAAGAATGAAAACATCAAAAAGCAAATTGCGATAAGTTACATTCAGCAGAATCTGGCAAAACAGGGCATAACTATAGAAGAAGGGCTCAAAAATAAAAATATTCCTATGCCGAAAGAAGTGAAAAGCTATTTCGAAAAAATTGATAAAAATCTTAAAATTGAAATTAAATCTACAAAATTATCTCTTTTGAAAAAAAATATTAAAGTTATTTTTAATCAAATCTTATTTATTATTGCCTTCCTGTATATAGGGATAAATAGCTTAAAACTGGCTAATTTTGAAGCAAAACAGCTAATTCTCAGTAAAACTGAAAAAAATAATCAATAAATGAATATAAAAAAATACTTTTTAGAAATATTAATAATTGTTACGCTTATTTTAATGTATTTCAGATTTATACCAATCTGGTTTAAAGGATGGGCTAATTTCGATTCTTTTTATGCCTTTGGTTTTTTTATG
>JAQVCB010000063.1 GCA_028689995.1 Candidatus Gastranaerophilales bacterium
TTATCAATTCTTAGGCACAAATGTGGAGGCTCTATCGGAGATGTGAAGTTCAATTTGCAGGATGACGTTTATGGATTATCTACTTCTTCCGATACTTTTGAGAAAAAACTAGCTTCCTGAACTTTTAGAATAAATTTAAGATTTTATTCCTTTGTCCAGGTAAGTTCAACTTTATCTTGTTTTTTAGTGAAAAGTTGACGCATATTGATATGTCTTTTTAGTTTGATTAATTCATTTTCAACTAAAAAATCAGATCCCTTATCAACTGTAAGACAAAATAATCCTTTTTCTGAGTTGAATTTTGCTTTGGTATCATTAAAAAATTCTTCTGTATAATTTTTTAAATCCCATAATATTTTATCAATTCTTCTATTAAATAAAATATTACGCTTATTAATCTTTTTTTGAGCTTTATCTAAATTTTTTTGAACATTCTCTACAGGAAATGTTTTTACGGCAAATTTTGAGCCAAAACTCGTTTGATTCTGAACTTTAAAAGAATTTGATATCATATTTTATACCTTTCTTAATAAAGAATTTCTATCTAATCTTATTAAAACTGCTAAAAAAATTTATTGCCTTTTTATTGAATAAATTCCTTTATTAATTAAAATAAAGGGGGAAGATTAGTATTAATAAATGAGGATAGAATATATGAAAAAAACAGTGAAGGATTTAATCGATATAAAAGGTAAAAAGGTTCTTGTCAGAGTGGATTTTAATGTACCTCTTGATGATAATGGTAATATAACAGATGATACACGTATCAAATCTGCATTACCAACAGTTAATTATCTCAGAGAAAATGGTGCAAAGGTTATTATAGTTTCTCACCTTGGAAGACCAAAAGGTGAAGTTAATGAAAAATACACACTTGCTCCTGTTTCAAAAAGGTTAGCTGAATTAATCAATGCTCCTGTAGCATTCTTAAAAAATACAGTTGGAAGTGAAGCTTTAGAAAATGATGTTAATAACTTAAAAGAAGGCGAAGTTGCACTTTTAGAAAATATTCGTTTCTATCCTGCTGAAGAAAAGCCGGATAAAGATCCTGAATTTGCTAAAAAGCTTGCTGCTTTAGCTGATATATATGTGAATGATGCTTTTGGCGCAGCTCACAGATCACACTCATCAACTGCTGTTATTACAAAGTATGTTAAACCTTCCGTTTCAGGATTGCTGATGGAAAAAGAGTTAAGTATGCTTGGCAAGCTTCTTGAAAAGCCTGAAAGACCTTTTATAGCTGTTATTGGCG
This sequence comes from Candidatus Gastranaerophilales bacterium, assembly GCA_028689995.1. GTDB lineage: Bacteria > Cyanobacteriota > Vampirovibrionia > Gastranaerophilales > UBA9579 > JAQVCB01. The sequence continues at coordinate 1,253 of JAQVCB010000063.1, forward strand.
GAAGTAAAGTCAGCACAAAAATCGGCGTTCTTGAAAATTTAATGGATAAAGTTGATGCCCTCATTCTTGGCGGCGGTATGACATATACATTCATGAAGGCTCAGGGATACAGTATTGGTAATTCAATTGTTGAAGATGACAAGCTTGATATTGCCAGAGATCTTATGAAAGTGGCAAAAGAAAAAAATGTTGGTTTTTTGCTTGCAAAAGATGTTGTTGTAGCAGATCAGTTCAGCAATGAAGCAAATACAAGGATTGTTGCTTCAACAGAAATTTCTGACGGATGGGAAGGTATTGATATCGGCCCTGACACAAGAGAAGAAATCAGAAAAGTTATCTTAAATGCAAAAACAATTCTCTGGAACGGTCCTGTTGGAGTATTTGAAATAGATAAATTCTCAGGCGGAACACATTCAGTAGCACAAAATATCGCTGATGCCACAAAACACGGCGCAATAAGTGTGCTTGGTGGTGGTGATACAGTTGCAGCGATTGAAAAGTTCCATATTGCACCTGAATCATATTCACACATCAGCACCGGCGGCGGAGCAAGCCTTGAATTTATCGAAGGCAAGGAACTCCCTGGTGTTGCAGCTTTAGATGATAAATAATTAGAAGTAGTGTCAAAAGTCCAAATATTTTAAATTTGAGACTTATGAGACTACGACCTTACAAAAGTGAGAAACGGCGGAAACGATATGCGCAAGCGGGAGTATAAGAATGCTGAAGCGGCTGCGATCAGCAGGAGCTGGAAGCATTATATAACTCATTCGAGTTTTCGGAGTTTTGACACTGGCCGATAGCTTTTAAGCTAAAATATAAGAGAAGAAGCCCTTTACGGGGCTTCTTCTCTTTGTTCAAAAACTACTCTGTTTTGGTATATGCTAGCTATATGTTTAAAAAATTCGTCTATAGAACCTGGATTGTCATTCCAGATGGTAGCTACTGACTTGAAAAAATCCATTTCAAATTTATGCATTGCAAGATTTTTTGTTATTTCGCCGGAATAATCAGCAAAATCCTCACTATTTAGAGGCCTTGGGCATAGATTATAGGCCGGCGTCTTCTTCTTCTCGCAGTTATAGTATGGATCAGGTACATAGCCAAAAACCTGACTTTCATCGAGTTTTACCGGATATATTGAACAAACGAGAGGTCTTAAACCATATATTCCGCATCGGCTGACAATCTGATTTTCATTTATAGTAGGTATTTCTTTATTATCCCATTCCTGAAGGAACATACATCTTGTGGTTTCAGGGATAATTTTACTTTCTATTCGTTTTAGAATTATCCTTCTAAAGTTTTTGCACTTGTCATTAATAAATTTGAATAGTGCGGCATCTTCCGATAGTTTTTCAACTTCATCATCTTCAACAATTTGTGTAGAAATGAACATAAATGGGTCAAGTTCTAAATTTTTTGAGATATTTACTATATCATAACCGGTTAAATCGATATAATATCTCCTGCAACAACCACCGTGACATTCACTGCATACTGACATATGTATTCTCCAATTATAATAAATAATATTAAATTATATATGATTTTATATCATGGTATAATCATCTAAATTATGGGGATTTAACTTAGCTTATGCAGGAATTGACGAATAATATTAATCAGAAAAGTCTGGATTTAAAAGAAAAAGTCCTTGTCTTTGATATTGAAACTCAAAGAGGATTTAATGAAATCAGCACGATTTCAGAAATGGGTATTGCTGTTGCAGTATCCTGCGATTGTAAAAGCTGTGAATATAAATACTATACAGAAGAAAATGCTCAGGAACTTGTCGATGATATTTTTAATGCTGATGTTGTTGTTGGTTATAATTGTATAAGCTTTGATTATACAGTTTTAAAAGGCTATACAAACAGAGATTTTGACTCTGTTAAAACAATTGATATGATGCGCATTGTTCAAAAATCTCTGGGATTCAGGCCAAAGCTCGATAATCTTCTTGAAGCAACATTTGGAGAAAAAAAGACAGCAGACGGGTTGCAGTCTTTGAGATGGTGGAAACAGGGTAAAATAGATTTAATAAAAGAATATTGCTATCACGATGTAAGATTAACAAATGCTCTCTATGAATTTGGCAGGGATAACGGTTTTGTCTGGGCCAGAAATAAAGGAGGAGTTAAGGCAAAAGTTCAGGTTAAATGGTAAGTTTTAGTATTCAGAGAAATATTATTTTATGGTTTTTTACATAATATTTATTAGGGGATATTATCGAACTTCGAGAGTATGAGCAACTTTTATCATACAATCCGAACAAATATTCAATTTTTCATCTCGATAAAGCTCTGGAGTAAATTTTTTGTTTTTTTCTGGTATAACTTCCTTAGGAATTGTAATTGGATAAAGATCATTTACTGTTTTTTTGCAAGCATCACAAGTTTTAGTTATTTTTATTTCTTCCATTATTATAGCCCTCCATATTTTAAGAGGATCATATCAACATTCAAAAGGTTTTTAATTCATAGAAATGATTAGTCCTAAATATTAATAGTACAGGGGGGCATCTACACCGTTTAAATTAAAACTCTTATATAATAACTCCTATCGGACGTAATTAAACATATAAAAAATTATTCTAACGCTCTTTTCATTTATTTCTTTTGTGATGAAAAGAAATAAACTACATTGTTCATCACTCCCGCTAAGTACTTATCTTATAATTTTAACTCCATGACGAAATTAGCTCGCTTTCCCTGTGGTCAGGCTCAGACAAAATTTCTCCCATTAGTTCCATCAGGAGCTATGTCCCCTTGTCATTGCGAGGCTTGCTTGCAAGCCGTGGCAATCTTATCAACAAAGTCTTCTGCTGTAATTTGTTTGTTGGTAAGATCCTCACGTCGCTTTGCTCCTCAGGATGACAATTTGATAAATCATACTAAATTAACTAAAATCCCTCATAAAAGAATTTCGTGATTTTTCTTAGTGAACCACAAGAAAAAGGGCAGGTGAGGAGGAACAACTATCTATATAATTCATTATAGTTAGACATTGTTCCGACGAACGAGTTATAAAAATCTTTTTACGCCGCCGCCTACGCGTCGCCGCACAAGATTTTTTCCACTCCCGCTTCGCAACGAATTAGCAAATTTACCGATACTAACTGAATCGGTGCAGATTTCTGCACCCCACTACATTTAGAAAAAAATTCATTTTACTGTTTTAATGAATATGGAACAGGCATGCCTATTTCATTGTATAATCTCATTATTTCAGGGCTGAATTCTCTACCATTCATTAATCCTGTAAATACTTCTGCGGGAAAATCCTTCTCTTTCTTAAAAGAATATTCACTGACTTCATTTTTTATAAGCATTCTTATTCGGTTTTTTTCTGTATTATCAAGTTTTTTGAAATATTCTACATCATCAAGTTTAAACTTTTCAAAGTTTTTAGCATAATTTTTTGCATAGAATTCAGGATTGGTTTTGAAATGTAGAAAATGTCCGACTAAATGATAAACAAGGGATTTAGGATTATTTTCAAGGAGGTAACCGTTAAAATTTTCATCTGAAACAGTCTTTTGCAGGTTTTCTTCATCCCATTTAAATTCAAAATTATAGAGTATTTCAGGTTTTCCTTTATCATTTATTCTAAATTCAGCCCATCCGGGAGTGCGTTCAGAATTAGATGGCTGTATTGAATGCAAGCCAATAAGATCAATTCCGGCACACTTGATATTTTGAAGAGCTTCTGTAAATAGCTTTGCTGCATCGGCTGTGTTTGCATAGTTAATTTCAGGCGTTTCAAGTATTTTTTTTGTTATTTTTGTAGCTTTATCAATTTCTATCTTATTTATAGAATTTTTTCCTTCAACATAATCAATCAATTCCTGTCTTTCTTCCACAGTAAGATATTCTAAATTATTTTCAAGGTAGGAAATTCTATCTTTAGAGCCAAATGAAATTTTTTGAGGGATATTAGTTTTAATAAAAACGTCTTTTTTTATTGGTGCAAATTCTGGTTTAGGCAAATTAAAATAATTTGCTTTCGCAGATTTTTTTATTGGATTTATTTTTAAAAAATTATTTACTGAAAAATCAATCATAAATATTTTCTTCTTGAAATACTTTATGAATATTTTAATGTATGTAAAAAGAAAAAATTGCTATTTTTGTACCTAATGTTAAGAAAAAATATAAAGCTTAAACAACAGTTCCATATAAATCATATTCACTGGTTTTTGTTATTTTTACATCAACAATATCGCCCGGTAAAAGAGCTTTTTCTGAATTTATGTAAACTAGTCCATCTATTTCGGGAGCGTCTCTGTAGCTTCTGCCAATGATTTTTCCTGATGAGGTCAGAGATTCGATTATAGAAGGAACAGTTCGGCCGATGAAAGATTTATTAACTTCTTTTGAGATAGTCTGCTGAAGTTTCATAAGTTCTTTATGGCGTATTTTTTTAATTTTTGCGGGCACTTGTCCTTTCAGGCTGTATGAAGCTGTATTTTTTTCTCTTGAATATTGAAAAATTCCCAGTTTATCAAACCTGTATTCCTGCATAAAATTAAATAAATGTTCGTAATGTTCTTCGTTTTCACCTGGAAATCCTGTAATAAAGGCTGTTCTTATTGCAATATCAGGAATATTATCCCTTAATTTTTTGATCAGGTCAGAATTGTCAATAGCAGGCCTGTTCATAAGTTTTAATATTTCAGGATGGCTATGCTGAAGCGGTATATCTATATATTTAACAACTTTATCAAGTTTGGTTATGGTATTAATTAGTTTATCGTTAATGAGAGAAGGATATGTATACATGATCCTTATCCATGAAATATCTTCAATATCATTGAGTTTTTCAAGCAGTTTTGATAGAGAAGGTTTTCCGTATATGTCTTTTCCATAACTTGTCGTATCCTGAGCAATCAGAACTATTTCGTTCACACCTTTTTTACCGAGTTTTTTTGCTTCTTCAACAATAGATTCAATAGCTCTGCTTCGATAACTGCCTCTTAAAGCTGGAATTATACAGTATGAGCAAGAATAATCGCAGCCTTCTGCTATTTTAATGTAGGAACTAGAGCCGACGGTTATTTGAAATCTGTCAGCTTTCTCATTGTAAGTATATTCAGGCGTGTCTGATACGCTGTATACAGGTTTCTTTTTCCTGCTTATTGATTTGACAATAGCGTAAATATTGTCAATGTCACCTGTTCCGATTATTGCAAGGGCTTCTGGAACTGCTTCCATAAGTTCATGTTTGTATTTTTGAGCAAGGCATCCCGAAATAATTAGTTTTTTACCCGTTTCTGCAAGTCTAACTATTGCTTTTACAGATTCTTTCTCGGCTTCTTTAATGAATGAACATGTATTAACCAGCACAATATCAGCCTTTTGATCGTCAAGACTGATATTATAGCCATTTTTATGGAGAATTCCAAGCATTATCTCGGCATCAACCAGATTTTTTGCACAGCCGAGATTTATTAGTCCTATCGTTGGTTTCAAAACTTGTTCCTTTTTTGAACGAGTAAAGAAAATCTTATGCGGCGATACGCATGCAACGGTGTAATAATATTTTCTTTACTCCCGCTACCACTATCGGTAGTTAGTAAACTGAAGAGCGATGTTGTATTCTTCTTGTTTTTCTTTTAGCATCTTTATTACAAGCTGTAGATCATCTCTATCTTTGCCGGATACTCTTACCTGATCGCCCTGTATTGCAGCCTGAACTTTCAGTTTCATATTTTTGATATCAGCCACAATTTTTTTAGCCAGATCCTGAGTTAACCCTTTTTTTAACAGAAATGTCTGTTTTACATTACCGCCAAGAGCGTGATCTATTTTTTGAGGATCTAATATTTTAACGCTTAGTCCCCTTTTACTCATTTTTGAGTATAAAATATCGAGAATATTTTTTAGTTTTAGTTCATCAGAGCTTGTGATTATAATACTTTTATTTGCTTCAAGCTCGATTTCGCTTCCGCTGCTTTTTAGATCAAAGCGGGAGTTTAATTCTCTTTTTGTCTGATCAACTGCGTTAACCAGTTCCTGTTGATCAAATTCAGAAACTACATCAAAACTTTCATCTTTTGCCATATTTAATTCCCTTATTACTACTTGATAATAAGTTAACAAAAATTAGATATTAAGACAAGTTATCCTAAACAAAAGTCAGAACAATTGACTGAAGAATGCCTAATGCAAGAAATGCGACTATTGGAGATAAATCTAAACCCCCAATAGGTGGAATAATTCTTCTAAAAGGTGCTAATATTGGTTCTGTTACATCATGTAACAGTTTAAACGGTTGATTCCACCAATTGATATTTGGAAACCAGCCTAATAAAATCCTGATAATGAGAATGAGTTGTATCAGGTCGAATAATTGTGCAATTGCCTGATGAATACTTATCATTTCCTATATTTCCTTCCTGAATCCCTATAAACGTGAATGTTCAAGTACATTGCCGCAGTCGCAGTGAGTTCTTTCTGCGGGAATTTTTTCAATTGTTGAAAAAAGAAGTTTTCTAAGTTTTTCATTATTATCGAGGAATACTTTAATAACCTCAGAATGACTAACAGGTGGAACATCGCCAACCAGACCTGCATCATAGTCTGTGATTAATGAAATATTTACCACACACATTTCAAGTTCCCTTGCAAGATAGGCTTCAGGATATTGTGTCATGTTGATCACTTCCCAACCCATTGCGGTATAGAATTTTGATTCTGCTTTTGTACTGAATCTTGGTCCCTGAATTGCAAGAATAGTCCCTGTTTCGTGAGCTTTAATATCAAGTTCCTTGGCAGTTGCTATTGCTAAATTCCTAAGTTCTGGACAATAAGGGTCAGCTGGACTTACATGTGTTGCAATTGGCCCTTCATAGAAAGTATCAGGCCTACCCCAAGTTTTGTTGACAAATTGATCACAAATAACAAAATCACCGGGTTTAATATGTTTTTGTAAACTTCCTGCTGCACAGGGACTGAATATTCTTGATACACCAAGTGACTTCATAGCCCATACATTAGCTCTATAATTGACCAAATGTGGTAATATGCTATGTTTTTTACCGTGTCTTGGAAGAAAAGCAACTTTTTTATCGCCAATTTTTCCAAGTGTAATATCATCGCTAGGTGCTCCGTAAGGGGTTTCTATTTTGATTTCCTGAACATCTTCTAGAAAATTATAAAATCCTGATCCTCCGAAAACACCTATATCTGCTTTATTTTTGTTATTATTAATCATTTTTTTTCCTTAATAAAATTTATTACCCTTTTGACTATTTAATAATTTATATGCATTTATGTCAAATCATTATGTTAACCAGAAAAATTTGAATAAAAATGATGAATTTCTGTTTAAATTTTTATTTGTTATAAAAAATTATTTAAAAAGAAGGTGAAGAAAGTCTCGAATATACATAAAATTGCCAACAAGATATTGTAAGAAAGTACTATTTTTTATAAATATATCATCGCTAATTGTTAGAAAAGATCCTGATCTATTGTTTATTTAAAAATAGTTAAATATGCCTTAAACTTTATACAGATGTGGCTCAAATTATCCTGTAAAAATATATAGAGTTATATAATGCGTGTTACACGTTTATCGGGAGGGAGAAAAAATGATTACGGGGCAAAGATACGGAGAAGGGATCTATAGTTCCAATGTACTGGAATTCAGAAACGTATCTAAAGATATTCTCCCATGGCTTGAAAAAATAGCTGTAGAGAATAATTGTAGAATTGAGAAAAAGGAATGGAGAAGTAAATATAACAGTTACGTTGTCTATGATTATGAACCATTTTGTTCAGATGGTTTTGAGATAAGTCTGACAATTACTTCAAATACAAAAAATTATCTTAAATTCATAAAATATTTATATGAAAATAAATTAAAAACAATTGAATATTTGAAGAATTGTCTGGCAAGCTGATAAATTCATTAAACTATAGATCCTAGTTGATCAGTTTAATAAAATCAGGGCAGATTTTGTTATAACAGCATTCAGGGCAGTGATCCAAAGGATGTTCTGTCGGAATATAATAGTTACTCAAGATTTTTTCTGAAACGTTTAGTATAAGACTTTTCGTCATATCGATACATTGATTTTCAACGTTAACACTCAATTTTTCGTTGGTTTTCAAAAAATATAAACTAAGTTTTGCAGGGATTAAATCAAGAAAATCCCTGCAAATTAGTGCATAAAAGTTTAATTGCAGATCATCAGGGTAAAGTATTCTCAGATTTCCTGTTTTGTAATCAATAATTTCGACATATTTGTCTTTGATAACATCTACCCTGTCTATATAACCGCATAGAGTTATATTATCAAGCTTGCAGCTAAAACTTTTTTCAATAAAAAGGGTATTTTGAATTGCGGTCAGATTAGTTTCTGAAAAAAGTTTTAGCTGTAGTTCACCTTTATTTTTAAGTTGTTGGTTTTTGTCCTTGTCTTTACTGACATCAGACCATTGTTTTTCAAATAATTCTTTTTGGCTTTCGTTGTCTATAGCCCCTTTTGATTTTATGATTTCTGTTACATTCTTTAGAGCTCTGTGTAAATTGCTGCCAAATTTTGTCTTATATGAAGGATAATAAGGCTTTTTTTCCACATACCTGTAGTAATATCTTTTAGGGCATGTGATATAAAAATCCATTTTGGTATAGCTAAGTCTTAGTTTTTCCGGCATTGTTTTTGGCCTTTTGTTTTCTCAATATAATATAAGTCTATCATATAGGGAAAAAGTTAAAGTTATAATTGCTGATATTAATATATTATTGGAACTTAATATTGCTTAATGAACATGTAAAGAAAATATATAGATTTTCAAGTTTGGAAAAAAACAATTGTATAATGATCATAATAAAACTTAGAGTGTATTTTTTACATTTATTATTATTATTATTAATTAAAAAAGTAAAAATACACATTTAGAATCGGAGTTGAAGATATGCAATCCACAGTAGCAAATACAATAAAATTAATTAAAAATAATTCAGATTTGGGCAGAAAATTTCCAAAAGAAGTTATTCCTTACCTTTTAAAGGCAGTGGAAAATTCAGATGCTCAGACCCGTAATGATATAGAAAATCAGATTGTTAAAATCGGAGAAAGTGCTATTCCAACTTTGGTTGATTCTCTGGAAATTTCAACAGGTTTTACAAGAGCGATGGTCGCTATGTCATTAATCAGAATAGGTTCTTTAAGCGTGAATTATTTAAGAACTGCTTGTAAAAATAATTCTGAATTAGATTGGATTGCAGATTATATTATTAGAGAGATTGAAGGAACGAAGAGATCATTGGGCAAAAATCTTGAATTTACAGGACTTCAAAAAGTTCTTGCCGGATAAAAATATTAAGCATATTTAGTTAAAACAAATTACAAGAGAGATTTTTTAAAATCTCTCTTGTAATTTTTAACACTTATTTTTTAAGTAATTTTAATTAGTTTGAATCAGGAATTAAGGTGTTACAGTAGATATTTTTCCAATATTACTTGTTGGCAAACTTTTTTCTTCGCCTCCAATTACAACAACATCATAGTTCAGCTGACTCATCTTTTGAGATCCTCTATTGGCATAGTATATATCTAATTCAGCAAGAGGATTTACAGGAATATTAGCTGGAGGATCACCAGGCTTACGAATAGATCTACTTATTATTTCTTCTACAGTTAATTTCGATATCATTTTATTCTCCTTGAATTTGTATGATATTATACAATGATTTTTTAACTTTTTCAATGGTTACTTTTTTGGATAGTACAGATATATCTTGGTATATCGCCGTTATTATCATATACATAAATATTGTCTATAAGAGAAGATTTTTTAGAACGAGTTTGGTTAAAGCCTTCAACGCCTTGCCAAACAAGCCGTTTCGGCTTTAGCCAGTACTCCCGCTTCGCACGAGCCTTTTACAGTTATAATTTGATTTTACAGTTTTTAACAAGACAGGCTCTAATTAACTTGTGCTAATCAATTTACCTTGTATTTATAAAAACAGGATAATATAAATAGTTGATAGTAAATTATTAAATTTTTTATCTATATAATTTTAAAGTACATAAATTATAAGTTGATATATTATATTAAAAAAATGACTAAATTTAATTTAGTCATTTTTTTAATATTTTTTATAATTTTTTATTTATTCTGAAGGAACTTGTTGTTTATTAAGATGTCTAGTAATACGGGACTTTTTCCTTGCTGCAGTGTTTTTATGTAAAACACCTTTTGAAACTGCTTTATCAATTACACTGTATGCTTTATTTAAAGTAGCTGTGATATCTTCAGTTTTAGCAGCTTTGACAGCTTCTAGAACTTTTCTGATAGCTGTTTTAACAGCTGATTTGATTGATACATTTTTTAATCTGTTACGTTCAGATATTTCCGCTCTTTTTTTAGATGATTTAATATTTGCCAAGGTAAATTTTCTCCTTAATTGGTTTAAATACGAATTTTATTTTTATTTGATCTTGAGGATGATCCACTAAATTATATTACATAAAAGTTGAGTGTAAATAGTTTTTATTCTTTATTCAGGTTTAATATCTCCAGATTTACATTGATAGAGATTCATTATTTCTTTGTCATACCTCAAGCTCTGCTGCGATGTCGTTGATTGGTTGTTGGGATTTAAATAATCGAATAGCGGTAAAAAGAGAAAAAAATAGATTAAAAAATTTTATTTACAGATAAGTCTGGTCAAACTTTTTCTTCTTAGTTATACTAATTAATACAATACATAGTTTAATTCTCGAAATTCCGGTAATGAGAGTATAAAAATAGGTCAAACTCATAGAATTATGTTAGAAAATATTAGAAATTTTTGTATAATAGCGCATATAGATCACGGCAAGTCAACGTTGGCAGATCGTCTACTGGAGAAAACCTCGACGATAGCTAAAAGAGATATGATGGAGCAGCTTCTTGATACTATGGATCTTGAAAGAGAACGTGGTATTACAATCAAGCTTCAAGCTGCTAGAATGAATTATAGAGCACAAAATGGCAATGATTATATACTAAATTTAATTGATACTCCAGGACATGTGGATTTTAGTTATGAAGTTTCAAGAAGTCTTGCGGCATGTGAAGGAGCACTTCTGGTTGTGGATGCAACACAAGGCGTTGAGGCTCAAACTCTTGCAAATGTTTATCTTGCAATAGAACAAAACCTTGAAATAATACCTGTTATTAATAAAATCGACCTGCCAAGCTCAGATCCAGATAGAGTTAAACATGAAATAGAAGAAATATTAGGTATTGATGCTTCAAATGCCATTCTTGTCAGTGCAAAATCAGGTATTGGGGTAGAAGATGTACTTGAAGCAATTATAGAACGTATTCCCGCGCCGGAGGATACTTCTTCAAAACCTTTAAGGGCACTTGTTTTTGATAGCTACTATGATTCTTATTTAGGTACAATTGTCTATTTTAAAGTTATTGATGGAAAAATTCGAAATGGCGATAAAGTAAAGTTTATGGCTAATAATAAAGAGTATGAAGTTTTAGAAATTGGCTATATGAAACCGGGCAGAACTCCGGCAGAAGAAATTAAAACAGGTGAAGTTGGTTATCTTGCAGCTTCAATAAAGGAAGTTTGTCAATTTGTCGGGGATACGATCACTCAGGTCAGCAAACCTGCCAAAGAATCACTACCAGGCTATAAAAAGGCTGTACCGATGGTATTTAGCGGTTTGTATCCGGTAGATAATGATCAGTATCATGATCTTAAAGAAGCTCTTGAAAAACTTAAACTTAATGATTCAAGTATTACTTTTGAGCCTGAAACTTCTTCAGCTTTGGGATTTGGGTTCAGGTGCGGTTTTTTGGGGCTATTGCATATGGAAATTGCACAGGAACGAGTTGAAAGGGAATATAATATTTCCCTTGTAACAACTGCTCCAAGTGTTGTATATAGAGTCACAAAAACTGACGGCAGTGTAATTTGTATAGATAATCCTGCAAATTTACCTTTACCGCAGTATAGAGAAAAAATTGAAGAACCTTATGTTAAGGTTAGTGTTTTGACTCCAAATGATTATGTAGGTTCTATAATGGAACTGGCTCAAAATAAAAGAGGAATTTATCTCAATATGAAGTATATTGATGATAAAAGAGTTGATGTTGAATATGAAATACCATTAAGCGAGTTAATTACAGATTTTTATGATCAGTTAAAGTCAAGATCCAAAGGATATGCAAGTATGGATTATGAATTTTCCGGGTATAAAGAATCTGATCTTGTTAAACTTGAAATTATGCTGGCAGGAGAAGTTGCGGATGCGCTTAGTGTTATAGTGCATAGAGATAACGCATTTTACGTAGGGCAAAAACTAACAAGCAAATTAAAAGACTTGATACCGAGGCAGATGTTTGAAGTTCCAATTCAGGCTGCTATTGGTGGTAAAATAGTAGCTAGAACAAATGTTAAAGCAATGAGAAAAAATGTCCTTGATAAATGTTACGGTGGAGATATAACAAGAAAAAGAAAACTTCTCGAAAAGCAAAAAGCCGGTAAAAAACGGATGAAATCTATTGGAAAAGTAGAAGTATCTCAAGAAGCATTTATGGCAGTATTGAGTTTGGAAGACTAGAGGATGAATTATGTACAATGATGATGTTCTGGTAATGATACTTGCCGGGGGTGAAGGAAGAAGACTCTATCCCCTTACAAAAGATAGAGCTAAGCCAGCGGTCCCCTTTGGCGGAAGATATCGTATTATTGATTTTGTTTTGAATAATTTTGCTAATTCAGGTTTTTATAAGATAAAAATCCTGACACAGTTTAAATCTGATTCATTAAATAAACATGTTTCACGTGGTTGGCCAGTTTCCCCTTTTCTTGGTCAATATATTGATCTGGTTCCTGCACAGATGAGAACAGGAAATGAATGGTATAAGGGCACAGCAGACGCAATCTACCAGAATATTAATACTATTTATGATGAGAATCCGGCATATGTTTGTGTATTCGGCGGTGATCATGTTTATAAAATGGATGTCCGGCATAAGCTTGAGTACCACAAAGAAAAAGGTGCAGGCTTAACAATATCCGGTATACCTGTTCCTATTGAAGAAGCCTATCACTTTGGAGTTATGGAAGTGGATGAAAACTGGAGACTCATAGGTTTTCAGGAAAAACCAAAAAGTAACCCCAAGACTATACCCGGTAGACCTGATATGGTGCTTGCTTCAATGGGTAATTATATATTCAATAAAGACGCTATTATAAAAGAACTTAAGTCTGATGCCAAAAGATCTTCTTCCCACGATTTTGGACGAGATATTATCACTCATATGTACCCAAAGGGTAAAGTTTATGTCTATGACTTTAGCAGAAACCGTTTGCCCGGAATGTCAGAAACTGAAAGAGGATACTGGAGAGATGTAGGCAGTATAGATTCATACTGGAAGGCTAATATGGATTTATTGGACGTACAGCCTGAATTTAATTTATACAGTAATGAATGGCCTATCAGAACCTTCAACTATAACTATCCTCCTGCAAAATTTGTATGGGAAGAATCTGAAAGAATTGGTATGGCGACTAATTCATTAGTATCAGAAGGATGTATTATCAGCGGTGGCCAAATAAGCAGATGTATTCTTTCTCCTAATGTCAGAGTTAACAGTTTTTCAGTTATCAGGGAATCTATCATAATGGAAGATGTTAATATAGGTCGACATGCTGAAATTAAAAGAGCTATAATTGATAAGTATGTAGATATACCTCCTTACACCAAGATCGGCTTTGATAAGGAAGAAGATCTTGCAAGGGGTTTTTATGTTACTGAAACCGGAATAACTGTTGTTCCCAAAGGGGCTATTTTATGATTTTTAACAGCAGGTTGTTTTTTACAGCAGGATTGATTATTTTTGTTTTTGCAGTGTTTGTAATGTTGAATGCTAAAGCTGTTCCGCCAAGAGCAAATTTACTGCCGTCTGATTATAGTACAGGTATAACTTATAATCAGGCTGTAAAAATGAAAAAGCCAATAGTCATCAATTTTTATGTGGATTGGTGTCATTATTGTCGGGAGTTTGCGCCAAGTTTGGATAGTTTAAGAAGACAATACGGTTCAAAGATGAATTTTGTTTATGTAAATGTTGAAAAACCTGACGGAGATAAACTTGTTAAAGAATTTCCAATCAGCGGATATCCTTCTTTATATCTGTATGCACCAAAAAGCGGTAACAGAACTTTTGTAAATCAGTCGATATATTCAGATAAAAAACTCTTAAAAGTTGAATTTGACCGATTTCTTAAGTTTAACAAATAATTTTTATTCCAAACGTAATGAAATTATTAATAACCTTATTAACCAACAAGGGGTTGCTGTCCCTTGTTGGTTAATTTATAGAATATTAAACAGTTTTGAATGATACGACTTTGGTTAAACGGGGGAATTATAAGTGAAAGTATTATTTTTAAAATTAATAGGTATTTTATTTATTATTTCCATTTCTATTGGTATAACTAATACTTCATTTGCCGTAAATCTTCTTTCCTGTAATAGTCCTGATATCACTTATGATCAGGCTATGAAATCAAATAAGCCGATTGTGATTGAGTTTTATGCTGACTGGTGTGGCGCATGCAAAAGATTCAAACCTATTCTTAATGATATAAAGACTGAATATGATTCCAAGTATAATTTTGTATACTTAAATGCCGATAAAGCTGAAAATGTGGCAATATCGTCAAAATATAATGTTACAGGTTTGCCGTCCGTTTATATAATTAATCCTAAAACTGGTGAAGCTAAATTTATAAATCAGGACTATTATTTTACTCCTGCACAGTTTAAGAAAGAATTGGATGATTATTTAAAGAGCCATACTAATTAAAATATAGAAAGTCATCTCAATTATCATGTTTGCTCGTGCG
>JAQVCB010000172.1 GCA_028689995.1 Candidatus Gastranaerophilales bacterium
TGCAGGTGTAAAAGGAATAGACAAAACTTATCCTGTTCTATCAAGATTCAATAATACGGAATCACCAACAATTCAGGTACTTCTTGCCGGTATTTACAGAAAAATACAAGTACCTGATGCCTTTGGACCTCTTTGTAAAATGATGATACGAAATTCACTTAAGCCGGATTATCCTTATTTTGATCCAACAGAAGAAATTGGCGGAGCTATTCTTGATTACATAAGAAATAAAAATGCAATCTTGGAATATAATAAAATTTCAGACCAAACTTAACATTATTCCTTTTTATTGTTGCCTTAAAGAATTGTTTGATTTAAATATGTCTTATAATATTTTCCGCATTTTTAACAAGGGGTTGCAACCCCTTGTTATACAAATACTAAAAAAAGAAGAATTTATGTATGTCATTTAAAAGCCCAAAATATCTGGATTTTATAACTGAACTTGACCAGCTTAAGAGCAGGGATCAATTTAGAAGCCTTGTTTCAATTTCTGACAAAAGCAGTAAATATATAACAATAAAAGACAAAAAATACCTGAATTTATCTTCTAACGATTATCTTGGCCTTGCCAATGATGCTGAACTGCTTGAAGAATTTTCTGAAACAGTTTATAAAGATAAACTATTCAGCAAACTTGGTATGAGCAGCGCATCTTCAAGGCTTTTAACCGGCAATCATGAATTATACGAAAAACTGGAAGATGAATTGTGCAAATTATATGACAGAGAAGCCTCTCTTGTCTTTAGCAGTGGTTATCATGCCAACACAGGCATTATTTCAGCTATAACTAAAAAGGGTGATTTGATACTCTCGGACAAACTTAATCATGCCAGCATAATAGACGGGATGAGACTTTCAAGAGCAGACTTTTTGAGATACAACCATCTCGATTATGAACATCTGGAAAAATTGCTTGAAATAAACCATTGCAAATATAAAAGTATTCTGGTAATTTCAGAATCCATATTCAGTATGGATGGAGACAGAGCTGATCTTAAAAAGCTTGTTGATCTAAAAAACAAATATAACAGTATTTTGATGATAGATGAAGCACATGCAGCAGGAATTTTTGGTAATAACGGATGTGGAATCTGCGAAGAAGATAATTTAATCAAGGATATAGATATAATTATAGGCACATTTGGTAAAGCACTGGCTTCTGTCGGAGCTTATGCAATATTTGATAAAACTATAAAGGAATATTTAATCAATAAAATGAGACCTTTAATATTTACTACCGCCCTTCCTGCACTTAATCTCTGCTGGACACTTATGATTATCAGGGCTCTGCCTGAATTAAAGTCCCGAAGACAACATCTCAGTGAAATCTCTGATTTTATGAGAAATTCTTTAAGAAATAATGGCTTTGTTACAGGTGGAGAAAGTCAGATTATTCCAGTTATAATTGGAGAAAATGACAAAACCGTAAAAATATCTCAACGATTAAAGGATGCAGGTATCTGGCTTCTTCCGATCAGGCCTCCAACTGTGCCAGATGGAACTTCAAGACTAAGAATCTCTCTTTCAGCCTCATTACAAAAAGGGGATATCAGTAAGATCCCTGATATTATTAAAGGAGAACCTATTTGAAAACTTATCTGATTAATAATAACTCGAAGAATTTAATATTATTTTTTAACGGCTGGAGTATGGATGAAAATCATCTATTGCGTCTGAAATCACCCGGTTATGACGTGCTTATATGTTCCGATTATCAGGATATATCCCCGCTGTACAATGATAAATTTGATAGTTATACTGATATTATTATAATTGCCTGGTCTATGGGCGTTTTTGCCGCAAATAAATTAAGAAAATATTTGAACAATGTCAGCTTATCAATCGCAATTAACGGAACTCTAAGTCCTATTGATGATAGATATGGCATACCGGAAACTATTTTTGATGCGACTTTAAATAATTTTAATACTGAAAACAGGGAAAAATTCTATAAAAGAATGTTTAAAAACAATGAAGATTTTGAAAAGTTTCTTCTGATCCAGCCAAAAAGAAGTGCAGAAGACCAAAAGAAAGAACTATTAACTTTGCAAAACTATATAATTAATGAAAATGGTAGATTAAATTGCTTTGATCGGGTTATTATAAGTAAATACGATAAAATAATTCCTGCTAAAAATCAGATTTATTTTTGGAATGAAAAAGAAAAGCTGAATCCTGTAATAATTGAAGAAGGGCATTATCCGTTTTTCCTCTGGCAAAATTATGAAGATATTATCTATTCAGCATAAGTTTGTTTCGGTTTTTTCAGGTTAACAATATTATCAGGTAAAGTAATGCAAGCAATTGACAAAGAACTGATTAAAAAACGATTTCAAAGAAGTCTTAAAACTTACGATGATGAAGCCATAGTCCAAAAAGGTATGGCATCAAGTCTTATAGACTTATTGACCGGCAATGCAGGTAATAAATTCAATAAAATTCTTGAAATTGGATGCGGAACAGGTAACTTAACCAGACAAATAGTTCATAATCTTGATTTTCAAGAATTCATTACTAATGATATCGTTGAGGAATCTGATAAATATGTTCAAAACATTTCTGACAGGATTCTTTTTACTCCTGGAGATGCAGAAACTATAGATCTTTCTGCAGGCTTCGATCTGATAGTATCTAATGCATCCTTTCAATGGATGTCCGATCTTCCTGAATTCCTAAAAAAACTTCATTCCTGTATTAATAAAGACGGAATACTGGCTTTTACTTCATTTTCACCTGATAATTTTGGCGAGATTTCACAACTAACAGATTGCAAGCTAGACTATTACAGTCAATTAGAGCTTATATATCTCATAAATGATTATTTTGAGCCGATATATATTAATAATGAAAAAGAAATTCTCTCTTTTAATAGTCCTTTGGAAGTTCTGGAACACGTAAAACAAATAGGTGTTAATGCCTTGAACTTAAAATTCTGGACTAAAAAGGACCTTAATGAATTTCAAATTAATTATGTAAAGTATTTTAGCGATAATGGCAAGGTGAATTTAACCTATTGTCCTGATTATTATATTTTAAAAGCTAAGTAATGCTGACTGTAAATTTGATTTTTAAGTCTGTCAAAGGTGAGCAGAAGTCTTGTAGAATTTGGCATTTGAATATAATATTACTGTTTTTCAATCACAGAAATACTTTCAACACCGGCATTTCTTGCAGCATCCATTACTCTAACAACATCTCCATGGGTAGCATCTCCCGATGCCTGTATTAAAAGTCCGTCTTTCTTTATTTTTGCAGCATCCTGAATAGCAAATATCAGATTATCTGCTGTTATTGGTTTGTCATCCATTAAATATTCACCTTTAGGAGACACGTCAATAGTTATCGTTTTTGTTTCTTTTGGTTTTTCCTGAGTTTCCTGTTCATTTGGCACTAGCAGTTTTAATCCCTGCTG
>JAQVCB010000173.1 GCA_028689995.1 Candidatus Gastranaerophilales bacterium
TAGCGATGCAAAAATTGCACCAACAGAAGATCCTGCCATCCCTGTTATGTTGATTCCCAATTTTTCAAAAGCCTGAAGCACACCTAGATAGGCAATTCCTCTAACTCCGCCTCCTGCGAATATGCAAAAATAGTCATATGACATATGTTATGTCCTTATATTAAGAGTTAATTAATAGAAAGAATAATATAAATTTAAAATGCTTAAATCAGCTTTTTAAATTAGAGATTAAAATGCAAATTGTAAATAAGTGGAAAAATTTCAGTTTAGATAATAGAATTGAGGATAACAGCAAAAAAAGGAAATTAATAAATGCGTATATCTGCCGTAATTCACACTTATAATTCTGAAAAATATCTGGAAGAGTGTCTTCAGGCCTTGACATCTCTGGATGAGACAGTTATCTGTGATATGCACAGCACGGATAAAACCATAGAGATTGCTCAAAAGTATGGATGTAAAATTGTTTATCACGAAAATGTTGGTTTTGCCGATCCTGCAAGGAATTTTGCTCTAAGTCATGCCACGGGCGACTGGATTCTGGTGGTTGATTCAGATGAAATAATTCCTAAAACATTGATTGATTTTCTTAGAGAATACATTAAAAATCCTGATAATCCTGAAACTGTCTATATTCCAAGAAAAAATTATGTATTCGGCAAATTTATGCGTTGCATCTATCCTAACTGTATTCTAAGATTTTTCAAAAAGGGTTTTGTAGCTTATAGCAGCCGTGTTCACTGTACTCCCGATGAAATTAAAGGAAGGGAATATTATATTGACCCAAAAAGAGAAGATCTTGCCATTATTCATTACAATTATGATTCGATAGAACAGTTTATTGCAAGATCAAACAGGTACACAACTCTTGAACTTGAGAAATTTACAGAAAGAGGAATAAAATTTTCTTTGCTTTATATGATTTTGAGAGCCAAAGGTGAATTTATAAAGAGATTTATACTTAAAAAGGGTTATAAAGATGGCTTGGATGGCTTTATGTTTGCTCTGCTGCTTGCAATCTACGAGCTGCTTTGTTACGCAAAGCTATGGGAATACGAAAAGAATGCAGCATCGCTGCACCAATAAGTTATCGATCTTTCTATACTGAGAGACCGAAATAATTATACATAATATAAAAAGTAAAAAATCCGTTTTGGCTTTGGTCAAAAGGCAAAAAAGGATTTTTAGTTCGATATTTATGTATAATTATTAAGTTCGTTTACTATAAAGAAGAATATTTGTAATGCTATAGTAATGCTTACTTTCTCGATACAAAAGGATTATCCTTTATATAAAATCTCCAGGGGCATTCAGTTGCAAGTTTTATCCCGATTCTTGTGGTTGTAAGTATTTTATTTTCAGGAATTTTGACTCCTTTTTCAACCCACAAACCTGAATCTGGTGAAGTAAGATCAACTTCATTAAGTTCTTTTGTTATATTCAGTTCCCTGCAAAGTTTTCCCGGTCCATTTGTGTTGCCAAGAGGATGTATAGGTTCTAACGCTCTTATTAATACGGCTCCTGCTGTCTCTTCCGGCTCAGTTATAATATTAAAGCAGTGATACATTCCATAAATAAAATAAACATAAGCAATACCCGGCTGTTTAAACAGGGTTATTGCTCTTGGAGTTTTGCCCTTAAAAGCATGACATGCCGGATCATCCTGGGTATATGCTTCAGTTTCAACGATCATGCCGCAAAAAACCTGCCCGCCAATTTTTCGGCAAAGCCTGTATCCCAGCAGATCCTTTGCTACTTCAAGAGTATTTCTGTTGTAAAACTTACGATCAGGAATATTATTCATTTTCTGCCACTTCAAAAAGTTTTCGTAATACCAATTCAAGAAAGTTTTCGTTAAATGATATTTCCACTTAACTTTGTCTTGCTAAAAGATCAGGATGTCAATTAACCGGAACAAATGCTTATTTGTATAAAGATTAAGAAAACATCAATTAACTCGAAACAATTGCTTTCTTATATAAATTTTAAAAATAATATAGAAAATTTATCAAGAGTTTTTTGCCAGACAGTATTCAATTACTTCATCAGTATATTCTCCAAATAAGGATGAACCAAACATTTGAAAGAAATTTATTTCATTTTCCTGATTATTTATTTCTACAAGTTTTATATTATCTTTACTATCAACACAGAAATCCAACCCTAATAACCTGTGATAATAATTTCTTTTTGCAATTTCTTTGGCAATTTCCTTTATTTCATTAAATTTTGGAATTTCACTAAGGTCAGAAAATTTTGTATCGAGATTTGAAGGAAGATAAAAGTATTTATTACCGTATTTATCTATCGCATATTTACTTAACTGCCCATTTTTATCAATAAAACAGGAAATACCCCCTGAGGCTTGATTATCAACTTCTGAACCCTTTTTGCCTATTCTAAGTACACTGTTATTAATTATTACGTTATTTGTTTTTACTGAACGATAAGTAAATATTCTTACTGTATTCAGTGATGTTTCATTAAGTTTGCGAAAATAATCACCGGATTCAATACATTTTTGTATCAGATAATCTCTTTCTAAATTCTTGTTTAAATAATTAATGCTGAACTTCTCTCCCTGATTATTGTAGTAAAAGTTATCATTTTTCCTGTAAAAAATATGGACTTTTCTTCCACCCCCGGAGTCTAAAGAAGGTTTAACTATAATTTTCATTTCATCTTTGAAATAATTTTCTATATTGTCTTTTAAATATTCATAATTGCTGTCATAAAATATCCCATTGATATTTCTTAATAGAGTTTCAGGGAAAATATCCAGATCAGGATAATACTTGTTATAAAAGTTCTTGTCAGCATAAGCTGAAGTTAAAGAAAAATCATTTAATGCAGGTTCTATAATTCCGTAAAATAAATCTTCAGGCACATAATTTATATCATCAATACCTGAAATATAAGAGTATGTCCTGTACCAGTATGGATTTATACGTTTGTTTAATACATTCCATTTTTCTGTATGCTTATTTATATCCAGCTTAATATCTGAATAAATCTGCTTTTTCATAATATTAACGTAAATTTTATTAATTTTTCTTTTATAAGAAACTCTTACCTTATGCAATTTATACCAGTTTTTGAGCAATGCTCTGGTTATTTTAGATTCGCCATTTAAAGCTATAATAGACATTTGCAAACTCCCTGTTATTAAATCTTCAATCCCTCAAATATTATCGAATGATAAACTTAAAAGTTAATTTACTTTTTCACCAGATTCAGTACATACTTAGCCTGAAAATCCTTTTGCTGGATATTTTTTACATTTTTGCTGCTGCCTGACTCAGTTGCAACCAGGTTGACACTTGATTGCAACCTAAAATTAAAATTTGTAGTAATTTTTTCCCAGAAAAATTTTTTGAAAAAGTAAACAGGAGCATAATAAAAGCTCAAAAATAA
>JAQVCB010000004.1 GCA_028689995.1 Candidatus Gastranaerophilales bacterium
GGATCCTGAAGTCTATTCAACCGAAAACTGTCCAATGTGCCTCAAAGGGTCTTTACCTGTTAAACCTGGAAGCAGAACGAAAGCTTAAAGATATATAAGATGAATGAAGAGTTAAAACAGTTTTTATCTTTCTTTAATCTGTCAGCAAATACTGACAGCGATGGTTTATTGCTTATAATTAACGGTCAGGTTCAAAACCCCGGGCAGGTGCTTAAACAGGAAAATATACTGATATTAAAAGATAAAATAATTGTCAAAAGTTCTGATCTGCCGGATAAAATTCCTGAAAACATTAAAACCATTGATGCAAGAGATAAAGTTATTACACCAGGATTAATAGATCAACACATTCATGGCGGTTATGGTTGCGATTTCAATGTTTCTTCAGTCGATGAAATGATTGATTTATCTAAAAAACTGGCTGAACATGGAATTACATCTATAGTTCCTACAGTTATGACAGCTTCTGTTGATGTTTTAAATACTCAGATGGCAAAAATTACTGAAGCTAAAAAAAACAAGCCTGATAATTCTGTTAAATTTCTTGGAATTCACCTTGAAGGGCCTTTTTTATGCCCGAAATATAAGGGCATTCATCCGGAAAACGAGATACTTATCCCGTCAGTTGAGAATTTTAAGCTTATTGAAAATCAAGAGATAAAAATTGTCACTTACTCACCCGATCTGGATAAAGATCTTGAACTTACAAAATATCTTGCAGAAAAAAATATAATTCCATCTGCTGGTCATACAGATGCAGATATAGAACAGATTAAAAAAGCATATAAAGCCGGATTAAAACAATTCACCCATTTATTTAATGCTATGACTCCTCTTCATCACAGGAACCCCGGTATTATCGGAGAAGCGCTTACAAATGATAACCTGTATGTTGAAGTAATAGCCGACGGCATGCACCTTCATCCTGTAATTGTAGATATAGTTTTAAGAACAAAACCTGCTTCAAAAGTGATTTTTATAAGTGACAGTTTGCCGTTGAATAATGCTCAGGAAGATTCTGTTATTTTCGGTGGACAGAGAATATTTAGAAAAGAAGGAAAAGCAGTTAATTCTTACGGAACTTTTGCAGGAAGCCTTATTTTCCTTGATGCCGCCCTGAATAATCTTGTTGAATGGAAGCTGGCAAATTTATCAGAATTTTTAATGTTTGCTTCTTTCAATGTTGCAAATAATCTTGGACAAGATGAACTGAGCTTTATTGATAAAGGCAAAACAGCAGATATTGTTATATGGAATAGAGATAACGACTCTTATAAAGTTGATACAACAATAATTAACGGTAAAATCGCTTTTAATTGCCTCTAATTTCAGCAGGAAGTTGTTCTCTTGCACTGCCTCTCAATAATGACTGGGCGAATGTAAAGAATATACATACTATTGAGCTGATAATCAGTGTTGCGGATATTCCGAAATAATGGGAAAAAGTTCCTGCAAATAAATTTCCAAGAGGAATCATACCTCCAAATACAAGCGACCAAATTCCCATCACTCTGCCTCTAACTGAGTCCTTTACATTTGATTGAATTATTGTAGTTATTGATGAAGAAAAAACAACTAGTCCAAAGCCTGCCAGGCAAATGAGAATTAATCCCAGCCAGTAGATTTTACAAAATGCCAGTAATAATACCATCGCTCCTGAAAAATATATTCCCCAATTAACAAAATTACGTTTTAGCGAACTATTACCCAGATATGCAACAAATAATGCACCGAGTAAAGCGCCAATACCATTTGCTGAAACCAGTATTGCAAAACCTTTTTCATTTATATGAAAAATATCTTTAGCTATTGCAGGAAATAAAATTGCATATGACCAGCCAAAAACCCCTACTATTACAAGTAAAATCATCATGTCCAGAATTTCTTTATTTTCTTTTACATATTTGAAACCAGTTGCAGTATATTCACGAATACTTTCTTTTTGAATATTCATTTTAGCCACGATAATTTTTTGTTTTAATAATGCCCATATTACTGCTAAAAAACTTAATCCGTTGAGGAAAAAACACCAGGTAGAACCGAACCTTACCATTATTATTCCGGCAACTGCCGGTCCAATTACTCTGGCAAGATTAAAAATTGATGAATTTAGTGCAATAGCATTCATCAAATCTTTCTTTCCTGCCATATCAATCATATATGATTGTCTAACCGGCATGTCTATTGCAAATATTATTCCGTTTAATGTTGCTATAACAACTATATGCCAGATTTCAATAACATTAAATGCTATTAATAACGTAAGCACAAAAGTAAGTATCATTGTTGACGTCTGAGTAATTATGAGAGTGGTTCTTCGAGGAAATTTATCAGCAACAATTCCTCCAACCAACGATAGAAATAAAATAGGAAGAGCTCCTAAAGCAGCTATTAAACCTAATAAAAGCTTTGAATTAGTCATGTCATATATAAGCCAGCTTAATGCAGTATATTGAAGCCATGTCCCTATTAAAGATACGGTCTGCCCCATAAAAAATAATCGAAAGTTTTTATGCTTAAGGGATGCAAATGTTTTATCAATAAAGTTAATGCTCATTTTAGTAATTTAGCTTATTTTTAAGGATTTTTCCAATCTGTACGAAATTTAACTGATATTACAGGTTAATTTCAACTTCAAAAGTCCTGTTCCAGGGAAAAGAAAGATCAAGCTCTGAAAGATGAAGATCAATTTTTTTTGCCAGATTGAGAACAAAGGGCCTTAATTCCTCATCAAGTAAAACAGTATCCGCTTCAGAAGTAATAGCTCTTATTTTTTGTCTGACTACTGTCTGATAAGCCCAATCATCTGCAAATCTGACAAGGAGTAATTTCTTAAAATTATCAAAATTAAAGCTTTGAGTTTTTTCTGCAAAATATCTTGATAAACCTGTCGAAATAGCAGTACCTAAAGTATTTCCCGTTGTATTCCATCCTGCATAGGAATAAATCTTACTTAAATCAAGGCCATTTCCAAGCAAACTTTTAACCAGAAGGTTATCAGCTCCGTTTGCACAGGCAACATCGGCTATCAATACAGGTTTTTTTGAATCTTTTATAATAGAAATACAGTAGTTAATAGCACCGAAATTTTCAATTTCAGTATGTATTGCCATGCAATGGTCATTTTGTGAAACTATAGGAGTATGCACCAACAATAAAACATCAGCTTCTTCGGGACTATTTGCGACTTTAGCCCCACACAGGTTTATTTGCCCAAAAACAGATGCTTCAATAGTTCTATCTTCATACCTTGAAATAACATTTCTTCCGCTTTCAGTTGAAAAAATAGGATAAATTAATATTTTTTTACTAAAATATTCAAGAATTCCTCTTATTAACAGATCTGACGGAATTTCATCAGCCCCTGTCTGCACATTGATCCTTGATTCAAGATTCTGCCGGATTATCAAGTCTTTTAATATTTTTGATTCCTGAACATTAAAACCGTATTTAGCTGTGTCATCCTGACTAAAGACCATAAAATCAATCAAATCATTTTTTACGAGGTCTAAATAATACTTGTTTATATTGGAATTTCTTTGCCTTGTCTGTATATAATCTTCTAAAATATCTCCCGGAATAAGGTTAAATGCATCTTTTAGTTCTTCCTGATCAGATAAATCTGGAGATTCTGAAATCTTATCGGTTAAATATGAATATTTAAAAATTAATTCTCCATATTTATTCCAATATTCCTTTTCTTCTTCATTGTAATTGTTATTTGAAACCCGCATAATGCTGCTGAAAGCATAAAGTTTTAAATTTTTTTCTTTTTTATATTTTTGAATTAACTGCTCAAATTTATCTATTCTTGATTTTATTATTTCTTCTTTGTCAGAACTTCTTCTCGATGGAATCAATCCCCCATAAACAATAGAATCAAGACTACATACGATTAAACTTATATTTTCATCTTCAAGAATTTTATTTAACCACAATAAAACTTGATCTATATCTGTATTATGAGTTAGACCACCAATATATTCTCTCGGCGGAATAAACACTTCTGTATTAGCACTCAAATACCCTATTTGAAGTGGAAGAGAATAACTAACAGGTCTATTATCAAGCGGAATAAATGCAATTTTGATTTTTTCCACGAAATACTCCTTTAAAAAATGACTTGAATTTTTTATTTAACCGGAGGATTAATTAATTCAGGCGCATTTAAGTTTCTGATATAAGCCGGTGTCATGAATGGATTTTCATACATATAATCGCTGTAATCATTCTTTGAATTTTTATTAGTTTTAGCATTTTCAACAGCATCAATAGTTTTCATAAATTCAGGAGGTATCATAGGAATTGACGGTCCAAATGATGGTTTTGATACATCCTGCGGCGGCAAAGATATATCAACCTGGTTTGAATTAGTTTCTCTGCAATCTTCATCCATTATTTTTGCAATTCTGACATCTTTATAATCTTCACTTTTCCAGACTGCCACTTCAAAGTAAGATACTTTACCATTTAGATCTTTTTGATTTGGAAGATTAAATTTTATCTCAATTATTCCATTTTCAGGTACAATTCCCTTCACTGTTACAGGGTCAAGTCCAAGTCTGAGGGTCTTTCCATAAAAAGGGTTTGCTCCTGAATTAGAAGCTGAAATCATAAGTGATACAGAGTTACCTGGAGCAGCTTTAACTTTGAAGGAGTTTTCCTGTCCGATAATAAGCTTTGATGGTTTATAAACAACAGGATATTCTCTACTTATTAACAAATTTTGTTTATTTGATGAGCTAAGATCAATTTCCAGCTGGGCAAATACCGGCAAGGTCAGCATATACACAAATAAAAAAAGTAAGAGAAACTTCTTCATAAAATCATACCTTCCAAAATTTTTGTTTATTATAGTTTAAATAAAAAACAGATTATTTTAAATATTTGAGTTGTTAATATTTTACACGTTTTGCTGTTTTACTGTAAAATTTTAATAAATAAGTTACTTTAAAAATTGTTATAATTTAGCCGGATTGGATAAAATGAAATTTCAAGTTAAGAATATTCTGGAAATAACAAACGGAAAGCTGCTGAGAGGCAAAGACATTTCTGGTGATTATAATTTATCAACGGATACAAGAAATATAACATCCGATGAAATATTCTGGCCCCTTATTGGAGAAAACTTTGATGGGCATAATTTTATAAATACAGCATTAGCAAACGGAGTTAGAGGATATTTAATTGATAAAAATCACAAAAATTTTGTTTTTGAAGAAGCACTTTTTGTGATTAAAGTTGAAGATACGTTAAAAGCATATTTACAGCTTGCAAATTTTGCAAAAAATCAAATTAATCCTGTTGTAATTGCAGTTACAGGCAGTTCCGGTAAAACTACCACAAAAGAAATGATTTATTCTGTGCTGTCACAGCAATACCATACCCATAAGTCAAAACTTAATCATAATAATGAAATCGGATTATGTCAGACAATGCTTGGGATGCCCGACAATACTGAATTTTTGGTTGTTGAAATGGGAATGAGAGGAATCGGGGAAATTGAGCTTTTATCAAAATATGCACAGCCGAATATTGCAGTTATAACAAATATCGGTACTGCACATATAGGAAGACTCGGCAGTAGAGAAAAAATTACAAAAGCAAAATGCGAAATTATCAATTATCTGAATAAAGAAGGAACTTTAATATCGTATGATGAAGAATTAGTTAAAAATAATATCGGATGGAAAGGCAAAACCATATATTACAGCCTTGATTCGGTTAATATTACAAAACAGCACTCTGACAGTTCTGAATTTTTCTATAAAAAAAATGCTTACAAACTCAATGTATCAGGTGAATATAATATAATAAATTCTCTTGCAGCCATAGAAATAGGTCTTTTAGCTCGACTATCTTTTGATAAAATATCTGAAGGGCTTGCTTTATACAGACCAATTGATAATAGATGGCAGGTAATTGACTTTGGAAATAATATACAAATAATAAATGACAGTTATAATGCAAATCCCGACTCTGTAAAAGCTGCTATTAAAGCTGTGATCAGTTCGTATCCAAATAAAAAAATTGTACTTGTTCTTGGAGATATGGCAGAATTAGGCAAATACGAAGAAAGTTTACATAAAGAAATTGGAGATTTCTTAAAGAATAAGCCTATTTTTGAAGTAATTACCGTCGGAGAAAAAGCAGAATTAATTACAAAAACTTTGGAAAATGAAAAATTTAAAATTAAATCGTTTACTAGAAATGATGAAGTTGTAGAATATTTATCAGATACTTTGGTTTCAGAATCGATTGTACTTTTAAAAGCTTCAAGATGCATGTCTTTTGAAAATATTGTTGAAAAATTGAAAAATGCGGGAGTGAATTAATGCTAGTTTATGTATCAGCGCTACTTTCAATGTTATTGACACTTTTAGCAGGTGTTCCGTATATTGATTTTCTTAAAAAGAATATGTATGGACAATTTATAAGAGAAGATGGTCCGGCGTCTCATAATAAAAAAGCCGGAACTCCTACAATGGGCGGTTTGATTATTGTGATTCCTGCAATAGTCGGTGCAGTATTGTCTTTGGTTATGGACCAGAAAACAAGTATTGAAGCATTAATTGTACTAATTATTTTTGGATTATTTACTTTTATTGGATTAAGAGATGACATAGCAAAAATAGCTCAAAAACAGAATAAAGGATTGAGCGCTAGAAGAAAACTCTTACTGCAAATTCTGATAGCCTCGATTCCGGCTTTATATATTACATATATGGGTGAGAGATCTATATCGGTTTTTGGACTTGCAAATGTAGATATTGGTACTTTTTATCCATTTTTTGCTGTTTTTATTATAACCGGCTTTTCAAATGCTGTTAATTTGACAGATGGCCTTGACGGACTTGCTTCAGGAACAGTTGCTTTTGCTTTATCAGCTATGACAGCTATTTGTATGTTGATGGGCAAACACGATTTAGCAATAATTTCTGCTGCTATAGCAGGAAGTTGTTTTGGATTTCTCTATTATAACAAATTTCCGGCAAAAATCTTTATGGGAGATACAGGGAGTCTGGCCCTTGGCGGAGTGCTCGGTACACTTGCTGTTATAGGCAAATTTGAATTATGGTTATTAATTATAGGTGGAATTTTTGTAATAGAAACATTATCTGTAATTTTACAGGTTATAAGCTTTAAGACAACAGGAAAACGAATTTTCAAGATGAGTCCTGTTCATCATCATTTTGAGCTTATAGGCTGGTCAGAAACAAAAGTCGTATATACATTCTGGTTTGTAGGAATAATATTTGCACTAATAGGCAGTATTTTAAAATTATATCTGGACTAAAGAACTAAATAGAAGAGAGTGAGTATGAAGAGACAGTGGATTGACAATAATATTACAATTTTGGGTTTTTCTTTAAGTGGGATTGCATCCGCTAAATATCTGGTTAAAAAAGGAGCAAATTGCACAATCAGTGAAAAGAAGGAAGAAAAACCGGAAGATGCTGAAAGAATTCTTGAATTAAAACAACTTGGAATAAATGTTGAAATGGGCGGACACAAAGAAGAAACCATTTTAAATGCTGACTTAATTATAACAAGTCCGGGGATACCACCTCATTCTGATGTAATTAAACTGGCAAAAGATAAAAATATCCAGGTTATAAGTGAAATAGAACTTGCATATATAGAAACAGATAAACCTTTTATTGCAATAACGGGTACAAATGGAAAAACCACAACAACTAAACTTGTATCTGAAATCCTGACAAATTCAGGACTAAATGCACCTGCCTGCGGAAATATTGGTTTACCACCAATTACATTAATTGATAGCAATGTTGATTATTTTGTTACAGAGCTAAGTTCTTTTCAAATATACACAAGTAAGACATTTAAACCTCAAATAGCACTCTTTATAAACTATGCCCCAGACCATATTGATTGGCATGGTTCTGAAGAAGAATATTTTGAAGCTAAAGCCTCTTTGTTTACAGGTTATAAATCACCGGCATGGTCAATATTAAATGCCTGTGATCCTAAAGTAACAGATTTAAAGAACAGAACTGATTCAAAAATTGTTTATTTCGGAAGAGAAATGCCTGATACCTCTATCTACATTCAAAATAATAAAATAGTTTACAAAAGTAAGGGCAGAATAGAAGAAATTATTGCATTAAAGGATATTTCTCTTATAGGAAAGCATAATTACCAAAATATAATGGCCTCCATCGCCATTGCAAAAATTGTTGGAATTGATACTGATATTATCAGGTCAACAATATCGGACTTTTCGTCGCCTGAGCATAGATTGGAATACGTTAATACAATTGACGGAATTGATTTTTATAATGATTCAAAAGCTACAAACTGTGATTCTGCTATTTGTGCACTGCGTGCTTTTGAAAATAGACAGGTTGTTTTAATTGCAGGAGGAAGAGATAAAGGAACGGATCTTTGTGAATTTGTTCAATCCGTTAAAAAACATGCTGCTTCTGTTATTTTAATAGGAGAAGCGGCTGACAGATTTCAAGAAGCACTGGAATTATTTGGGTATTGTAATATTCATAGAGCAGGTTCTCTGGAAGAAGCAATTGAAACTGCTTTTAGCCTGAAATTAGGACCAGTATTGTTCTCTCCTGCGTGTGCAAGTTTTGATATGTTTAAAAATTACGAAGAAAGAGGACGGGCATTTAAAGACTATGTCATTAAGAAAAAAACGCTTAGCCCTGCATAAAAATCGGGATAAAAATAATAAAAAAAAATCAAATGTTATACTGGCACCACCTGATAATATGCTTATAGCTATTATTATTGCTTTGATTGTGTTTGGTTCATTGGCAATATTTAGCGCAGGAGCTCCGGACGGACTTGATGTATATCATAATCCTGCATACTACGTAATTAAACATATTTTATTTGTTGCTCTCGGCTGTTTCTTAATGATTAAAGCTTCAAGATTTGATTATAGATACTGGAAAGAATTGGCTGTTCTCTTTTCGATTATAACAATAGTTCTTATTGTAGCAACTTTTATTCCAGGGATTGGTAAAATAAGTCATGGATCGTCAAGATGGCTTGTCGGTCTTCCGATCCAGCCATCTGAACTTGCAAAAATTGGGAGTATATTTCTTATAGCTTCTGCACTTGTACATGCCAAAAGTCTTTTTGATAAAAAATTATTAAAACATCTTTTTCTCATTTTAATTATGATTGCGCTGATCTTTAAACAACCTAATCTTAGTATTTCAATGATAATTGCATTTGTAACAGCAGCAATGATGCTTGTTGCTGGTGTATCTCATTTATTGCTCAGTGGAATAATAATAACAGTAATACCTTTTATTTATGCCCATATTTTATCAACTCCTTATCAGTTAAAAAGAATCACAGGATGGCTAAAACCTTGGGAAGATCCGCAGGGGACGGGATATAACTTGATTCAATCTCTGTATGCAATCGGTTCAGGCGGTATTTTGGGTGCAGGATTTGGAAATTCCAAGCAAAAACTATTCTGGTTACCTTTTAGACATACTGATTTTATTTTTGCGGTTATAGCCGAAGAATTTGGTCTTATTGGCGGCATAATTCTAATAGGAATTTTCCTTGCTTTTATATATAGAGGTTTTCTAATTGCAAACAAGTGTCCAGATATGTTTGGAAGGCTGATAGCCTTTGGAATAACCTTTTCAATCGGATTACAGGCATTTATTAATATTGGCGTTGCAGTAGGAGTCCTTCCTATAACAGGTGTCACACTTCCTTTAATTAGTTATGGCGGATCCTCTGTCGTTGTAACTTTATTTATGCTTGGAGTTTTATTGAATATTTCCAGAAAAAGAGTAAAGAAAATCCATACACAGGAAGAATGTTAATAAAAATGGTTAATAATAATAAAAAAATAACAGTTGCAATCACAGGAGGCGGCACAGGTGGACATATTTATCCCGCTGTTGCTGTAGCTCAAGCATTAAAAACAGATAATGATATAGAAAAAGTTTATTATGTAGGCTGTCCTGATAATATGGAAAAAGAGATAGCCATAAAGGAAGAATTAGAATTTATACCGGTTTCTATATCAGGCATGCCAAGAAAATTAGGATTTAATATAATTAAATGGTTTTTAAAACTCAATAAGGCTGTCGGTGATGCTATTATTCAGTTAAAAAAAATAAAACCGGATGTAATTCTTGGAACTGGCGGATATGTTAGTGGTCCTGTTTTAATTGCGGCAATAATTCTCAGGATTCCATTTGTCATTCATGATCCTGATGCACATCCCGGCATAGTAAACAGATTTGTGTCACCGTGGGCAAAAGCGGTATCAGTTGCGTTTGAAGAAGCAAAAAATTATATCAGCTCGAAAAATATTATAGTAAACGGAAATCCTATAAGATTTGGTATAAACAGTATTAAAAAAGAAGAAGCACTAAAAGAACTGAATTTAGATAATTCCAGAAAAACTATTCTTGTTATGGGCGGATCTCAGGGAGCAAAAACAATTAACAATGCAATATTGAATGCTGCACCAGTTTTAATTAATGATTACAATTTTCAAATTGTTCATCAGACAGGCAAAAAAAATTATAATGAATATATTGAGCAGCTTTCTCTAAAATGGCCGGAATATAAAGAAAATTCCTGTTATATTGTCAGTCCATATTTTGATAATATGTCAATTCCTCTTGCTGCTGCTGATCTAGCAATATCAAGAGCAGGTTCCCTTAGTATTTCAGAACTTAATTTAAGCAGTCTGCCTTCAATTTTGATACCATATCCTTATGCTGCAGCTGATCATCAAAGATATAATGCAAAAGCTCTGAAAAAAGCCGGCGCTTCCGCCTATCTTGAAGATGCTGAATGCAATCAGAATAATTTAATAAAGATGATTTTAGAAATTTTAAATGATGAAGAAAAATTAAAATCTATGAAAACAGCTAATAACAAATTAGCAAGGCCTTATGCAACTGATAATTTAGTTAAGATTATAAAATGTGCAAAATTTTGATATTATGTATAATATATTTCATATAATAATATTAGAAAAATTTATAAAGGATAAAAGTAATGGATTTGAATTCTTTAGTGCCATTTTTAATTATTGGTTTTATTATATATATTATTTCAAAAATTATACTAAAAGGAGTTAAAGAAGAACCTCCCAATCAAATTATGAATTATCTTTATAAACCAGGTTGTTTGTTTGTTGATGTGAGAGAAAATGATAAATTTTTTTCGGCGCATATTCCAAAATCAGTAAACATTCCAATATCAGAGTTAAAATATTCCTTTAGCAAAATATCAAATGATAAACAGCTTATTTTAATTAGTAGATCCGGTAAAAAAAGTAAAGCTGCTATTAATATTTTGAAAGACAACGGATATACTACATTAATTAATTTAAAAGGCGGTTTAGTTGCCTGGCAAAAAGCAGGTTATCCATTGGAATGCGGTGGTAAATAAAGTTTTATATTTATAAAACCCCGTGATTTGATCCGGGGTTTTTAAGCCTCTTATCCAAACAGGCGATTAATACCTACGAAAAAAATGCTAGTCTATAATTTAGATAATTTTTCAATCTGGGGGATATGAAAATGGCTATTAATATATTGTCAAAAGAAGAAGTAAAAAGAAAAGTTGATACAGGCGAAGATGTTATTATTATCGACGCACGGCCTGAAGAAATTTATACAGAAGACTCTGACCAGATTGAAGGTGCAATTCACCTTCCAGAAGCATTTGAACATGAAGTATATATGGGTCTTCCTAAGAATAAAGAATATATAATATATGCAAGCAAAGGTAATGAAGATTTAAGCAGGCATATGGCAGATTTTTTGAGAGAAAAAGGTTTTACTGCTTATGCTCTTAAGGGAGGATATGAAGAATGGCGGGATTCGGCTTTGCCTATTGAACCCATAAATGCTTCAGGAACACCAATGGAATAAAAATTCTTGTCTATATAGTAAAAAAGATGGAAGACAATTATCTTCCATCTTTTTTCATAGCTACAAATTTATGTTAACTTTTCATCTGATTCATGACTTCATCAGCAAAGTTTTCGCTTCTTTTTTCAAGTCCTTCGCCAAGAACGTATCTTACAAATCTTCTTATAGTAATTTTTTCGCCAATTTTAGCAATTTTTTCCTTGATAAGTTCTTCTATAGTTTTGCCAGGATCTTTTACAAAAGCCTGTTCAAGAAGAACTTTTGTTGCCATTAGCTTATCAACTCTGCCTGTAACGATTTTTTCAACGATTTCAGCAGGTTTACCAGCAAGATCAGCTTTTCCTGATTCAATTCTTTTTTCTTCTTCAATAGTTGAAGCTGGAATTTCATCTCTGGAAACAAACTGAGGAGCAGAACTTGCAATATGAAGGCAAATATCTTTAACTAACTGTTTAAATTCTTCTGTTTTTGCAACAAAATCTGTTTCACAGTTTACTTCAACCATAACACCAATTTTGCCATTGTGAATATAGGAACCAACTAAACCTTCAGCTGCAATACGTCCCATTTTCTTTTCAGCAGAAGTAATACCTTTTTGTCTTAAAAATTCTGCCGCTTTATCCATATCTCCGCCGACTTCAACAAGAGCTTTTTTAGCATCCATGAAACCTGCGCCTGTTTTATCTCTTAATTCCTTGACTTGTGCCGCACTAACTGACATTGTCTATCCTCCAAAAATTATTCTTCGATGGTTTCTTCTTTAATTTGCTCTTCTGCTGGAAGTTCATCAGCAACTGCAAAACTCTCTTTAGAAGATTCTTCCAAAGCTTCTGCTGTTACACCGGCATCTTCTGCTTTAACTTCTTCGATTTTT
Organism: Candidatus Gastranaerophilales bacterium; assembly: GCA_028689995.1. Lineage (GTDB taxonomy): Bacteria > Cyanobacteriota > Vampirovibrionia > Gastranaerophilales > UBA9579 > JAQVCB01. The sequence continues at coordinate 12,775 of JAQVCB010000004.1, forward strand.
GCAGGTAAAGCTTCTTTTCCGGCACTTTCTCTTAATTTATGTCCTTCAATGACAGCATCAGCAATTTTGCCTGTGATTAACTTGATAGCTCTTATCGCATCATCATTTCCAGGAATTACATAATCAATATCATCTGGATCGCAATTTGTATCAACAATGCCAACAATTGGAATACCAATTTTATTCGCTTCTTTAATAGCAATTAATTCTCTTTTCTGATCAACAATAAAGATTACATCAGGAAGTCCTCTCATGGTTTTTATTCCGCCGAGAGTTCCCATAAGTTTATTAAGCTGTCTTGTAAGAGAAGCAACTTCTTTTTTAGGTAAACGATCGAAATGACCGCTGTTTTTGAATTCTTCCAGTTCTCTAAGTTTGTTAACTCTTGATCTGATTGTTTCAAAGTTTGTTAATGTACCACCCAGCCAGCGTCTATTAATGAAATAAGCACCACATCTGTTTGCTTCTTCTTCAATTATCTCGCAAGCCTGCTTTTTTGTTCCCACAAATACAACATTTTTGCCTCTTGCAGCATAATCTCTAACGAGTTCATAAGCTTTATCAAGCATAACTGTTGTTTTTTGAAGATCTAAAATATATATTCCATTTCTTTCTCCGAAGATGTATTTTTTCATCTTTGGATTCCAGCGTTTTGTCTGGTGGCCGAAATGTACTCCAGCTTCTAAAAGTTCTATCATTGACGCAACTGGCATAATCGGTACTTTCTCCTTTTATTTCTATTCGCTAACAATTACTTTCCATTAATTACATTTGGAATTAACATGTAAGATAATAACATAAACAAAAAATACTACCCATATTTCCATAATTGGACATGGATTAGCCTAAAAAGTATAATATAAGCAAAATAAAAAAACACTACAAGCAAAATTTAGTTCTTAACACTTGTAACAATCTCATCGCCAAATTGGTTCGCGGAAGCAGGGAAATTCTGAATTTAAAATTTATTCTGGTTTATAAATACAGGAAACTGGGAATAATACAATTGTAGTAGTTGGCTCAAGTATTTGTTAAATAAGATAATTTTGGTTTTACTCGTCTGTAATTAAAAAGAGAAGAACAAATGGAAAAAGTCTTATTGCTCAACGCCACTTATGAACCTCTAAATGTCTGCACCTGGCAGCGTGCACTCAAGCTTATTGTTAAAGGTAAAGCTGAAGAAGTTGAGCATAATGACTGTTTAATTAATCAGACTATTTGTGCTCCTACAGTTATAAGACTTCGTTATTATGTGGTAGTTCCTTACAAGGAACTACCTTTTAACAAGAAAAATGTTTATCACAGAGATAATCATACATGCCAGTATTGCGGTAAAAAATCTTCAGATCTGACAATTGATCATGTCATTCCAAAATCAAAAGGCGGTAAAAATTCATGGGAAAACGTGGTTGCGGCATGCACAAAATGCAACAATAAAAAGGCAAATAAAACTCCTCTGGAGTCTGGAATGAAATTGTCTAAAAAACCCGGCAGACCGACTAATTATCTTGAATTTGAACTCACGAAATATTCAAGTGAAAATTTTGACGACTGGCAAAAATACACTGCAAGCTGATTTTAATAAATAGTTCAAAAGTTTTCCACGTTTGAATCGGTAAATTTGCTAATTCGTCGGAACAATGTCTAACTATAATGAATTATATAGATCGTTGTTCCTCCTCACCCACAAGGGGCAGAGCAAATTTACCTGTATATGTCGCTCATAAGAACTGCACAAAACTTTCATATACTACAAAAATTACCTGTTGCTGACAATTATTTTTCATTTATTTTAATTTTGTTTTAGTTAGAAGCTGTCTTGTTAAAGTTGAATCGCCTTGCCAAGCAAGCCGCTTGCAACTTTAACCGCAGTCCAAAAATCGAGCCTGTATTTATATCATAATTTGATTTTTACATTGTTAGCCAGACAGGCTCTTAGAAGTTTTTAAAATGCAGAAATTCAGGTTTTTATAGTCAAGATAGTTATATTGTGTGGATATTTATCCGCAACAGGTAATTTTCTACGTCGATGAAAAGTTTTTAGCATTTCTAATTCGCTTTTTGTTAAATATTAAACAATTTAGAATCTTCTAGTTTCAAGGAGTCATCTTGAGCGAAGCGGTAGCGAAGTCGAAAGATCTTACCAAATTTGAAGTAATTTTATAATGTTGGTAAGATACTTCGATTTCGCTCGGCATGACATTTAAAATAAAAAAAGCCTTTATATTTAAAATCCCATTTAAACTACACCTTTTAGATGAAATTTTGCCAAAAGCATCAAGTTTAAAAAAATACTTCCGATATAAAAAATAGGGTCATATCATGACTTTTAGTTTTTTATTATTAAAATTCTAAGTATGAAATTAAGAATGGTGAAGAGAAGGTAAGATGGCATTAAATCTTGTTAATTTTATTGGAAATCTGTTTCCGGCAACTCAGACATCGTCTATTACAAAGGTTACTCCAAAACAAAGCAGTAATCCTTTTGCAAGCCCATTTATAGGTACACAAAATAGTAATCAAAATATGTATGGACAGAATAAACCTGTTTCAGGCGGATATTTTGCAGGTTATTATAACGGCAAACCAAATATTGTCGGTTCAAGACTCTTTATAGACGTATAATATTGCATTGATACTGGATCATCGCCCCAACTTTCAGCCTCAGTTCGCTTTCGCTTTCTAAGGTCGGCTACGGAAAAATTCTAATTTTTTGGAAAAATTGAATTTTTCCGTAGCCTCTATAGCAACTATGTTATAGTATTTTGTAGTGTTAACAAAATTTGGAGCAAATAATGTTCAACATATATATTTCTGCTGATCTTGAAGGAACTAACGGCGTTGTTTATCCGCATCAAACAGTAGAATCCGGCGGAGAAGCATATTTCAAATCAGTTGAACAACAGCATAAGGAATTAAACTGTATTGTTGAATCCCTGCTTGAATTAAATGCTGATAAAATAACTGTCAATGATGCACATGGAAGCATGGAGAATTTAAACCTTGCCGAATTAAATCCCGACGTTCACCTTGTAACAGGCAAACCTAAACCTGTTTCAATGATGGCAGGACTTGATGAGACATATACTTGCGCAATTTTATCAGGTTATCATGCCAAAGCCGGCTCAAAAGAAGGCGTATTAGCCCATACCATTTCCTCTATTTTTAAAAGTGTAAAATTAAACGGTGATTATGTCGGTGAAATTGAACTTAATGCTATATATGCAGGATTAAAAAACGTTCCGGTTATCCTGCTGACAGGAGATAACATTGTCTGCGATGAAGCTTTAAATACAGGCAAAAATATAACAACAGTTTGTACCAAAACCGCAATCTCTTATACTTCAGCTATATGCAAACCAAATGAACATCTATTTCAAGAATTAAAAACAGCGATTATAACCGCAGTTAAAAATAAGGAAAATTGGACTTTATACAAAAAAAGTTCTCCATATACTCTTGAAATTGATTTTGTAGACAGAAAACATGCTGATATTGCAGAATTTACACCCGGCATTAAAAGAATTTCCGCATCAGAAATTACCTTTTCTTCAGATGACTACGAAGAAGTATATAAATTACTACAATTTTTCGCAGCCACTTTATCCAATATTTAAAATTATATTAAAACGAGTTTGTATTTCCTAAGGCTTTAAATAATCCTATATAAAATAATTTAATCATCTTATCAGCAACGAGTATATAGAAGTATTATTCAGTTTTTTCTGACATCATTTCAGGTGTAATGCCTTGCGCTTTGAGATTATCAATAAATGTTTGAGCAGCCTTTCTTTGGACTTCAGGAGGGATAATTCTTAAAAGTTCAATGGTTCTAGATAAAACAGGATTAGCGTCATACCATCGATTACCCTTTATCAAACTTTTAACTGATTCATAATATGAATCAATTGTTTCTTTCCCAACTTGTGCTTCAATTCTGGAAATAAATATTTCTGCCTGTTCAATAAGATCATCCTGATAGTATTGCAATAAATCCATTACTTCCATTAATATTGGATCATGATCGTACCATCTTTTATATTGACCCATGTGTGATAACCTCAGATTTTTCTTTATACAGGTTTATTACCTTTTGTTTTACCTTGATAGAGAGTTTCTATTTACTTGTTATACCTCATAGCTTTGAGAGATAGGTGAATTTGATTGAATATGGGCATCAACACCAGATACATCATCAACAACTCTGGTAATATTTGCACCTAGCATACTTAATTTATGCTCGAGTATTTCATAGCCCCTGTCTATATGATGTAAATTTTCAATTTCACAGGTTCCATTAGCACATAGACTGGCTACAATTAAAGCAGCTCCGGCTCTCAGGTCACTTGCTTTTACTTGAGTTCCTGTTAAAAATTTAACACCCTTAATTATAGCATGATTACCTTCTTGTTGAATATCAGCACCCATTCTCCTTAATTCACCGACATGACGGAATCTATTTTCATAAATACTTTCCGTAACGATGCTTATACCTTTAGATACGGCCATAATAGACATAAATGGTGACTGAAGATCAGTTGGGAATCCCGGATAAGGTTGTGTAACCATATCAGCAGCTCTTGTCCTGTTAACACAGTTTACTTCAATACTAAAAGGATCAATTATTGTTGTTGTAGCGCCCATTTCAGTAAGTTTACTAAGCACAGAACTTAAATGATTCGGAAATACATTTCTTACTATTGCATGCCCTCTTGTAGCAACAATTGCCGCAATATAAGTACCTGCTTCAATTCTGTCAGGAACAGTTGTATATACAGTAGAATGAAGATCCTTCTGCTTTACACCGTTGATAACTATTTCAGAAGTTCCTGCTCCTGAAATATCTGCACCAATTGAATTTAAAAAGTTTGCAAGGTCAACAATTTCAGGTTCTTGAGCTGCATTATTTATTATAGAAGATCCTTCAGCGAGAACTGCTGCAAGCATCAGGTTCTCAGTAGCTCCTACGCTGGGTCTATCGAGGTGAATTTCTGCCCCGACAAGTTTTGTCGCTTTTGCAACAACATATCCGCCTTCAATCTTAACCTGAGCACCAAGAGCTTCAAGTCCTTTTATATGAAGGTCAATACGTCTTTCACCTATTGCACAACCGCCGGGCAATGCAACTCTAGCTTCTTTGCATCTACCGAGTAAGGCTCCAAGTACAATAAAAGAAGCTCTCATTTTGCTGACCAATTCATAACAAGCTTCATAATTCGTAATATGTTTTGCATTTATTATTAAAGATTTTTCCGAAGGTTTGTATTCTGTTTTAACTCCCAAATGATTGATAACTTCAATCATTGTCTGAACATCACTCAATTCCGGAACATTATGTATTTCACAAATATCATCTAATAAAAGTGCAGCAGCCATTAGCTTTAAAACAGCATTTTTTGCTCCGCCAATCGAGACTTCGCCTTTTAGTTGCCTGCCTCCTTTTATTATTATCCTTTCACTCAAAAATTTTCCTCCTAATGGATGTCTCACTCATTGAAAAGATTATTAATTTTTTCCTTTAGTTTATCTTAATATTAGAACATTTTAATGTAAACTAATTTTTTAGTTCTTAAAGCAATTATACTCGTAGAAAAATAATTTTAATCATTAAATAATATGAAATTTTTATTGAATTTTAACCATTGATTCTTAGAATGAGCTTACTTTTAAAATAATAACCTTAATTGAAATAATTTTAAAAAAATAAATTAAATACAGCTTAATACTTATTCATTCTTGATTTTAAAAAAAATCAATATCCCGGACAATACATAAATGTCTATAACTTTCTAAACTAAACAAAATATTGTAGTAAAATATTATTAGTTACTTTTTGCTATATTTATGAATATTGTTTTTTTAAATTAAAATATTTCAAAAATAGTCTAATTTAACTTATGTATTTAATATGATTAAATTATCTTTATTTAAGGGAGTAATTGATGAAAAAATATCAAACAACCGGAGTTTATATAATACTGCTCTTGATTATAATGGCGTTTATCGCTTCTGTATTTACTGTAAAAACTGATTCTATAGAAACTTTATCGTATAGCCAATTTATAGAAAAGGTTAATAAGGGACAAATAAAACATGTAGATCTTTCAGACAACTCTATTTTAGCAACTCCAAAAATAGAACCTTCGCATAAAGCACTGGTTAATACAAAATTTAAAGTTCTGATTCCTCTTAATGACCCGAACTTAATTGACAAACTTAATCAGAATAAAGTTGATATAGCTGTTGAGCCTCCAAATAATTCAGGCCAGTGGATAGGTCTTATCGGCTCATTAATTTTACCTATTTTATTACTTGTTGGGTTATTTTTAATGTTTAGAAGTGCTCAGAGTGGTGGATCTCAAGCAATGTCCTTTGGAAAAAGCAAAGCAAAACTGATGCTCGATAACAAAGTTAAAATTACATTCTCAGATGTAGCAGGTATTGACGAAGCAAAACAGGAACTTGAAGAAATTGTTGATTTTCTTAAAAACGGAGAAAGATATCTTGCACTGGGAGCAAAAATTCCAAAAGGTGTACTTCTTGTCGGAGCGCCCGGTACAGGTAAAACATTAATGGCAAAAGCTGTTGCAGGTGAAGCAGGCGTACCATTCTTCAGTATAAGCGGTTCAGATTTTGTTGAAATGTTTGTCGGCGTTGGTGCATCACGTGTCAGAGATCTGTTTGAACAGGCTAAAAAACATGCCCCATGTATCATATTTATCGATGAAATTGATGCAGTCGGAAGACAGCGTGGCGCAGGCATGGGCGGCGGACACGACGAAAGAGAACAAACTTTAAATCAGCTCCTCGTTGAAATGGACGGTTTTGATGGAACTCAGGGAATCATTATTATAGCTGCTACAAATCGACCTGATATCCTTGATAATGCTCTTTTAAGACCAGGCAGGTTTGATAGACAGGTTGTAATTGACAGGCCTGATATTATAGGCAGAGAACAGATTCTTGAAGTTCATATTAAAGGCAAGCCTCTTTCGACAGAAGTTGATACTAAGGTTGTTGCAAAGAGAACTCCCGGATTTACGGGAGCCGATCTTTCAAACTTATTAAACGAAGCAGCGCTTCTTGCTGCAAGACATAATAAAAAAGAAATTGAAATGATTGACATAGAAGAAGCCATTGATAAAGTTATAGCCGGACCGGAAAAGAAAAATCGCTTAATTTCCGACAAAGAAAAAGAAATTATTGCATATCATGAAGTCGGTCATGCATTGCTTGCAAAGCTTCTTAAAAATTGTGATCCTCTTCATAAGGTAACCATTATTTCAAGAGGCATGGCGCTTGGTTTAACCATGACTCTGCCAGAAAATGATCAGGTTCTTTACAGTAAATCTCAATTGCTGGATAGAATGGCCATGACATTGGGCGGTAGAATTGCAGAAGAGATTATCTTTGGTGATATTACAACCGGCGCACAAAACGATCTTGAAAAAGTTACGGGTCTTGCAAAAAAGATGGTAACAGCTTACGGTATGAGTGAAAAAATGGGACCTATGACTTTCGGCAAAACAAATGAAAATGTATTCCTAGGAAGAGACTTCGGACATGAAAGAGATTTTTCTGAAGAAGTTGCTTCAATCATTGATAGAGAAACAAAAGCACTTATTCAGGAAAGATATATTTTCTCCAAAAATCTTCTTTCTGAAAACAAAGATATGATGGAAGAAGTTGTAAAAGTTCTTCTTGAAAAAGAAACTCTTGATGAAAAAGAATTCGAAGAAATCATGAATAAAGTAAGAACTGAAAGAGAAACTGCACAAGTATAAAACAATTTCAAAATAAATCTTAGTTTTTCTTGCAAAAGACATACTAAACGTGTTATATGTTATATAAATTTGCAACAGGAGACCGCTCAATGACTATAATTTATATAAAAAAACTAAGATTTGCGGTCGACCCTTGTAAAAGCGAAAGATGTGCAGAGCGGGTTTTGTCCGGTCGTAGCGGCTGTAGGCTAGATATAAAAACCAATAATTTGCATCAGTTTTAATAGGGTGGTTTTATTGGCGCCCTTACTGCATAATTAACTAAAACACAAATCTACTGCATAAAAGGAACCTATAATGAATGCTAAAATCGAAAGGCAAAAATCCTACACACTTGAGCCTGATTACAGAAATAAAAATTTCGAAGAAGTAGAAAACAATTTTAGTGCTGAACAGGCATTACTTGAAGCAAGTCGCTGTATTAACTGTAAAAATCCAAAATGTATTGCAGGATGCCCTGTTAACATAAATATTCCTGGATTTATTCAAAAGATAAAAGAAGGAAATTTACAAGAAGCCGGTAATATTATTAGACAAACAAGCCTTTTGCCTTCGGTGTGCGGTAGAGTTTGTCCGCAGGAAAGACAATGTGAAGGTAATTGCATTTTAGGAATAAAAAATAAATCTGTAGCTATAGGCTGTTTAGAAAGATATGTAGGCGACAATACAGTTGTTGAAAAAACAACAATAATCCCGTCAGGGAAAAAAGTTGCAGTAGTGGGATCAGGATGTGCAGGAATAACTGCCGCGGCTGATCTTGCAAGAGCAGGACATAAAGTAACGGTATTTGAAGCTCTTCATGCTCTTGGCGGTGTTTTGAGGTACGGGATTCCCGAATTTAGACTTCCAAGAACTGCTCTTGACAGAGAAATTGAAACTCTAAAGCAAATGGGTGTTGAATTTAAACCCAATGTCATTATTGGCAAATCTCTGACAATTCAGGACATCTTCGATGACGGATATAACGCTGTATTTATTTGCAGCGGAGCCGGGCTTCCAAAGATGTTGAACATTTCCGGTGAAAACCTGAATGGAGTATACTCGGCCAACGAATTTTTAACAAGAGTTAATCTGATGAGAGCAAACAGGGACGATTACCCAACTCCAATCAGATTCGGAAAGAAAATAGCTGTAGTTGGTGGTGGTAATACTGCTATGGATGCGGCAAGAACTGCTAAAAGAATTGGATTTGAAGAAGTTACAATAGTTTATAGAAGATCAGAAGCTGAACTTCCTGCAAGAAAAGCAGAAATTGTACATGCCAAAGAAGAAGGCATAATATTCAAGCTTCTTCACTCACCGTTAGAAATCAAAGGACAGCAAGGCTATGTATCAAGTATAAATCTTCAGGTAATGGAGCTGGGAGAGCCTGACGAAAGCGGCAGAAGAAAACCTGTTCCTGTAAAAAATGAAATTGTAGATATGGAAGTAGATACAGTAATTGTTGCACTTGGCACAAATCCCAACCCGATCATCCAGACTTCTGCTCTCGAAGAAGGCATGAATCTCAATGTTAATAATAGAGGATATATAATTGTTGACCCGGAAACAGGATTAACATCTATTCCTGGTGTTTATGCAGGTGGAGACGTTGCTCCGACAGGAGAATCAAATGCAATTAATGCGATGGGGGCAGGAAAACGAGCCGCCAAAGCAATCAATGAATTTTTTACAAGCCAAAAATCCTGTACCTGTTGTTAGAATAAAATCTAAAAAACCGGGTGCAGGAAACTGCATCCGGTTTTTTTATGTTCAAATAAAGTTTTAAATTATATATAGTTAAAAAGGAGAAAAAAATGATTATTATTATGGAACCGGATGCCACAGAAGAACAGATTCAAAGAGTTGCCGATAAAATGGAAAACCATGGCTTCAGACTTGTATTTAACCGTGGTGATGTAATGACTGTTATTGCTGCAATAGGTGACAAACGACTTATTGAACCTCAATCCATTGCTTCTTATGAAGGGGTGAGGGAAGTAAAACTTATTCAGGAACCATTTAAATTGGCAAGCAGAGAAAGTCAAAAGACAGATTCTGTTATTGATCTTGGCAGGGGTGTCAAAATCGGTAATGGGGAAAGACCAGTTGTAATGGCAGGGCCATGCAGCGTTGAAGACAACCAGGAAGGATTTTTACGCGTAGCTCATGCCGTAAAAGAATCCGGTGCAGAAATTTTAAGAGGTGGAGCCTTTAAACCCAGAACAAGTCCGTATGAATTTCAGGGACTGGAAGAAGAAGGACTGAAATATCTTGCACAGGCCAGGGAAGAAACAGGGCTTCTTATAGTAACAGAAGTTATGGATAGTGTAGATGTTGAAATGGTTGCTGATTATGCAGATATAGTTCAAATTGGCGCAAGAAATATGCAGAATTTTAAGCTTCTTAAAGCTGTCGGCAAAATTGACAAGCCTGTTTTATTAAAAAGAGGACCTTCTGCAACAATCAGAGAATTTTTACTTGCCGCTGAACATATCATGTATGCTGGAAACCGTAATGTTATTCTATGCGAAAGAGGTATAAAAGGTTTCGATTCAACTTATGCAAGAAATACCCTTGATATTGCTGCTGTTCCAATTATAAGAAAATATTCTCATCTTCCTGTAATTATTGATCCAAGCCATGCCACAGGCAGAAGATATCTTGTTGCCCCGATGGCAAAAGCCGGATTAATTGCAGGTGCGCATGGACTAATGATTGAAGTGCATCATGATCCTGACAAAGCATATTCAGACGGCGCTCAAAGTTTAACCATTGAACAATATCAAAAAGTAATGAAAGAAATTAATGAATTAATAGATAAATTTATCATTCCAACTTCAAAATAAAATGTATAATATAAAAATTAACAATAGTAGACAGATACGAACAGATAAATAATTTAATTATATTTTAAAATTGAGAATTTAATTACCTTTTGTCATTGCGAGGGTTTCGAAGAAATCCGTGGCAATCTTACCAGTTTTTATTTATTATCTTCAGACTTAATTGATAAGATCCTTTGAATTTACTTCGTTTCGCTCAGGATGACAAAAGATTTTCATTTTTATCTGTGAACAATTTGGGCATAACTAATTAATAACGGAGTATTTTTAAAGGTCAGAATATGTCAAAAGATTTTTCGATAGCGGTTATTGGACTTGGCCTTATTGGAGGGTCTATCCTTAAAGCTTTAAAACCAAAGAATTTTCATCTTACAGGTGTTTCAGGCAGAGAAGAAACCATTGCTAAAGCTAAAGAATTAGATTTGGCTGATGAATATTCTACAGATATTGAATCTGTTAAAGATGCAAAGATTATCTTTATCTGTACCCCTATTCACAAAATAATTCCTTTTGCAGAAAAAGTATCTAGGATAGTCTCTCCTGACTGCATTATAACTGATGTTGGAAGTATTAAAGGATCTATAATCGACCATATAGATAATTCTGAATTTCCGATAAATTTTATAGGCGGTCATCCTATGGCAGGAACTGAACATAAGGGAATAGACAATGCTGCTGATAATCTTTTTGAAGGAGCAAAATGGGTTCTAACTCCATCAAGATGGTCAGAATCTCAGGATATTGAAGAATTAAAAGAACTGATAAGTAGTCTGGGAGCAAAAGTTATTATTGCAAACCCTTTTGAACATGACAGAGCAGTTGCCTTAATTAGTCACTTGCCGCTGCTTTTAAGTCAGGCTCTCTTTGGAATGGTAGACAAATACCCCGATGAAAGCATCAGAGATTTGGCTTTAACACTTGCCGCAAGCGGATTTAGGGATACAACCAGACTTGCTGCGACAAATCCTGAACTGGCAAAAGACATGCTGCTTTTAAACAAGATAAATATCAGAGAAGCAGTGAAAAATCTTGAAGATTATCTTTCCAAAATGGATAAAAACCTTGATCTTGATGAAGAAAAATTTATGGAATTAGCTGAAGAACTTGCCTCAAACAGAAAAAACCTTTATTCTCCTGAAGGAAAAAATATTTATAAAGAAAATTTTTAACTTATAAAACCTTCTAGGTTACAAAATTTTTCCATAAATTCATCATATGATATGGTTATTGGCGTTGAGGTATCCCATGGATTTATTAGAGTAACCACTTGATACTCTTTATTTACAGATTTTATAGCATAAGCATGGTTTGAAATAATTCCATTACCTTGAGAATCACCTGAAAATTCATTTGTACCTGCACTTAAACTGAATTCACCACTATCTGCTGCTTTATCAAGGAATTTTTCCATATTCCTTTTTTTAAAGAAATTACCGGTAATATCGTTAAAGAATTTGGATATTCGGCCTGAAGAACTTTTATTTTCTTCTATTATATCCACACCGGTAAAAGCCTTAAGAAAATCACCTGCATAACCTCCTTTTAATTTTTCATCTTGCGAGGCTCTTCTTTCCTTATTAGAATCGGATTCATCAATTCCCTGATTTTCAAGAAGCTTTCTGGCTGCAATCTCTAAAACTTTTACATCAGGATCACCGGTAGAAAGCAAATCATTTTGTGAATCTAAATAATCCTCTTTAGTAACTTTAAAAGTATTATTTCCTTCTATTCCTTTAAATGTTACCAAATAATTACCTTCGGAATCTTTACTTAAGGAATTTTTTATAATTTCTCTTCCTGTTTCACTTTGACTTAAAGCTTCTATTGAAGATAATATCCAGCAATCTCCAGTTTTTCCCTGATGAAAATCTTGTATTTTTCTATCAAGACTGTAGAAATTATTGATCTTTGCATATTCTTTCAATCTTTCTTCAAGGATTGGATCATCTACTGTACAATTTGCATTATTAACAAATATGTTTTCGATCTCGGAGATCTTTGCCAAATTTTTTTTAATTTGCGGCATATAATCTTTATTTAAAAATTGATCATATGAAGTATTAATCGTTGACATTTCATTCTCCGTATACTTTTTATATATAACTCTTATATATAAAAAGTATACGGAGGTGTAAAAATTGCCTAAATTAGATGCATTTATTAAAAAATGTATACATTCTATTACTACTTTGAAATAGTTTCAATCCAAATTTCACGAGTTCTTGGCCCGTCGAATTCTGAAAAATAAATTCCCTGCCATTGCCCCAGCATAATTTTTCCTTTATTAACAATCAGGTTAATCGAACTGCCCATCACGCTTGACTTTACATGTGCGCCGGAGTTTCCTTCCACATGCCTGAATTCTTTGTAATCAGGTGATATTTTATTAAAAGAATAAATAATATCGCCTTTTACACTGGGATCATGAGCTTCATTTATGGTCAGACTTGAAGTTGTATGCGGACAAAATATAAGACAAATGCCGTTCTGCATATTTAGTGCTTCAATTATTCCCTTTATTTCAGATGTTATATCAATTAATTCATTCTTTTTATGAGTTTTTACCGTAATTTTTTCCATCCTAGTTCTCCTTATTCCTATAATATCTACATTATTTAAAAATCTTTGCAATAAAAACAATTAAAAAATAAAAAAATAACAACGTTACCGAATAAAATAATATTTCAAAAATTTCATTTGAAATAACAGCAACTGGTAATAAGAAGGCTGTTATAAACGCATATTTCCGATATTTTAAGAGTATTTCAGCCTTTAATAAATCCATCTTTCTTAAAATGAATACAATTACCGGAAGTTCAAATATAATACCGCTAATTAATACAGTTAACAGACAAAATGATATATAGCTTGAAATATTTATATTTATACCGGCCAAATTAAAATTAAATCCAAACAAAATATACAGCAAAATTGGTATTATTATCCAATAAGCAAAGAAAACTCCAATAAAAAACAGAAAAAATCCTCCTGAAAGAGTTAAAATAAGCTGTTTTCTATCTTCTTGTTTTTTAAACCTTTGCTTTGCAAGATAATAGACTATAGTAGGCAATGAAAGAGAAAGACCAAAAAAGACAGCTGTTTTCAAAATGAGAATAAGCATTTCAGAAGGAACCGTCTGGATAAAATTTATCGCAAAAGGGATTCTTCCCTGAAAAAGTTTAATTATTCCTATAGAAAAACCTAATCCAAGAAGAAATGTAATTATAAATACAAGAAAACTAAATTTTACAGCTCTTTTGTGATCCAGAATATATTTAGTGACTATATTTTCTTTGACGAAGCGATTCATATAACATTACTCCAACTGAAATACTTAAATTAATAGATTCTACTTTTTCGCTCATAGGTATTGTAGCAAGAATATCCGCCTGTTCAGTCAAAGTTTCTGACAATCCCTCAGCTTCTGAACCAAACATAATAACGGTTGGTTTTTTAAAATCAATACTATAATATAATTTAGAGTCTTTATCTACAACGGTAGCAATAAAATCACACTTTTTAAGATTATTTAAGCATTTTTTGATATTGGCCTTATCAGACATTGTGACTATAGGAATTTTCCAGAGATTTGCCGCACTTGATCTTACCGTTTTGGGATTGTAAATATCAACACTATTATCAGTAAGAATTATTCCTGAAATTTCGCTGGCTGCTGCCGTCCTTATAATAGTACCGAAATTCCCCGGGTCTTTTATATTTTCCAGCAGAACAATAATAGGATTTTCTGAAATAAAAATATCATTTAGCGAGAATTTAATTTGTTTTGCAACAGCAATAATCTCAGGAGGACTGTCGGTTGTTGAAATCTTCTTCATAACCTGCTCTGAAACCCTAAAAATCTTTTCATAATCAAAGTCAGAAATATCCTTGTCAAAACTCTCGCCGACAAAAATATTTTCGATATTTAAACCCGATTTTATCGCCTCACAAACTCCTTTATAACCTTCTATTAAGAATAAACCGCGTTCATTCCTGTTTTTCTTCTGCTGTAAGGAATGAACTTCTTTTATAAGTGGATTTTGAATGCTCGTAATTTCTTTCATCTCAACCTATTGCGTTATCCTGATAATTTTTAAGCCAACCTATTTCCTGATCGTTTAAAAGATCATAATCAACCAGATTTTCATCAAATTTTGATCTGGTTAAAGACCTTATAATAAGTTTATCATTTTCTTTTTCAATTGTAACTGTATTTTCTAGCCTTACCCCGCCCCATTCATTTTTGTACAGTCCAGGCTCAATTGAAAAACACATGCCAAATTCAAGGGGCTTTTTGGCATCTTCAGCAGGACTTAATCTCGGAGGAGATTCATGGACAGCTAATCCAACTCCATGTCCCGTTCCATGCGGAAAACTGAAAGATACATCAGCATCTTTATTTATTATTTTCCGAACTTTTTTATCAATATCATAACCGCTTGTATTCTCTGTAAGAGGATAATTAAGCCCATGTAAAAATGCTTTTAAAACCGTAGTATAGATCTTTTTAGTTTCCTCATCAGCTATTGTATGCTTATCTTTTGCCAAAAATGTTCTTGTTGTATCAGTTGCATAGCCTCCTTCACAATAAGCTCCACAGTCAAGAAGGACTATATCTCCTTTTTGAATAAATTTTTCAGGATCAGGGTTTGTATAATGAATAATTGCTGAATTTTTTCCACTTGCAGCCAGTACTTCAAAACTAAGGCCATAAGCACCTTCTTCAAAGAACAATTCTTTTACTCTGACTGCAAAATCTTTTTCAGATATTTTCAATCCTTTTTCAATACCCTGATTGAGCCAGCATATAGCTCTGTTTATGACTATATCTGATTTTCTGAAACATTCTTTCATATGGTCGAGTTCTGCGCTGTTTTTTATAGCCTTCATTTTTGAAATAGGGCTTGTTTCAAGCTGGACTGATTTATTTTTTTCGGTAAGCCTGTAATCATGAAGATTCATTGACCCTGGAATAAAGCCTATAACCGCATCTGTATAATTTTCAAATTCTTTATCAAACAGTTTTATATCCAAAAATTCAAACTTTTCGTCATACCTGTCCTCAATGCAGGCAGGTAAATTATTTAAATCAGTGAATACTAGACATTTGTTGTTTTTAATAACAGCTTTTGCCTTGAAAGATGAACTGCAAGGAATTTCTTTTCCCCTCAAGTTTAATATATAAGCGATTTCTTCAAGCTTTGTAACTAACAATGCATCGATATTAAGCTTTTTTATTTCATTTAAGATAATATCAATCTTTTCTAAGGGAGTTAAACCGGATATTTCAATTCCTATATACCTTAAAGGCTCTTTTGCTTCAGATTCTTCAACTCCTGAAAACATTAAAACAGGATCAAAATTAAACTCTCTGAAAACAGGCTTTACCTCATAAAGATATTCTGTAAATAATTTATAGCTGAAATAACTGATTTTTGTATTTACAAAACCAACAACACTTCCTGATTCTGATAACTCATTTATTTTATTTATTAAAGCAGTTCTTGGAGATTCGCTTAATCCCAGTTTTACAACAGTAACAATATTTTTATCAACTTCCTGATCAGCCTGTATATGATATCTGCCGTCAACAAATAAAAATACATTGTTTCTAGTGACAAGAGCATCTCCTGTTGAACCGGAAAAACCTGTTAATAGATATCTTGAGTTTTGTTTAAGGTCAATATACTCATTTAGATACTCATCAGTTGAACTGACAAGAAAAATATCAATACCCTCCTTCTCCATAAAAGACCGAAGTTCAATGATCAATTTTTGTTTTGTCATTAAATATTTCCTTAAAATGACTTATAACGACATAATATGATTTAAAAGTGTTCTGACTCCGACTCCTGAAGGTCCTTTTGCTAATTCTTTTATCTCTTTATCAAGATATGCAGGTCCTGCTATATCTATATGAGCCCATGGAGTTTCGCTTACAAATTCTTTCAGGAACAAACCCGCTGTAGAAGCGCCTGCCCATCTTGGTCCTGAATTTTTGAAATCAGCAACATCACTTTTCAAACCTTCAAAATATTCTTTATACATAGGTAACTGCCAGAGTCTTTCTCCGCCTCTATCCGCTGATTTCATCAGGATATCTATCAATTCCTGATTATTACCCATTATGCCAGATGCCATATAACCTAATGCAACAAGGCAAGCACCGGTAAGAGTCGCAAGATCAATAATCTGATCGACCTTTAAATTATCTGCATATGCAAGAGCATCTGCAAGAGTCAGTCTCCCTTCAGCATCGGTATTATCAACTTCAATTGTTTTGCCATTCAGTGCTTTTAAAATATCTCCTGGCTTATAAGCAGTACTGCTGGGCATATTCTCACAGGCTGCTATTATTCCATGTACTTCTACATCTGGTTTTAGCTTTGTTAAGGCGTTCATTATCCCTAAAACTGCAGCAGCACCGGACATATCATCTTTCATGTTTGTCATGCTGGATGCAGGCTTAATATCAAGACCTCCACTGTCAAAGGTAATGCCTTTCCCGACAAGAGCAATCTTTTTAACAGGATTTGCCGACCTATAAGTCATATGAATAAACTTTGGCGGCTCTGAACTTCCCTTTGCCACTGCCAAATATGACCCCATGCCTAGTTTTTCAGCTTCTTCTCTGTCAATTATTGTACATTCAATTCCGTTTATGGATTTAGCATTTTCAGCAAGCTTTGATGGAGTAACAAATGAAGCCGGTTCATTTACAAGATCTCTTGCATAATTAACTGCCTCTGCAATAATTTTGCCTTTTTCCAGACCTTCATTAATTCTTTGTAATTTATCCGGATCGATTTCAACAATATTAAACTCTGTAGGACCTTCATACCCGTTATTATTTTTCTTTGTTTTATATTTTGAAAACTTATATGCTCCGATTAAGGTCCCTTCTACGGTCATCTGAGCACAGTCAATCGGATCAAGACCTGCGATACCCGCCCCATGCAGTATTGAACATACCTTTTTTGCCTTGAGGAATGATATTGATTTTTTTATAGCTTTAGATGCTACAAGTCTTATTGTATTGGAATCAAATTTCTCAGCTTTTCCAAGCCCGATAAGCAGTATTTTTTGAGCCGGAATTTTACCATAAGAAGGAATTACATATGTATCACCCAGCTTACCTTTGAAATCATCTTTTCCGATAACATATTCGGAAATAATATTATCAAGTGCCGCATCAACCGTACCTGTACCGCCGGCCGGCAATTTTACACCTTCAAAAAGATTTACTATAAGAACATCGCATGAAACGTCTGACAAAGACCCTTGAATTACTTTAATATCCATAATTTTCCCCTAAATAAATTGATCTGTCTTGTGACTATAAGATAAATTATATAACAGGATCATTAACTTGTAAGTTATTTATTCAGGTTAATAATATTAGTAGTGGAAAAATACAAACTGATAAATAATTAAAATCTAGAATTTAATTATTTATCATACACATGTCATTGCGAGGATTTCGGAGAAATCCGTGGCAATCTTACCAGTTTTCGCCTGTTATCTTCTGACATTGTGGGCAAAATCCTTCGACTTTACTTCATTTAGCTCAGGATGACATTTTAAGGATTTTTCGTTTTTATCAGTTGCAATTTAACCACTACCACAATATTAATACCAATTTGAATACTAAATCGTTATTTATAAATATTTCAGCCTGTCAAACAGCAGTAATAGCTTACTAGAAATGCTAGAAACCTTTCATCGGCGGAAAAATAATCCCTTGCGGACAAAACATTATAAACACTTCAGTCGTGAAATAAAAAACTTCAAACAATCGCATTTCTCTTCAGACTCTCAAACAAAGAAGATAAATAGAGAGCAAAAGATTTATCGGCAAGGGATTATTTTGTAGCATATGAAGGTTTTGTGCAGTTCTTGTAGGCGGTCAAATTAAAGCAAGTCGGCACTGTCTGAATGCGATAGCGGGAGTGGAGAAAAGTCGAAATGGCTGCGGTCAGCAGGCAGTGTAGACTTTTCGTAACTCGTTCAGGATTTTTCAATATACTATGTTAGAAGGTATCTTGCTTTATTAAAAATCCGAGTTTGCCTGACATTCGATAAGTTTTACAGGCTGAAAATATTATTAATTTTAGACATAAAAATACCCCGTATTTGGAACGGGGAAGAAGAGATCATGAGGCAGAATTTAAATTCTCGTTAGAATTTAAATTTTTATTTTTCCTTATTGTAAGGAATCTTTTAAAAAATTTTAAATAACAACCTCTAACTCAATTGGACTTAATTAATATAAACTTCAAACTCAATATTAATAATAAATCTTCAAAAAAAATTGAATATTAGTCATGAGAATTAGACTTTATTACTCTTTAGAATTATTTTTTGCCAAAAACCTAGATAAATTGTCATTATTACACTCTTTAATTCTAGTTTTACTTTAAATTATAAAGAAAATTATAATTATAAAAGTTTAAAAGCATTATTATACCACTTCAAAAATGAATTTGGGATTTTAACAACAAATAAAAAATGGTATTCGGTAGTAGGAGCGTTATTTTCGGAGGCGATGTACGGTAGTGGGAGTGTAAAAAAACTGAAGCTGCTGCGATCAGCAGGAGCTGGAGGTTTTTAATAACTCGTTCAAGCCTTCGAAAATATAAACTCGTTTTAGTATAACAATATTATTAGCTTTAATATATTTTAAAATACTGAATAATCCTTGATAAAAGATTTTGAGTATTTTAATGTCTGAAATATGGCAAATTCATTGATTTTAGACAGGCTCTAAGTTATAAAATCAAAAATGCTTGAATTATTATTGCTGCTTGATGAGGAATAATTTGAAAAGAGACTGGTTTGCGTACTCGCAGTATCAAATAATGAAGAAGTAGTTGTCGTATTATTTTCTGATAACGCAGAACTAAAAAGACTAAGCTGTTGTCGTTTTAACGACTCTGGTGATAACCCCATGCTACTTATTATACCTGCAGGTGTATTTTTATAAGTTTCCAACTCTTCATAGCTTATCCCATCACTATTTGTATCAATTTTGTCATATGAATCAACAATATCTAACACTGTATCCGAAGGTTCTTCGCCTTGCGCAATAGCATTAGCCAGAGTGCTTTTTAGATCATTTTTCGTGATATTGACTTTTCCATCTTTAAATTCTTGTATCTGCTGACTAATAGCATTAGCATCCTGAGCAGATGAACTTTGCACCGATCCCACCATAATTTACCCCCCATTTTATTTTAAAAATTTGCCTTATTTTATTATATGTTCTATTTATAAAGAGTTTCATCGTTTATCAATATTAAAACTCGTAGAATTATTCTCAAAGATAAAAAATCTTTTTCATTTTTTTCTCCTGAAAAAAGAGAAGTTTGATGTAATGATAATTTCTTTGTCATAGAATTATAAATAAAACAAGTTAAGATAAAAAAGAGGATGGAATTATATGACTAAGAAACGAGCTCTTATCAGTGTTTATGATAAAGATAAAGTAGTGGATTTTGCAAAAGCGCTTATTGAAAAATATGACTATGAAATAATATCTACCGGCGGAACTTATGAAACTCTTAAATCTAACGGCGTTGAAGCTGTTGAACTTTCAGAGATAACCGGTTTTACTGAATTGCTTGGCGGCAGGGTAAAATCTCTTCATCCTGACATATATGCAGCAATTCTTGCTTCAAGAACCCATCAGGATGATCTAAGCCAGATGAAGGAAAGAAATATTCACCTTATAGATATGGTTGTAGTTAACCTTTACCCGTTTGAACAAGCTTCAAAAGATCATTATATAGATGTTGCAAGACTGATAGAATTTATTGATATAGGCGGTGTTTCTCTTTTAAGAGCTGCTGCTAAAAATTATTTCTATGTAACTCCTGTTTATTCTCCCGATTTGTACGAACAAGTTCTTGAAGATCTTGAGCAAAACATTGGTAACACAAGCTATGAACTTAGAAAAGAGCTTGCAATAGAGACATTCCAATATACTTCAACTTACGATTCAATAATTTCAGAGCAGTTATATACAAGAATCACCGAAATATCAGCCGATCAAATGCCTGATATATTTAATTTAAATATGAAAAAAGTTTATGACTTAAGATACGGCGAAAATCCCCATCAAAAAGCCGCTCTTTATAATCCTGGATGGGCTCTTGATTTTGAACTCCTGAACGGAAAAGAGCTTTCCTACAATAATCTTGTCGATTTAACCGCGGCACTTAATATAGTAAGCGAGTTTATCGATGTACCCGCGGCATGTATTATAAAACATGGCAATCCATGCGGAGCAGCTCTTGGAGAAAATATCAATGCTGCTTATATAAAAGCATATGATTGTGATCCAATTAGTGCTTTTGGAGGAGTTATAGGTCTTAACGAAACTGTAACTGAAGAAATTGCAAAACATGTAAAAGAAATTTTCTTTGAAGTAGTTGTAGCACCAGATTTTTCCGCAAAAGCTATAGAAATTCTTTCAGCCAAGAAAAACCTTAGACTTGTAAAAGTTCCTGTTAATGCGCTTGAATATAAGGCAAATCAAAAAGCAGGATTAAAAGTTTTACCTTTTGGTGTCCTTGTTCAATCCCCTGATCAGGCAGACCTTACAAAAGACAGTTTCAAGGTTGCCACTTCACATAAACCCACGGCCGAACAGGTTGAAGATATGGTTTTTGCCTGGAAAATAGCAAAACATCTCAATTCAAATGCAATTGTAATTGCTAAAGACAAGCGTACAATTGGACTTGGAGTTGGACAGACAAGTCGTATTGCCTCTATGGAAATAGCATTAAATCAGGCCTGTGATGAAACAACGGATGCTGTTATTGCAAGTGACGGATTTTTCCCTGCGACAGACAATATTCATGCAGCAGCTCAGGCTAGAATAGGAGCAATTATTCAGCCGGGTGGAAGTATTAAAGATAAAGATGTTATAGCCGAAGCAGAGAAATACAAAATTTCTATGATAATGACCGGAATGAGACATTTTAAACATTAAAATTATACAGATGTATATTCCCAAAATATTAATTCTCAATTAAATTTATCCTGAATTTAACTTTTTAAAAAGAGAAGGATCCATTAAAAGCTAGTAAAAGTATTAAAGTTAAAAAAGGCAATTAAAATTTACTTACTGTTTTTATAGATAGTAAGTAAATTTTATTGGAAAAAAGTCAGATGTTTGTCTCTTCGGGAAATATATTGATACCCAATACAAAACTGAATAAAGTTTTAAAAACGTTAATTGCACCTAAAAATGAAAGTTTGCCTGATTCAAGAGGGTTCAATTACATGTCTTATTCTTCAAATTTAACTACAGGGCAATTAATTTCATTTCAGGCGAAGCAAAAAGCTGTTGATGATATTTCTAAGGATTTTGATAAGACTCACTATTTTCCTGATGATGAAACAGTACCTGACGGTTTTAAAATAAATGGAAATCTGTATCTGGTAGGTAATATGAAAAATCAGGTTACTGTGATTGACCGCAAAAAAGATAAAGATTTGCAGGAAATATTTCAGGCTTATCAAAGTCAGATACCTGAGTGGCAGAAAGAGTTTGAACGTATAAGTAAAAGGCCGTTAAGTGTACAGGAGCAATTTGCAATAGAAGAAGGAAAAATGCAAAAACTTGATTGGCAGACATTCTTGATAAGTAATACAAAAAGTTTTATTGTTTCTTATTCCAGATTTCCTGTTGCAAAAAGTATGAAAATATTAGAAAAGCTTGCAGGTAAAGAAACATATATGGGAGAAATTTTAAAATCAGGTCTTGGAGTTTGTCGGCATGAGGCTTTTTTATTTAAATTATTGATGGAAACTCAGGGTATTCCGGTTGCATGTCAGGCAGGGTTTCGTATGGATACCGGCGAACCTTATGATGAAATGTTTCAGGGGCATCTTTGGAATGTTATAAAAAAAGGAAATGCTCAACATATTGAGGATATAGCTGATAGAAGGTCAGATAAAAGACAATATTTGGATACGAATTTTGATTATTTGTATTTCGATAAATCTAAGCCTTTATCTTTAGAAGAAAAATTTAAACAGGATATTCTGGATATGCAGCCGGGTCAAAATCTTCAAATAGGATTGGACAAAGATAATAATCTGGTTACAGAAAAAACTAATCCAAACGCAGATTTTGGATTGAAACTTATATGGAATGAAGAAGATAAGTTTGAACTCCATAAATTAAAAGAATCGGTAGGTCAAAGATCTATAACATATAATAATTATCCCGATAACAAGATTAATACATTAAAAGACAGAATTTATATTTGGTATGGAAATGAAAATTTTTCAATATATCCTAATGATATAAGAGCTAATTTTAACAGGCAGGTAGAAAAAACTTTTTTTCAGTTATGGCATAAATATAATTTTAAAATTACCTCATTTTTTATAGAGGACTTTGTAAAAACAAAGCCGGATCTTGACCCAAAAGCTTTAGAAATATTTCATGATTTTAAAGATATAGGAGTAAACATAAGAGAAAATCGTTAGAAATAATTTAATTGAAAGAAAAATTTAGTAAAATATCGTGGGAAGGTGGTTGATAAAACCATAAATCATATAAAAGGATGGTTATAGATTTATGCCATATATCTATAATTTAAGTTGGAAACATATGTTTTAAAATTATTTCAATGATGGTCTATTCTCGAGAAAGAAGGTAAATCAATGCAATGTCCTCGCTGCAGAGAGGAAAATTCCGAAAATAGTAAAGTTTGTACAAAATGCGGGCTAAAGCTTAAAATATCCTGTCCAAAATGTAAAAGCCTTAATTCTGTTGGACAGGAAAGATGTCGTATCTGCAAACTTAAATTAATAACCTTCTGTCCTGAGTGTAAAGCTCCAAATTTTCCAAATGCATTAAATTGCAGAAAATGCGGCAGGAAACTGCTTGTTCAATGTTCTGATTGTAAAGTTCTTAATCCTGCTGACAGGACTAAATGTATAAAATGCAATTCTGATTTAAAAGAAAAACAAATAGAAAAAATTCCTGAAGAAAAAATAGAGATAGCTCCTGTAATAAAATCTGCAAAATTGCAAGAATATGCTGTTCTTTCGGTAGAACTTATTAATTTATCTGCTGTAAGAGCAAAAATTCAGAATTCAGATATTGTTTTGAAACTTAGAAACTTCTTTTTTCATGTCGTGGAATTAAAGGCAAAGAAATTTAAGGAAGAATCTAATGTTCTTTCAGAGCAAACTGCGGCAATCAGTTTTGTATCTCAAAATAATACCAAGAATTCTGCACTTTATTCTATAATTGCGGCTCAAGGTATTCTTAAAGAAATAAATGAACTGAATTTTAAAATTCAAAATACTCTAAAAATAAAATTAAAGGTAAAAATCGGTATTTCAATTGTTAATACTCATAATAATGAGTATTATTCCCAGGTGGAAAGGTCTGCAGCGAATGCAGATAATGTTGTAGTCAATACAAAAGTTTATAATTTAACTTTAGATAAATTTGATTTTGAAATAATGAGCTCGGTACCGGTGGGAGATAAACTTACAACTGTTTATAGGCTTTTGGATCCGCTTGGGATAAATTTAACCCCTGAAATCATAATAGAAGAACCGAGAATTGAATTTTCGGGTGAAGAAGTTATTTCAAAACCTGTTGAAGTGCCGGAGATTGAGAAAAAAGAACCAGAAAAACTTTCAGGAAAAAGAGAAGCCAGTCAGGATAATATTACAGGTTTCTTGATAAAAGCATTAACAGAGGTAAATGAAGGTTATATTATAGGAATTTCTGCTCCCGACGGGTCGGGGAAAACAACAGTTGTATCAGCAGCAAAACAGTTATTATCGGGAAGAAATATTAATTTCCTGATTGGTCAGTGCCAGCCTATAAATGAAATTATTCCTTTTGCTTATTTTCAGGATTTACTTAAAAATCTTTTCGGTCTTCCTCCTTTTATAACAAATGTAGAAGAATCTAAAAAGATTATTTCTCAATTTCTTCTTTCGGAATTAAAGATAAAAGATAGACGTATAGAAGAAACTCTCTTTAATTTATTAAATATGGATGATTTTCAAAGTGATATGGACATAGTAAATAATCAAAAAAGAGTATTCGAATGTATAAAAACAATATTTGCTTCATTAAAAGCTGTAAATAATATAGCGTTAGTGATAGAAGATTTTGAATTTATTGATTCCTTATCACTGGAATGTATTAAATATTTTGTCGATAGAGGATTTTTAGATGAAAAATCTCAAATAATCGTTACGCATGCTCCAGAAGTTGATTTAAACAGTTATTTTGACATTCAAAATAAAGACGAGAGAATTTTCGATATATATTTAAAACCAATGTCAAAAGAAGAAGTGGATAAAATGATCCGGGATATATTGAACGGTCAGGATTTAATTCCGCCAAAACTGAAAGACAAAATTTATGATAATTCAAAAGGAATACCTGTATATATAGAACAGGCATTATGGTTGTTATTTGAAACAGGAGCCATATACAGCGATAATAATATTTTAAAATTCAATATTGAAGCAGCAAATTTGAATTTGCCAGATAAGGTGGAAGATATTCTTAAAATCAGGCTGACACAATTAAATAAAGCTTCTGCTGATTTAACAAAAATTCTTCTTAGTGCCTGTATGTTTGGGCAAAGATTCATGCCGAGTCTTCTGCAAACAACGGTAGAAATGGAAGAACAGCAGTTTATAAATTCTTTACATTCACTCGAATCGAATGGACTTTTTATTCAATACGATCAATACAGTTTAATGTTCAAAAATAGAATAATATATAATCTTGTATATAATCAGGGATTTACTGAAGAAGAAAAAATAAATTATCACACAGTTGTATTGCAGGTATTGAGTAATTATACAAAAGCCAGCAGTGCAATGCTTGCAGCACATGCAGAACTTGCTAATTTGTCTAATGATGCTGTAAATTGCTGGAATCTGGCGAAAAAGGAAGCTTTGCTGCTTGGGGATATTAAATCCTATACAACTGCACAACAAAGGCTTCTCTCATTGCTTGAAGTAATGGATATTCCCGATAAAGACAATCTTAAACTTAGTATTTATGAAGAAGCAGGCAAGATAAATTATGAAATAAATCCTGAAGAAGCAATACTATATTTGTCCAATGCAATACTGGAAAGAGAAAAAAGAAATGAAATAGTAAAAATTATTGAATTAACAGGTTATCTTGCAAGAAGTAGCGAATTAACAGGCAATTATTCAGGTGTTATCGAATGTGTTGACAAAGCATTGTCAAAAGTCAGTAAAGAAAACAATCCTATTGAATATTCTCTGTTAAATTATTGCAAATTAGAGGCGATATACAATACTGGAAAATTGGAAGAAGCGATATATTTAGCTAAAAACGACATTTTACCGACATTAAAAACTGCTGTTTCAAAAAATAAAACTATTTCAGGTTTAAGTCTTGAAGATTTAAATTATACTGAAATAGAAACAGAACTTATTCTGGCAAGGGCATATGCTGTTCAAGGGAATAGAGAAGCTCTGAATATTGCTAATGCCCTTATGCTTAAGGCGAATGAACTTGGCCTTATAGAAATTGAAATACAGGCAAAACTTATAGAAGCCCTTTATAAAACTTTACAGGGAGAAATTAATTCTGCAAATGCGATATTAGAATATTTAAAACCATTAATATCTCAAATGCCCGATAATAATAGTATAAAATTATATTGGGGATTCATTAATCTATTGTCAAATATTCTTTGTGGGAATTTTGATGCGGCAAAAAACATCATTGACTCAATCATGGCTATTGCAGAAGGCATTAAAGACTACAATCTCTGGGCAATAATTAAATTATTTGAAGGTAAAATTTATAAGGAATCGCAGAATTTTGAAAAGGCAAAGACGCTATATAGTGATTTAGTGCTGTATTGTTCTGAGAGAAAGCTGGCAATGGGAGCTTTGTTTGGATGGTATTTATTTGCTGAAGTTGAAATTGCTGAAACAAATGTAGAAAAAGCACAGGAAATTGCAGAAAGAGCACTGGAAATATCGCAAAGAGCAGGAATAAATAATTATTTTCTAACAATGCTTTTGCAAAGACAATTAGGAGAAATTCAAATTATAAAAGGAGACTTTGAAGCAGCAAGAATGCATGTGGAACAAGCCCTTATGTCAGCGAGAAATTTGGATTTATATTTGCTTCAATCCAAGCTGTTTTTGACTTATGGTAAAATTTTCCAGGAAATAGCTGCAATATCGGGTGAAGATAAACAAAAAAATGCAGATCTTGCCCATGAATATTTTATGGAATCGCTTGATATTGCTCAAAGATTAGAAAATGAGCATATGATACTTCAGATTGAAAAAGAATTTACCAGTTTAAGCACTTTCTGTCAGTTATCAGGGATTATCATTTAATTTATTTATGAAAATATTTATACACTTTTCGAGAATAGGTTTTGCCTATTACTCTTGCTATTTCAGATTCATTTGTGTTCATTATGCCTTTAATATCTCCAAAATGCTCCAGAAGGAGTTTCTTTTTATTCAGGCTTAAGTTCGGAATTTCATCAAGAATTGATTTTATTGCCTGATTTTCTCTTAATTTTCTGTGATAGTTTATTGCAAACCTGTGAGCTTCATCTCTGATTTTTTGAAAGACAAACAGAGCCTGAGAATTAGTCGGGAAAATTACAGGATTTGTTTCTTCAGGGATGAAAATTTCTTCAAATTTCTTGGCAAGCGAAACAATCGACTGATGAACAAGCCCAAGCTCATCCAGAGATTCTATTGCTGCGCTTAGTTGACCTTTTCCGCCATCAACTATAATTAAATCAGTAAGGTCAAGATTATCCTTTAAAACTTTTGCATAATGTCTTTTTATAACTTCTTTCATTGAAGCGAAATCATCAGGCTTGCCTTCGGCTGTTGATCTTATTTTAAACCTTCTGTATTCTGTTTTGCATGGTTTACCGTTGATAAAAACAACCATACTGGCAACAGTATTTGTACCCTGAATGTGAGAAATATCAAAACATTCCATCTTATGCGGGAATTTAGGCAGATTTAATTTTTCCTGAATGTAGCTTCCTACTTCATTCCAGTCACTTTGAAGTTCAGTCATCTTTTTAAGTTTTATGTTTTCAAGGTGGGCAGTTGCATTTTTAGAAGCCATTTCAATAAGCTCAAACTTTGTTTGCAGTTTAGGAGTTATAATACTTACTTTGCTTTTTTTTCTACTGCTCAGCCAGTCTATAATTAAATTTTTATCATCTTCTTCTATTTCTTCTGGGATTAATATCTCTTTTGGAATTTCATTATCATTTATCATCTGATAATATTCCTGAATAAATGCAATTATAGCTTCTGATATAGAATGTATTTGATTTAAAGTCATTTCAAAGTCATATTTGTCAATTAGTCTGCCATCTCTGACTTTTAGTACAACTATGCTAATCATAAGATTATCACTGTCATATCCTATTATATCCTGATTCAGGCTTGTATTATCCGATACAACTTTTTGTTTGCCGACAACTTTGAGTACATCAAAATAACTGTCCCTGTATCTGGCGGCTTTTTCATAATCCTGCTTTATTGAATACATTTCCATATGTTTTTTTAATTCTTCAAGAAGTTCTGTCTGCTTACCGGAAAGAAATAATTCAACCTGTTTTACTATAGTTTTGTATTCCTCTGGACTTATGAGTCTCTGGCATGGGCCAAGGCATTTGCCGATCTGATAATACATGCAGGGGCGATCTCTAAAACGAGGGATTTTGCATTGTTTGAGAGGAAACAGTTTTTTTATAAGTTCAAGTGTTGAATACATTGCCCGTGCATCTGTATAAGGACCAAAATATTTGCCTTTAACAGTCTTTTGATCAACTTTTCTTGTTATTATAACTCTTGGATATTCTTCTTCTGTGATGGTAAACCACGGAAAACGCTTGTCATCTTTAAGAAGAACATTATATTTTGGCTTGTGCTTTTTAATAAGGTGGGATTCAAGAATTAGAGCTTCAATTTCAGAGTCAGTAATGATGAATTCAAATCTCACAATTTGAGGTACCATTACTGCAAGCTTAGGAGAGTCATGTTTGCCTGTAAAGTAGCTTTTGACTCGTTTTTTAAGATTTTTAGCTTTGCCTATATATA
Source organism: Candidatus Gastranaerophilales bacterium (assembly GCA_028689995.1). Taxonomy (GTDB): domain Bacteria; phylum Cyanobacteriota; class Vampirovibrionia; order Gastranaerophilales; family UBA9579; genus JAQVCB01. Next base: position 41,510 of record JAQVCB010000004.1, read on the forward strand.
TTATCTGGTCTTCGCTGTCATACATAAGGTAACAGCCCGGATAATCAGGCAAAAGCGAAAGAGATTCTTTTATTGAAATTTTGGTTTTCATACTTTCCTGAAATTGACTCATAATAAATTATAGCAAAATGGGGCGGTAAATGTTATTTCAGATTATTTGAAGTTACTCTACCTGAACTGCTAAATTGCTGAATATTTTATTATAATTAGTTTGTCACCCGAGCGGAGCGAAGCGGAGTCGAATGGGTCTTACTAATTTACGGTACACTAAAAGCATTCACTGGTAAGATCCCTCCACGGAGCCTGCCTTGAGCGTAGCCGAATGGAGTCGGGATGACCAATTAAATATAATTTGTAGATTTAATTTTTTAAGCACATGATTACTCGTAAAATTCCAGAGCATCGTCAATATTTATTTCAAACCGTTCAATTGTTTCTGCTGGCAGTTCAAGAACGCTGTGAGCAGTGAAAACAAGAGGGGAAACTTTGCAGGGAGTCATGTTTTTCATTAAAAATTTTACTTTGTTTGATTTATCAAGGAATATAGCATCGAAATTAAATCTCATAAAAAATGAGTGAATGCTGTTGCAGGGAATAATCTGCAATCCTTCACCTTCATTGAGATTTGATCTGTTAAGTAGCCCGATAAATCTCGAGATAGTGTTATTTGCAACTTTAACCTTATTTGCAACTATTTTTTGATTTGAGGTATTAATTACTTTCATGGATTTTATTTTACAATAATATTTTTATTTTTTCATATAAAAGCAAAGATTTTTACGTTTGAATCGGTAAATTTGCTAATTTGTCGGAACAATGTTGAATTATATTCAAATTTATAGCTTATTGTTCCTCCTCATCCACAAGGGGCAGAGCAAATTTACCTGTATATGTCGCTCATAAGAAATGCACAAAATTTTCATATGCTACAAAAATTACCTGTTGTTGACAATCTTCTTTCATTTATTTTATTTTTGTTTTAGTTAGAAGTTTTTAAAATGCAGAAATTCAGGTTTTTATAGTCAAAATAGTTATATTCTGTGGAGATTATATTCAACAGGTAATTTTTTCCGCCAATGAAAAGTTTTTAGCATTTCTAATTCACTTTTTGCAAGATATTCAACAATTTATAATCTTCTAGTTTCAAGGAGTCATCTTGAGTGGAGCTATAGCGGAGTCGAAAGATCTTACCAATTTTGGAGTAATCTTACAATATTGGTAAGATGCCTCGACTTCGTTCGGCATGACAATAACGAGAGTTGTCATGCCGCACTTGATGCGGAATCTATTCAACTTTCAAGTTTAAACAATAATTTGTAGGTATAAAACACTATCTTTTAATGTATTACAGCATTTCACCATTAATTTATTTTGGACAGTAGTGGAACTTTTTATAGAAGCATGCCGAGATGTAATTTTCTGCCAATTATCCATTTATAAAGTCATAATACTCTTTCAATACTTTTCTTCTCATGATGCCTTTATTATTGTGTTTGCTGGTTTCTCAACTTAAACAATTTATATTTCAAGTTTGTATAAAAATTACAACACTCACTTTAAATCTCACCTAATGTTTGTTATAATAATAATTATAATACTTTAAATCTCATTAATCTACAGGATAAATTATCTTACCAGAATTGTTATTATAACAATAATGTTTTTTATAGAAACAGAGAAAGAAATTATGAGTAAAGAAAGAGTCAGAAAAATTTTAGAAAACTTCCTGAGCGAGATGGCAAATGCCAAGAAATCCCGCCATACTATAGTTAATTATAGAAGTGATCTGGTTCATTTTATTGACAATTGTTCAAGCGGCATTGATGGTTTGACAGTAGAAACTTTACGAAGTCACCTTGACGGGTTGAATTCAAAATCACCAACTACAAAAGCAAGGCATATCAGCAGTCTTAAATCATTTTTGAACTGGTGTTACAGGAAGGATTATATACCGCATAATCCTATACTTAAAATTGACAGTGAAAAGCCAATAATTGCTCAACTTCCCAAAAAAATTGAAAGAAATTCCATAGAAAAAGTGATTTTTTCCGTAGAAATTTTCGATAAACACAATAAAGTTAACGTTAATAATCTTAAATACAGACTTTTGTTTACATTAATGATAGAAGCAGGTCTTAAGGTTTCGGAAGCTTTACATTTGAATTTTGAAGACATCGAGTCTGAAACACGGACAGTATTAATTAATTCCACGCCAAAACGCAGAGTAACTCTCTTTTCATCCGATTCAGTCAAATTGCTTGAGTTGTATAAAAATGAAATAGGTATAAATTCAGGATTTATTTTTAAAGGAGGTGAAACAGATTCTAAATCTCTAAGCTATCAGGCAGTTAATCGTTTTTGGAGAAAATGTTGCCAGAAAACCGGTAAAAATATTACATTGCAGCAGCTCAGAGATTATTATGCACGGGAGCTTATTAGAAAAGGCTTCAATATTGACGTTGTCAGTAAAATACTTGGTCACAAAAAAATTCAAACAACTGTTAAATATTTCCAATAAGAAATAGAGGCTGAGTGAGATTATGATACTTGAGTTTAAAGTGGATGAAAATATTGTTGAAGCGGCATGGCTGAAGACTTTGTACGATCTAATTGAAGAATTAAACTGTAGATGTAATACCTACGTTGAAGAAACTTACAATAAGTCATATAAAAGCTTTGTTAGAACAAGAGTGGTAGAGGTTTTTGGTTCCAATACCATGGTAAGCTGGTTAAAATTAAGAATGGAACGCTATAATCATTTTGTTGATTCATTTAACTCCAAACCTGAAGTTATAATAATTTCAGACAGAGATGATGATTAGTTTTATAGCTAACCAACTATTAGTGTATCAGACAGTGCTTCTTCACAAAATTCTTCTTCCGGCATGCATATATCAAAAACTTTGTTCAAACGTGTTTGAAACATCATTTGGGCTACGTATGGCTGTAGGCCATATAGCCTGATATTTATTTCATTATATAGAGCGAATTTTTGAATATTCAAAAGAGATCCTAACCCTGTACCATCTATTCTGGGTATATTTGAAAGATTTAAAAGTATATTATGGTAGCCCTGATCAATAATCTCATTTATAGTGCTTTTTAATTTATTTACATTATTCTTTAAAAATATGTCTTTAGTTAGATCGAAAATACAAAAATTACCGATAATTCTGTAAGAAAATTCCATTAAATTCACATCCCTCTATGAAACCAAACTATTAGACGACTTTTTATTCTCTTTATTGCGACATTGTTATAAAAACTAATTTTTGAAATAGATATCCAATGTCATATCTGAAAAATAAAAAATCACCTCCAATTAGGTCACACCAAAGGGTGCGGGTAAAATAATAAACATTTACGTGATCAATTATCAGTATACTAACAGAGATTTGTGTATTAAACAAATTGTAAATTATTTCTTGGGGATAAAAATTTTAAAAATAACTTCTTTTTCTTGATTTTAGATAATTATAGACGATGTTTCATAGTCGGAATTTAGTTTACAATCTTTCGAGAAATATATTTTTTGGATATAGGTAATTATATTCTTAATAAAAAATTCTATTCGCCTCGTTATTAGATACGGTGCGGATTTTTTAAGGTATTATTATGTAAAATTATTTCGGTTTCTCATTATGCTTGATGTTCAGGAGATTTTCATTATAAAATATTTACATGGCTTTTTAAAATAAAAACTTATCGTTTTAAACATGCCTGTTTTGTTCAAGAAGGAAGGGTTAAGACTAAAGGATAATTAATGATTGAGAAACAAGAGCAGGTTTTTGAAAATTATGATAAGGACTGCCTGCTGGAAAAAATTGAAAAATATGGTGATCCTAACAAAAATCTCATTATTACGTCGGTATTAATTTTATTTATAGCCGGATTGATAGTATTTTTCTTTGGAAAAAGGGAAATTGGCGGAATTACTGCAGATTATGCTGATTATTATCCTCAATCAACTAATGCTTATATTGATGTTCAGCTTAATGATAAAAGCATACTGGAGATAAACAAGTTAACGACGTTAGATATTAAAAATTTACCCGGTTTGTTAATAAAAGTATTTAATGCGAATTATAGAATCAAAAAAAGTAACAAACTTGATAAATTAATAAATCAGGTGTTGGGAGATGAATTTAGTTACGGCATCTGGAATAGCAAAGGTATTGATAGAAGTCTTATTATTTTTCCTATAAAACGGGAAAGTAAAATTGATCCACTTTTTAGACTTTTGCTGAGTAAAAATGAAAAATTGACAGGGAAAATTTATCAAGGATTCAGGATTATTACTGCAAAAAATACAAAAATAGCTTATTTAATCAATAGAGACAGATTATTTGTGGCAGATAGTTATGAATCCCTAGTATTTATAATTAATAATTATATTTTAAAAGATGCAGCAAGTCTTTATGATAGAAAAGATGTTAGAAAGGCTCTTGCTTATGTTGATAAAGGCAGAATAGGAACAATTTTATTAACAAATTCCACTTCGAATAATGATTTATTAAATAATATAACTAACAATAAATTCTCTGCTATAAGTGGATTTTTTGACAGGTCAATACCTACAACTGCAATAGCAATGAGGTTTGACAGAGATTTATTTTATTTAAATTCATATACTCCATATTTTGAGTCAAAAATAGAAGGAAAAAATGTAGAAAAAGCATTTCAGGCTGTTTTTGATAATGAAAAACAAAATTTAATTCCTGACTTTTTGCCGCAAAATACTATTTCTTACTTTACTGTGAGTGGTTTAAAAAATTATATAAATCTTTATCTTGAATTATCAGGTATAAAAGACAAAACTGAATTTGAACAACTTAAGCAATTTGTTAAAATGACTACTACACTTGATTTTGATAATGATATTATGGAAATTTTTAGTAAAAATTCAATTTTTGCAACAATTGCTTCAGGTAATTTAAAACCAGGATATGCAATTATTTTGTCTACAACTCCAAAAACATCACTGGTTATTTCAAAATTTATTAAATTACTTCAAATTCAGGTTCCTTCTGAAGAAATTTCCAAAATTTCTTATAAAAATACAGAATTAAATATAGTTTCGTCTCCAAAATTACCTGCTGTATTATGTTATGGAAATATTGACCAAAATTTATATGCAATAGGAGATAAACTTGCTGTTGAACTTATAATAGATACTATAAAAGCTAAAAAATCTTTCTCAAATAACGATTTATTTGGAGATTTTAAGGAACATGCTCTATATAATTCAGGAATTACAGCTTTTATTGATATTCAAAAGATTAACAAATTTGCACCACAGAAGAGAAAATTCCCTGAAAAAAATTATCTTGATAAAATAAAAAATAATATAAATGCGGCCTTTATAACTGCTGATTATAAAGGCAATACGTTTATTGGTTCAATGCAGTTCAGTATGAAAAATAAAAAAATACAGAATAAAAAATAAATTAACGGGAGATTAGAAAATGACTCCGCTGGAAAAATTGGAAAAAGCAAGAGAGCTTCTTCTCGAAGCAGAGGAAGAATTAATTGAAAAAGAAAAGTCCTGTCCTTATGAAATCGGATTTACTTTAAGAAATCTCGATGAAGCTATAAGCCATCTGAAAAATCTCGATCTTAAAGAATAAACATTTCTCTTTATGTTTTCTTTTCAGTATAAAGCCTCTTTGAAGGGAGTGTTAACGAAATCAAAAAAACAAAGTTTTTTGTTTCGTCTTACGTCCCCATCGTCCAGTGTAAAAATGCCGAAAACTGACCGTTTCCGCCATTTTTCACTTTTGTTAGGGTCGTGTTGACGAATAGAAAATAAGAGCTGTTTAACTATTCGTCAACACTCCCTTGAAGAGCTATAGATTATTTTTTAAAATGATCATAAAGGAGAATAACTGATTCTGCATATTGTTCTGTTTTTACATAAGGACTTTTTCCGTTTTTAAGTTTCATAATATAGCCTTGACCTGCATTATAGGCTCTAGCCACGTCTAATAGATTCGTATTTGAATTTTTAAGTTCTTTTATAAGAGCTGCATCTATTTCAAAATATTTTTCCCAATATTTAAGATTATTAGGTTCTTTTTTAACAAGATTCTGAATATTAAGCATATCAGGGTCATTATGGAAATATTTTTTAACTATAAGTTTTATTAATTCAGGATTCAACTGCATTGGTCCGAAATCACTTGACTTTTTGTTTAATGCATCGAATCTGCAACTTGATTCACAAAACATAAAACTGTAATAAAGTTCTTCATCAATTCCGTATTTTTTGCACAATTTATTTATTATTTTTGTAGTTTCAGGATTATTAGCCCTGAATGCTTCTACGGTGATTTTACCACTTGACAAAAATTGTTCTGGATTTTCAACATATTTTAGTTCTTTATAAGGAAGATTCTTTGATATACTGGTTTGTAGAATAGTAGCACTTTCATCATGCTTCAAGATTGAAGATGTAAGTTCTTCCAAATTTTTAGAAGTTTCTTCTACCTTCAAAGTTATAGGTTTTTTAACTTCGTTAACAGCTTCTGCGGTCAATTTTTTTATTGGTTCCGGGCATACATGAGAATGAATAATTGCACATAATCCTCCTGTAATAAGAGCTGCTTTTATAAAAAATCTTTTAATTGCCGGTTTTAATTTGCGTTTAACTCCCGGATTTGATCTGCGAGGTTTTCTTTTAACGGAAGTTTTTTTAAAAGAGTCCTGTTTAGAATCTTTATATCGGCCATATCTATCAGAGGATCTGGCAGATCCTGTTTTTTGATGTGGTTTCATAAAACTCGGAACACTGAGTGTATTATTATTTATTGTCATAGCGTTTTAAAAGACCTTTTAACTAATTAGTTATGTTTTATATATTTAATTAAACAAAAATAATTAGTTAAAATTGTCTATTTTTCAGTCTTTATAAAGTTTTATTTACAAATTTATTAAATTATTAGATGGCTTAAAAAGATCCTGTCTTAAAATATTCTAAAGTCTGATTTATAAAACTTCTAACTGTTTCATCTACTGTAATCAAAATATTTTCTTCTTTAACCGCAGGGATTAATATTTCGATTGCTTTGGGTACAATTTCTATATAAATCGGTGTTTTTCCGATAATATCTCCATCTGCCTGAACAAACAATGAGGGTTTTGTTTTTATTTCTATCTGTTTTGCTTGAAAATATTGAATTTTTTTTGATTTGTCATAAGGCTGTTTTATGATAATTTTCCATATAATAGGAAGGTAATCAATAATCCCTTTTGGGGATATTATTAACAAATCAAGAAGACCATCGTCAAAAGAGGCATTTGGAAAAAGTGAAAGTAGATCACCCAGAATATCTCCGCTGTTTGCAATGATTGTGGCTAACCCTCTGACTTTAATAGTTCTGTTATTATTCAGCTTGATTTTAAATACAGCATATTTTGGTTTAATTGACTGTATAAAACCTTCAATGAAATAAGCAAAAAATCCTAATTTTCTTTTTTTCTTTTTTGAAACCTTACCTATAATTTTTGCATCAAAGCCGCATCCTGCCATAAATGCAAAATATCTGTCATTTATTTTACCTATATCAATTTTTTGAGAATTTTCATTAAGGATAATTTCAATAGCTTTTGGAATATTTATAGGTATTCCGAGATTACCGGCAAGCATATTGCCAGTTCCAAATGGTATAATACCAAGTTTGGCTTTTGATCCAATCATTCCTGAGATGACTTCTGTTATTGTGCCATCCCCGCCTATGGCAACAATAATATCAAAGTTTTCCTGTACGGCTTTTTTAGCAAGATTAATTGCATGAAGAGGTTCGTTTGTTTTCCAAAGATTAAGCTCATGACCGACAAAACCTTTGATTAATTCATCTTTTAGAATATTTATTTCATTATTTCCTGAAACAGGATTATAAATAGCTGCTATTTTCATTTTTGATCAACTTTGTAAGTTATAATTATTTCGTTAATAGTCCCAATCGTTTAGTGTCAAAGTGACGAAAACTTGAATGAGTTACATAATACCTCCAGCTCCTGCGTCATTCCCCGCCATCGGTGGGGCGGGCAGCAACTTCAGCATTATTTCACTCCCGCTATCGTAGACCGTTTCTGTCACTTTTCACATCCGTTAGGGTCGTGGTTACGAATAGAAAATAAGAGCTATTTAATTATTCGTTACCACTTCGTTATTATAAATCAGCAGATTTGTTTAATATAATTCCCCGTATTTATTATTGTAAATTATTATTAATTTTATTCCCAAAACATGAATTTTTTTAGTTTAGTTGGACTTTATATATATAGAGATAATATAAGGAAAAAAATATGGTCGCTCCTGTAAATTTTTTAAGTGCAAGTAGAACACAGCAAAGTCAGCAAATAAACCCTGTAGCATATGGCGGTCAGGCAAAACCTGAGGCGTCTCTATTTGCAAAAAATATTACGTTTGGAGATAATAAGATTCAGGGACAGCCTGCATCTGATAAATTTCTTTTTTCTTCAAAAACAGAAAATTCAAATCTGTTTTCACGCCAACAAGTTGATCTTACAAAATTTGTTGGTACTCCAGTAGATGAAAGTTCCAAAGTAAATCTTGTTACCCGTGGAATGGATCATAAATCTGTTGCAGCTGTCAATCAAAATGCAGAACAAGAATCCAAAGGTGTAGGTCTTACTGCTTTTAATGGACAAAGATATGTATCGAACTTTGGTAAACATGGAGTTGCAGGCGGTAATGCTCAATTTATTGCTTAACAATAAAGAATAAATAAAAACCCCGTTTAATAAAAAGATAATTTATTAAGTGAATAATAACCCTTTTATTTGTATTCAGTTTTTAGACTGGATTCAAGGATAAAAGGGATTTTTTAGTAAATAAAAATAAATTATCCTGCTTAATGTACGTCTTGAATAAAGAGTTTGTTTTGTGCAAAAATTATAAAGAGAGATATAATCAGCAGGGAATTTATCCAATATGGAAACCGAGCTTCAGAACAAATCAGTATATTTCCTCAGAAACACAATGTACATAAACGTTACAAACTTGTGTTCAAACAACTGTCTGTTCTGTATAAGAAATTTTAATGATGAAGTAGCTGGAGTTAACTTATGGCTTGCAGAAGAAAATATTGCAGCTGGTAAGATTATTGAAGAAATTAAGGAAAATTCTCCTGAATCCAGAGATGAAATTGTTTTCTGCGGTTACGGTGAACCTCTGATTAAGATTGATATTGTCAGAGAGATTGCAAAATTTATTAAAGACAACTATCCAAATATTCCTGTCAGAGTTAATTCAAACGGACACGCCAATTTAATTCACAAAAGAGATGTTGTCCCTGAATTGACAGGATTAATTGATGCAATCTCAATCAGTTTAAATGCTGATAATGCTGACCTTTATCAAATATTATCAAGAACTTGTTTTGATAAAGAATTGGCATTTGAAGGCGTTAAAAACTTTGCTGAAGAGTGTCAAAAATATGGAATTGATACAACTCTCACCGTAGTAATGGGTTTTGAAGATTATAAGATTGATCTTAAAAAATGCAGAGAAATTGCAAAAAGTCTGGGCGTGAAATTCAAGATTAGAGAATGGCTCAGCGACGGATACGTTTAAGTTCTTTTGCATTAAAATCCTAAAATCTCTGAAAAAAGATGATTAATCTTGAATTTTTTAAGCTGAAAGTCATGTTTATGTTTTGTCAAAAAACATGTTTACACTGAATTATGATCGTACTTTAATAATTATATACATGGGTTTTTAATCTTATTTTTTGTATAGATAAGATATTAGATAGACAACGAGGTAAAGGAACAAAAATGGCTAATCAACTAGATGCAATAATGAAACCAAAGTCAATTGCGGTAATTGGTGCTTCCGAAAGAGCTGGAGCAATTGGAAGAGAGTTAACAAACAAAATGCTATCATACGGATATAAAGGTGAATTATATCCTGTAAATCCAAAAGCTGAGACAATTTTAGGCGTTAAAGCATATAAAAATGTTATGGATATTCCAAATCCTGTGGATTTGGCAGTAATTGTAGTTCCAAGAGATTTTGTATATCAGGTTGTTGATGAATGTGGCAAAAAAGGCGTTAAAGGTCTTGTAATTATTACCGCAGGATACAAGGAAACAGGTCACGAAGGTGCTGAATTAGAAGATAAACTTGTTGAATTAATAAAACAACATGGAATGAGAGCTATTGGGCCTAACTGTGTAGGTATTGTTAATACAGATCCTGCTATTCATTTAGATTCAACTTTTATTGAAGCTTTTCCTTATGAAGGCAAAACAGCTTTCATATCACAGTCGGGAGCTTTAGGCGGCGCTATTTTTAATATTGCTAAAGATTTTAATGTAGGTTTAGGTCAGTTCGTATCTGTGGGAAATAAAGCAGATGTGAACGACGAAACATTGCTTGAATACTGGTCAGAAGATGCTGAAATAGATCAGATTCTTTTTTATCTTGAATCAATAAGCAGTCCTGCAAGCTTTAGGAAACTTGCAGCAAAAGTTACAAAGAAAAAACCGATTATTGCTGTTAAATCAGGAAGATCATCAGCAGGTGCTAAAGCTGCATCCTCTCATACAGGTGCTCTTGCAGGTGCTGATCTTGCAGCAGATGCTCTTCTTAAACAAAGCGGAATTATCAGAGTTAACTCAATTCTGGAACTTTTTGAAGTAGCTCAGGTATTTACACACTGTCCGCTTCCAAAAGGCAATAAAGTAGCAATTATAACAAATGCAGGCGGACCAGGAATTATGGCAACAGATGCTATTTGTGAATTCGGTCTTGAGATTGCACAGCTTTCTGAAAAAACAACTCAGACTTTAAGAGCAAATTTACCACCGGCAGCCAGTGTTAGAAATCCTGTTGACATGATCGCAAGTGCAAATGTTAAAGATTATGTAACAACTCTTGAAACAATACTTGATGATGAAAATGTTGATGCTGTTATGGTAATCAACCTTCCGCTTGTTGGTGTTGATCCTCTCGAAATTGCTAAAGCAGTTGTTGAAATAAGAAATAGACGTACTGAAAAACCGATTGTTTCAGTATTTATGGCAAAAGCTGATTTCTTTAATGATTTAAATAAATTAAAAGCTAATGTGCCATTCTTCCAGTATCCTGAATCAGCTGCAAAAGCTATGTCAAAACTTGACGTTCAGCGCAGATGGGTAGAAAAACCGGTTGGCAATGAACCAACATTTAATGTAGATACTGAAAAAGCAAAAGAAATCATTAAAAAGTCTTTAAGCGAAAACAGAGATCAGCTTACAACATTGGAATCGATAGATGTTCTTGAAGCTTACGGTATTAGAACATGTAAATACGCATTTGCTGCAAATGTTGACGAAGCGGCAGCAGAAGCTAATAAAATCGGATATCCTGTTGTAATGAAAATTACATCCACTAAAATCTCTCACAAAACAGAAGTTGGCGGTGTAATTGTTAATATAGCCAGTGAAGCTGACCTTAGAAATGAGTTTAAAGGTCTTATTGAAAGATTACAAACATATGGATACAGTGCAAGTGACCTTGACGGTGTAATTGTACAGGAAATGGTTAAAGGTAACCGTGAAATGGTTTGCGGTATTGCGACAGATCCCCAGTATGGTCACATGATGATGTTTGGTCTTGGCGGTATCTATATTGAAACCATTAAGGATATTTCATTCAGAATTGCTCCTTTAACTGATATCGATGCAAAAGAAATGGTTGAATCAGTTAAAGCATACAAAATCCTTAAAGGAGCAAGAGGAGCAGTTCCTGCAAATATTCCGCAAATTGAAGAAACTCTTCTCCGTTTATCTCAGCTCGTTAAAGACTTCAGCTTTATCAAAGAGCTTGATATAAATCCGCTCAAGATTTCTGATAAAACAGCAGAAGGTGTTGCAGTTGACGGACGTATTCAGGTTGATATGGAAGCAGCTAAAAAAGCTCTTTCATGTGACTGCTGCTGTTCAAACGGCTGTTGCGGATAATTAAGTAATATATAAATCTAAAAGCCGGAGATTATTGATCTCCGGTTTTTTTTAAAAATAAATTCCTTGTTTTAATGCCAACAATCGGCCTGCGGCTTCGTGGTAGTTTTTAACTTTAATTACCTTGTTTTCAATACCAAGTGATTCAGCAGTAACATTAATCACAGTTGTATTTTCTTCAACTGCAATAACGGGGATATTATTTTCAATTGCTTTTAAAATCGGTATTCCACCAAGACAGTTACAGGGAACAATAAGTGCTTTTATTTTTCCAAGTGTAATGTCCTGATAGTTGGTATTGTCAATATTAACAAGCTTTGGTGCGTTGTAAAGCCCTAAAAGCACACAGGGCAGAAATACTGTTGTAATATATTCCGCCGACGCTCTGGGATTTACAATTTCTGAGCTTATGGATAGATCATTAAACGCAGGGGCATGGGCAACTGGTATATTAAATTCTTTCGTCAATATATGGGATATGATAGCTTCAACTCCGCCCACAGGGTCAACACCCTCTCCTTTTGAGTAATCATTATCCTCTGAAGAGTCAAAATAGCATACAACTGCAATTGCTTCAGCTCCTTTGTCTATTAAAACTCTGCCGGCTTCTATCAAAGTTTCAGGGCTTTCTATATTGCCTGATGATATTCCTGATTCTGATATTGAAAAATTAACTCCGACTTCATTTTTTGTTATTTCATAACCCAAAATATTAATGCCATAAACAGTTTTTACTGCATTAATTGTGTTTATATGAACATTTAAAATATCTTCCGGTATTGCTTTATCAAAAATAACTCCGATTGGGTTATATTTTGAAGGTCTGAGAGCTATTTCTTCCTTAAAAAACCTGTCTATTGCAAAGCCTTCTGTATAAAGAATATTTTCGTTTATACCTGAAAAAATGGCTGCATTAACAGTATTGGGATTGGTTATTACAGGGCATATTTTTGAAATCAGGTTTAAACATGGAGATGCGTCTCCTGCATATCCGCCTATTGATGCTCCTATGCCTGTTGGAACAATAAATGCCGCTGTAAAATCGTACTTGTTCATTTTCTCTTTTACTTTTATTGTGGAAAGTATCCTATATATGGAAGGTTTCTGTAATAACCCTGATAATCAAGACCGTAACCGACAACAAATTTGTCATCTACTTCAAAACCTATATAATCAATGTTTACAGGATGGATTCTTGCGCATACTTTGTCGAGTAAGGATGCAAACTTAACTTGTCTTGCATTGTGCTGTTCTTTTATGTAATCTATGAGAAAATGTGCTGTTAATCCTGTATCTACAATATCTTCAACTATTAATACATTCTTGTCTGCAAGATTTGGCAAAGATAGATCTACTGATTTAACTTTGCCGGAAGATTTTTGATCATCTCCATAACTGGATAGTCTTATAAATTCAATTTGAACCGGCATTTTAAGATGTCTTACAAGGTCAGCTACAAATAAAACCGATCCTCTCAATACTCCAATGACATAGAGTTCTTCATTTTTATCAAATTCATTATTAATTTTTTCAGCTAATTCCTTGATTCTGTCTTGAATCATATTTTTTGAAAAAAGTTCAAGCAAATGTTCTTCTTTTTTATCAATAACATTCATAATAGATTAATTCCTCATTCAACTGTCAGTATATGAGTTGGTCTGTCAATAACTCTTATTAATTCACTTAATCCGACTCCAACTACCCACAAAATCTCTGAATCTGTTGCTATAACAGGCAAATTGTCTCTTTTAAATTCAGGAATACCTTTATTTATAAGGTATTTTTTTAACCTGACTTTCTGCTGCATGCCAAACGGTTGAATCTTGTCGCCTGATTTCCTTGTCCTGAAATAAACAGGCTCTTTTATTTTACTTAAATCAACATAGACTGTCCGGGAAAATTCGTCCGGAAATTTGTCAGGCTTATCATCTTTCCATGGAGTGATAACAAGTGTTTTGCCTAGATCCGAATTACATGTTTCGCCATTTAGGTTAGCTGTTACTATTGATTTTACCACATCAGCCCTGATTGAGTGAATTATTTTAATTATTTCAGAGGATACAAACAGCCAGCTATTTTCACCAATAGAAAGAGTATTGCCTGATTTTAAGCCGGAATTTTCATGTACAAAATCTGATATTACCTTGATTTTTTCAAAATCGTATTCGATGTCTTCTGAATGTAACAGATCAAGTATAATCCTGTTTTGAGCGGCGATAGATAGGTTTAAAAATTCTATAGTGTTTAGTTCATCTCCGGTATAAATTTTTTCCTTAATTTGGCTGATATATTCCTCTATAAGTTCTTCCGATTCTGCTGAGATTTTTGACAGTCTTAACAAGGCTTCGTCAACATCTTTATTGTATTTTTTTAATTCAGGCATAAGTGAAAGCCTGATTTTGTTTCTTAAAAAGGCTTCATTCTGGTTGCTTGAATCAATATTTGGGCTTAAATTGTTTACTTTACAGTATTCAACAGTTTCTTCTCTGGTTATCTCAAGAATAGGCCTGTAAATCGGCACAGAATCTTTTTGATACCTAACTTCAGGAATTCCCTTTAATCCTATAGTCCCAGAGCCTTTGATGATTCTATAAAGAACGGTTTCAGCCTGATCTGTCAGGGTATGTCCTGTTAAAATTGCTGTTGAGTTAAGCTTTTTAGTGGCTCTTTTGAAAAATTCGTATCTTTGATTTCTGGCTTCAAGTTCTGTATGAGGAAGATTTTCAGAGAGAGTTTCGCTGTAAAAGTCTATATATCTTGAATTGCAGTATTTTTTTGCGTTTTCTTCTTCTCGCTTAGACTCATCTCCTCGCCAGTTGTGGTTTAAATGCGCTGCTGTTAGTTTGAAATAACATTCTTTAGACAGGTTATATAAAACATCTAAAAGACAGAGCGAATCAATCCCTCCTGAAAATGCAACAAGAAGCGAGTGGTTGCTGTTCAGGAGTTTGTGTTTTTCTAAAAATTCTCTGACTTTTTGTTTAATATTATTTTTCATAATTTAAAGATACAATAAACTATTAGTTATTTATATAAGTATATGCATGGTGGGTTGTAACTAGTACGGTAAAGGTTTTGCGCATGTTTGAATCGGTAAAATTGTTAATTCGTCAGAACAATGTTTAATTATTATGATAATTGCACAATTACTTGTTTTTCCTCACCCCTAAAGGGGCTGGAACAATTTTGCCTGTGTTGTTCGTTCATAACGGATCGTAAAAAACTTTTTAAGGCGGCGAATTTTTATTAAGCCCCTCCTTTTTTATTTTTTTAATATTTTTAAGGAGAGAGAAAAGAAGTGTTTTGGACTTTTATTGAAGCAGAGTTGTTTGTTGGCTGGAATAGAAGAAGAGGCTTAATAAAAATCCTTGCTGAAAAAAGTTTTAACGATCCGTAATTCACTTTTTGTAAATTCTTTATTTGGTAGTGGTTAAATTGTAACTGATAAAAACGAAAAATCCTTAAAATGTCATCCGAGCGAAACGAAGTGAAGTCGAAGGATTTTGCTAATAATGTCAGAAGATAACAGGCGAAAACTGGCAAGATTGCCACGGATTTCTCCAAAATCCTCGCAATGACAAGTGGATGTAAGATAATTAAAATCTAGATTTTAATTATTTATCAGTTTGTATTTATCCACTACTCTTTCTTTTTCAAAATCCTTCACAAATAATTTCGTATTTTTTCCTATCAGAATAAACGAATTCAATATCTTTTTTATTATTTTGCTAAAATATTCCTATGAAAGAAGATAAATTTATTGGTTTAATAAAAAATCTGCTCCCTGAATCTTCAAAATATATCGGAGACGATACTGCTTTTATTGAAGAAAAGGGGCTTATACTTACGCAGGATACTCTTGTTGAAGATGTTCATTTTAGAATGTCAACTATCAGCCCTTATGATCTTGGTATAAAATCAATTGCAGTTAATTTAAGCGATATTGCAGCATCAGGCGGAATTGCAGAATTTATTCTCATTTCTTTATCACTTCCTGAAAGTGTCGATGAAGATTTTGTGAAAAGATTTTATGAAGGTGTTAACCATATATGCAGAAAATATGATGTAGTAGTTGTGGGCGGAGACCTGACAAGAGCTACAAAAATTACAATAAGTATAGCGGCAATCGGTTTTAACGAAAGACTTCAACCTGCAAAAAGAAGCCTGGCAAAAGTAGATGATGTTGTAATTACTGCCGGCGAATTCGGTTCAAGTGCTGCCGGTTTATGGATACTTGAAAGTAAAATCAGCGATATTTCTGAAGACATTTCAAAAAAATTTGTTAAAGCCCATATAAATCCAGTTCCTCTCTTACAGGAAGGACGAACAATTGTAAAAAGTTGCGAAACTCCTCCTGCTCTTATGGATGCCAGTGACGGGCTTGCTGATGCCCTGTATAAAATTTCTCTTTCAAGCGGAGTTGGTATGGAAATTAATTATGATGAAATTCCGGTTGATAAAAATTTAGAAGCAGTTGCTCAAAAAGCAGGAATAAATTCCAGTAAATGGGTATTGTACGGTGGTGAAGATTACGGACTTGTAGGCACAGTTCCGGAATTCATCTATGAAAAATTACTGGCGGATAATATTCCGGTAAAGGCAATTGGTAGAGTGTTAAAGATGGAAAATTGTCCTGAAGTTTTAATCAGGTATAATGATAAAATAGTTAAAATTAATTCAAATACTCTTGATAGTGAAGTTTTTAGCCATTTCAGGTAGAGGGAAAATGAAAATAACAGCAATAATTCCTGCAGCAGGATCAGGCAGCAGATACAGCTCGAATAAAAACAAGCTTCTTGAAAATCTTGACGGGTTACCTGTCCTTGTACGTACTTTAAAGGTTATTGCTTCGGTTCAGGAGATTAATAACATAATTATCTGTACTTCAGAAGACCTGATCGCTGAAATAAACACTATAATTAAAAATTTTAATATAGAAAAAGTTTCAAAAGTTATTTTGGGCGGCAAAACAAGACAGGAATCTGTATTTAACGGATTAAAGGCCGCGTCAGAATTTAATCCTGATCTTGTTTTAATACATGATGGGGCAAGACCGTTAGTTACAGAAGAAATAATCAAAAATGCAATTGAGTGTGCAAAAAGCAAAGGAACTGCAATTGTTGCTGTTCAGGCAAAAGATACAATTAAAAGAGTAAATATATCCACAAATCAAATAATAGAAACTCTTGACAGAGAGCTGCTCTGGAATATTCAGACACCGCAGATTTTTAAATATAATGAACTGCTTGAAGCCCATAGAAAATTCGAGGGCATGAATTTGACGGATGATTCTGCGTTGATAGAAAAACTTGATTTGCCTGCTTTTGTGGTTATGGGTAGTTATTCAAATATTAAAATAACTACAAAAGAAGATCTGCTTTATGCTGAAATGCTTTTGAAGAATTAAAATAATTTTTTATTATTAACCCGTACAAAGTTGTCATCAACACTGATTTTAACATCTCTGTCTGTTCTGGTTTGAACCTGATAACCTGCCGGAAGAGTTGCGTCATAGCCTCTAAACATCAAACCAAAAGGGAAAACTGGCAGTAAAATTGCTAGGCCAACTGATAAAAATACCTTATCTTCACCTTTTTTGACAATAGTTCCATTAAGAGGAACTTTCTTGCCGTTTACTGCTTTAGCGTAGTCAAGATTTATAGTAAGTTTTCCCGCCTTACCGACTCTGCCTCTATTAATTAATTCTGATATAATTCCTGTTGCCCTTGCGCCTTCTTTAATTAAAACAAGGTCACCCAATTTTATATCTTCTGCAACGGTAAAATTAACTTCATCACCTTCCTGATTTAATCCTGAAGATACTTTATCAACCAGCTTCAGGCGGATTTTTGTTCCGTTTTCAAGTATTACATCGCTGCCAAAGGATACCTGACAGAATCCCAAATTAATGAAAACAAGTATTAAAATCAGACTGATAAGTTTTTTTATCACGTTTAATCCTTTCTTTAGAGACTTTCTGATATTGGTGATCTGAGATCAAAAGTCTGTTCATCAAAAGATACTTCTTTTATGATGATTTCTGCTGCGTTTCTGTGTTTTTTGGGGATAAAGACATAGGTTGAATAATATTCATCATCAAATATGTGCTTTGACTTGAAGATGTTTTTCTTGATGTTACTTTCCAGATTGCCGTTTGATGTGCTGGAATAAGCTACAGTCCCTGCAATAATAGGAATCCCAACTATAAAAAATATGAGAGGAAAAACGGCAATAGTTGTTGCAAAGCCTCTTATTACAGTGTGTCGTTTAGTTTTTTGATAAACCAGTGTACTTGAAGGGGTTTTATACTTAACTCCTTTGTAAACATAATAGATTTTGTCCGGTAATAATATATCTTTATCATTTTTATTAGATATATCGAGTCTTACGGCAATATATTTTTTAAGGATTAATTTATCAACTTCTCCAATAAGGAAGGATTTATCAACCTTTTCAGCATTGAATTTCACTCGATTTATTTCATCAGCAAAACAAAGAGGGGCTGAATAAAAATATATTATGGAAAATATTAGATATAAAATTAAATTTTTACGCATAATCAACTCACATGTACCCTAAAATTCCAGCTTCTATTTTTATAAAATAAATAAGAATTATATTCAATTAAAGTATAAGGAATATTTACTTTTTGAAAAATAATCTGTAAGAATTATTCTTGTTTTATAATAAAGAGGGTGCGGAAAAATTCAATTTTCGAAGAAAATTAGGATTTTTTAAACCCGACCATTGGAAAGGTGAAACACATGCACAGCCGCGATGAGCGGGTGGGTTTGTGTGTAACTGGATCATGGAATATACGAGAAAAATTTTAATTTTTCCGTATATTTAAGTATGTATTTATTGAAATGAACAAAATGTCAACGATCTTAATAAAAAACGCAGATATAATTACTATGAACCCTGAAAAAGAGGTGTTTTCAGGCGTTGATCTTCTTATAGAAAACGGGATTATCTCAAAAATCGGGTCAAATATTACTAATCAAGCTGATATAACTTTAGATGCAAAAGGTAAAGTTGTAATGCCGGGTTTTGTGCAGACGCATGTTCATCTTTGTCAGACACTTTTTCGGGGACTTGCTGAGAACAGGCAGTTATTAAGCTGGCTAAGAGAAAAAATATGGCCACTTGAAGCTGCACATGATGAGAATTCCATTTATTATTCCTCTTTGCTTGGAATAGGTGAGCTTATTTCAGGAGGAACTACGACAGTTCTTGATATGGGTACTGTAAATCATACGGATAAGATTTTTGAAGCCATGTTAACTTCCGGCATAAGGGCAATAGGCGGTAAGGCAATGATGGATTCGGGAAATAACCTGCCCGAAAATTTCTGTGAAAATGTTGAAAGCTCAATTCAAGAAAGTTTGAGGCTTTATGAAAAGTGGAATGGGGCAGAAAATGGCAGAATTGGTTATGCTTTTGCTCCAAGATTTATACTTTCTTGTTCGGATAAACTTTTTAGCAGGCTTAAAGAACTTTCGGATTCCTTAAATATAAAAATTCATACCCATGCCTGTGAAAATTCAGATGAAGGGAAAGAAGTTTTCAGGCTTAAAGGAATGAATGAGTTTGAATATTTCAATAAAATGGGATTGTTAAACAAAAATTTTCTTGCTGCTCATTGTGTATGGGCTGATGATAATGATATAAAACTCATAAAAGACAATAATGTGAAGGTTCTTCATTGTCCTTCTTCCAATTTTAAACTTGGATCAGGAACTTTGAACATAGTAAAACTCCTTAATGAAGGCATTAATGTTTCAATAGGAGCAGATGGCGCACCTTGCAATAATAATCTTGATATGCTTCAGGAAATCAGGACAAGTGCGCTTTTGCAGAATGTCTTAAATAATTCGGGCAGTATTGATGCTTATAAATTCCTCGAAATAGCAACAATTGACGGGGCAAAGACTTTAGGACTTGATGAAGAGATAGGCAGTATAGAAGCAGGGAAGAAAGCCGACATAATAATTCTTGATTTAAAGAATGATTTTCACTCGTGGCATTCAGATGAAGCTGATATTGCTTCCAGAATAGTCTTTTCTGCAAAAAGTTCCGACGTTAAAACTGTTATTATAGACGGAAAAATAGTTATGAAAGATAGAGAACTATTAACTGTCAATAAAGAAACGGTGCTTAATAATTGCAAGGCAGAAATAGCAAGACTTTTAGTTAGAGTTAAATAAGAAATTTACAATTTTAAAAAAAAGTTTGTTTTCTGATAAAATGTAAATTTCATAGATATTTTTTTGGAAATAGAATTTAATGGAAAACCTAAAATACTGGATAGCTTTTTCAAGTCTGGATTTTATAGGAAGCGTTTTTTTAACCAAAGTGTGGAATCACTTTGGTTGTATAAAAGAGGCATGGTTTGCAACAAATGCAGATTTTCTTGAAATCGAAGGTTTGCAATATAAAGCTATTCAAAAATTTCTTGAAGCCCGAAAAAATGTAAACCCGGATCAGGTACTTGAAGAAATTATAAAAAGAGATGTAAAGGTCTTAACTCTGGAAGATAAAAATTATCCCTATTTGTTAAGGCAAATTTATGATCCGCCGGCTGTATTATATATAAAAGGTGATCTTAACATATGTAATCTTGATAAAACGCTTGCTGTTGTTGGAAGTAGAAAAGCAAGTAACGGTATTTGCGGAATTTTAACTAATATTATCAGAGATCTCAGGGGAAGTGATGTTACAATTGTTAGTGGAATGGCTCTTGGGGTTGATACATGTTCGCATAAAGCGGCAATAGATAATAACTTAAAGACAATAGCTGTTTTGGGCGGAGGGTTTGATTTTATTTACCCTTCTAAGAACAAGGATTTGTTTAAAAAAATATCTGAGGGGAGTGGAGCTGTAGTTTCTGAATACTATCCTGCAGAAAGACCTGATACATGGAAATTTCCTCACAGAAACAGGATTATAAGTGGTTTTTCCAAGGGAACATTAATTGCAGAAGCCGGTCTAAAAAGTGGGGCATTAATTACGGCAAGATTATGTCTTGAGCAAAATAGGGAGTTGATGTGTATACCCGGTCAGATTACAAATCCGAATACAGAGGGAATTCATAAATTAATTAAAGAAGGCGCCGGTTTGGTAACAGATGTAAATGATATTTTTAATCATATGAACTGGCATTGTATAACAGGTTCAGGTCGGGATAAAAAAAATTTCAAAATAGATCTTCTTGACAATGAAGAGAAAATATACGAAATTTTAAAATTAGAGTCAAAAACTTTTGATGAAATTTTAAATGAATCAGGGTTTAATATAGATAATTTAATGGTAACATTGACTACATTAGAAATTAAAGGCATAATTAAGCAAATACCGGGTCAAAAATACATTAAACTAGTGTAAATGGTTGGAGAAATGGTTAAATCAAGTACAAAAAAAGTAAAAACAAAAGAAAAAACAGAAGATTCAAAAACTAAAGAAGGGAAATCCCTTGTAATAGTAGAATCTCCTGCTAAAGCTAAGACAATAAAGAAAATTTTAGGCAGTTCATTCGAAATAAAAGCTTCTGTCGGACATATTAGAGATTTACCCAAAAAAACTTTGGGAGTTGATGTAAAGAAAAATTATGAACCTGTGTATGAAATAATGCAGGGTAAACAAAAAGTTGTTGATGAATTAAATAAAGCAGCTCAGGAAGCTGATCATATTTATCTGGCTGCTGACCCTGACAGAGAGGGAGAAGCAATTGCCTGGCATATTGCTTCAATATTAAATATGCCTGAAGATAAAGTATTTAGAATAGATTTTAATGAAATTACAAAGGCTGCAATTCAGGAAGCTGTAAAAAATCCTCGTGTAATTGATATGAAGAGGGTTGATGCACAGCAGGCAAGAAGAATCCTGGACAGGCTTGTAGGTTATAAAATAAGTCCGATTTTATGGGAAAAAGTTGGAAAAGGACTTTCGGCCGGTCGAGTTCAGAGTGTTGCTGTCAGACTTATCTGCGATCGTGAACGGGAAGTGGAAGCATTTATACCTAAAGAATACTGGACAATTGATGCAGAACTTTCAAAGGCAAAATCTTCAACTTCATTTATAGCTGAATTAACAAAATTTAATGGTGAAAAAATAGAAGTTAATAATGCTGAAGAAGCTCAAAAAATTGTTGATATTTTAATTAAAGATAATGTAGAGTTTAAAGTTACCAAAACAGCGGTTAAAGAAACCAAAAGAAAACCTCAGGCTCCTTTTATAACAAGTACTCTTCAAAGAGAAGCAAGTACAAGGCTTGGTTATAGTGTTAAAAAGACAATGCAGGTAGCGCAAAAGCTTTATGAAGGTATTGATCTAGGTGCAAGCGGTCCTGTAGGTCTTATTACGTATATGAGAACCGATAGTACACGTATCGCAGACGAGGCAAAAGAAGCAGCTAAAGAATTTATTGTCAGTCATTATGGAAAAAATTATTATCCAGATAGTCCAAGAGTATACGCAAAGAAGGGAAAAAATGCTCAGGATGCGCATGAAGCAGTCAGGCCAACTTATGTAGACAAATCTCCTGAATCAATAAAACAATATCTTTCTAATGAGCAATACAGATTGTATAAGCTTATATGGGACAGATTTATTGCAAGCCAGATGGAAAGTGCAAGTATTAAAACAACATCTGCTGAAATTACTGCTGAAAATTACACTTTCAGGGCAAGCAGCAGTAAGATTGTATTTGATGGCTTTTTAATTGTTTATAATGACGAAGAAGATGCAGAAAAAACGAAAGCTATTCCTGATCTTGAAAAAGGTGATATTTTAAAATTAAAAAAAATTGATCCAAAACAGCATTTCACTCAACCTCCGCCAAGATATTCCGAAGCAACTCTTGTTAAGGCGCTTGAGGAACTTGGAATAGGAAGACCGAGTACATATGCTCCAACTATTGCAACAATTCAGGATAGAGGTTATGTAATAAAAGAAGAAAAAGCTCTTACGCCGACAGCTTTGGGAAAAACAGTTAATGATATGCTTGTGAAGCATTTTGCAAATATTGTTGATGTGAATTTTACGGCTGATATGGAGTCAAAACTTGATGAAATAGCTGAAAATGATGTTGTCTGGCAGAAGGTTATAGGTGATTTTTATACACCGTTTGCTGATGTGCTTAAAAAAGCCAAAGAAGAAATGCAGAAAGTTCAAATTCTAACTGAACAAAATTGCACAAATTGTGGTAAACCGATGGCATTAAAAACAAGCAGGTTTGGTTCGCAGTTTTTAGGCTGTAGCGGATATCCAGAGTGTAAAACTACAATGCCGCTAACTAAAGATCAAAAACCTGTGCCGGAAGATCGCCCATCAGAAGAAGTCTGCGAAAAATGCGGTTCTCCAATGGTTATAAAATATGGACCTTATGGCGATTATCTGGCCTGTACAAGTCAGGATTGCAAGGCAAAGAAAAGGTTTGAAAAGAAGACAGGCGTTAGTTGTCCAAAAGAAGATTGTGATGGAGAAATCATTCAAAAGAAATCCAGATACGGTAAAATTTTCTATGGTTGTAATAAATATCCAAACTGTAATTTTGCCCTTTGGAATGAACCTAATGGTGAAAAATGTCCTGAATGTCAATCTATGCTTGTTAATAAATATTTAAAAAAAGGCAATAAAGTAGCCTGCTCTTCAAAAGAATGTAAATATGAACGTGATTATGAAGGACCTGTCCAAACATGATTAAGTTAGGGATAATAGGTTATCCTATTGGTCATACGCTTTCTCCTGTAATGCATAAAGCCGCGTTTGATTATTATGGGATGACAGCTGATTATCAAGTATTGGAAACTTTGCCCGAAGATCTTATAAGTAGGATTAAATTCCTAAAGGTTAATGATTTTAAGGGATTTAACGTTACTATTCCTTTGAAAGTTTGGATTACACCTTTATTAAACGAAGTAGATGATCCTTCAAATCTGGCTGGTGCGGTAAATACTGTTTTAATTACAGAAACTAAGGATTTAAGCGGTTATAATACGGATATATTTGGGTTTATTAATTCTATACCTAATGAATTTAAATCATCTTTGATTCAGGGTAAAGCCGCTGTGCTTGGGGCAGGAGGAGCTGCAAGAGCAATTGCTGTAGCATTGGTGCAGCTTGGGATTTCGGAGATTAATTTTTATGCCAGAAATCAGGAAAAAGCCTATCAGCTAAGAGATGTGTTAATTACTAATTTCCATGGTATTAAAATTAATGTTCAGAGATTTAGTGAATTTGCTGATTTTTCTTATGCATCAATAATAGTAAATACTACTCCTATTGGGATGGAAGGGGTTAATCAGACTGTTTCTCCAATAACAAGAAGTTCGATTGACAGCATTTCTAAAGATGCAATAGTGTATGATTTGATTTATAAGCCAAAAGAAACTATCTTTATACGTTATGCAAAAGCAAGGGGGCTTTTTGCATTGGGTGGATCTGAAATGCTTGTATTGCAGGGAGCAAAAGCTTTTGAAATATGGACAGGCAAAGAAGCCCCAGTCGATATCATGAGAGAAGTAATTTTAAAGAGTTATTAATGAGTAACTTTATTTCAAAACCGAATAAAAAAGCTTTGGCAGTGCTTTCAGCGGGGCATATGGTAAACGATATTTATGGAGGATTTATAATTCCTTTAATGCCGGTTATTGCTGCTAAATTAAATATATCACTTGGTATTATCGGCTTGATATTAAGTATATCCAGTTTTTCTTCTTCAGTTCTACAGCCTTTATTCGGTTATATTTCGGATATTCTAAAAAGAAGGTTTTTCATTTTTACAGGAATGTTGTTATCGGCAGTATTAATAAGTCTTATAGGTTATTCAAACAATGTTTTTGTTCTTGGTTTGTTTGTTTTTTTTGGAAGTATGGGAGTTGGTCTTTTTCATCCTCAGGCAACTGCTCTGGCAGCGTATTTTAGCGGCAGAGAAATAAATAACCTGATGGGATTTTTTATTGCAAGTGGCACAATTGGATTTGCTCTTGGACCTTTTTTTTCTTCATTTCTTGTATCGAATTTTGGATTAAAATCTACAATATTTGCAGTTATACCAGGTATAATAATTTTTCTGCTTATGTATAAAGTACTTCCTAAAGTTCCAGTCAGGCTTGAGACACAGAATTTTTCAGATCTAACTTCAACAATAGTTAATTTTTTTAATAAAAATCTTATTATTTTAGCTTTTATATCAATGGTAAGAGCTCTTTCTATAATGTCCTTTACTGTATTCATGCCTTTTTTGTGGAAAGAACACAATTATTCGATTTTTATTATAGGGGTTTTAATTGGTTTATTTTCTTTATTTGGCGGAATTGCTTCATATATTGGCGGAAAACTAAATAACTATACCGGAGAAAAGATCATTTTATTTATTTCTTTACTGCCTGGAGTTCCATGCCTGTTTGGTACACTTTACTTTTTAGATAAGATTCCTTATTTATCTTTTGTATTGTTTATTGTTTCAGGGTTTTTGCTTACATTTTCCACTTCAGTCAATATAGTAATTGCGCAAAAAACTGCACCCCAAAATGTAGGAACTGTTTCGGGAATAATAGGAGGCTTTTGTTGGGGGATTGCGGGACTTATTCTAACACCAATCGGGTTTTTATCGGCAAAATATGGAGTGGTAAATGTTTTAGCTTATATAGCATTTGTTCCGATTTTTGGTGCAATAGCTTTAAGTTTTATGAATATAGAAAAACGTTCCTGATACTTATTCGTGGTTAAAAGCCATTTTTTGAATTTGAGTATCAGGTAAAGTTTTAAGATCATCTTCAAGAGCTTGTATATCTTGATCTTCGCCGATTAAATCAAGTAATATCACTCCGCCCATCGGGCAGGAATTTCTTGTTGAATGGTGAAGTCCAAGGCGGGTGTTAATTATACATCCATGTTTTGTGATTAGTTCTTGGAATTTCGGAGCTGTATTTGTTCTTTTACTAAGTAAAACCCCTAATACAGTTGTTTTTTCCATAGTATCCTCCAAAGATTATTTGTAATAAATTTTAATTATTTTATCAAAATATTAAATCAAGATAAGTCTTTTTTCTATATTTTAAAACACCTACTTGAATAATAGCTAAATGTTGTGATAGACTTAATTGCATTCAAATATGGAGAGGTGGCCGAGTCGGTCGAAGGCGGCTTCCTGCTAAGAAGTTGTGTGGTCACAAGCTGCACCGTGGGTTCGAATCCCACCCTCTCCGTATTTAAGTCCTCGAAAAGAGAATCAGTCCCTTTCTATTTTTATAAAGTCCCGCTACTGGCGGGATTTTTGACTGATATTAAATTAAAGAGAACAAATTTTAAAGAATTTTAATCAGTTTTTATCTAGAATTTTAGCAAAATTCTCTTTATGCTTTTTTCGTGGTCCCCTTCGTATTTTTAAACAATATGAGCAATAACAGAAACCGTCGATTTTTCAACGGCTTATTAAGAGAGTAGATTTTAGAAGTTTAATATTTTTTTCTGCTCTTCCCAGTCAGGAGTATTTACTTCACATAATTTTTGAACATTGAAATCTCTTGGTTGAGTACCATTTAATATTGCTTCAACAATATCAGGAGCAAGAAATCTTAAATTGAGAATCTTTTTAATATATCTGTCACTACTGAAATTTTCAATTTTTTGTATCATTTT
>JAQVCB010000064.1 GCA_028689995.1 Candidatus Gastranaerophilales bacterium
CGATATTCGCTTAAAACAGGTCCAAAGTATTTTTTGTCGCAACCAAAGAATTATATAGGAGCGCCTAAAATCCGTTCAATAGCAGTAGATAATTATCAAGGTACGATTTCTGTTGATAGTTATGACGTAAACAAAATCGAATGGCTTATGGATGACGAAATTATTAAAACAAAATATAATATTGTCGGAAATTTCATTACATCCTTCAGCGCTGAAAACCTTAACGGTTCAAATATACGATTTAGACTAATTGGAGACGGAGGACAAGCCTGCTCACAAATGTTTAAGCTAGTTAAAGTATCTTAACCATTATGCTTGAACAAATAAAAAAATCAAAACTATGTGAATGCAATTATATTTAAAAAAGCGGAGCAAAAACGTATTCGCTTTTTTTGTTTGACAGAATGCGGACAGGGTTATAGTGGAAATTTTAAAATAAATACTTATTATTAAAAAGGCAAAGAATGTAAAATGCGACATTTGTTTGTTTAAATGACCTAAAAATGTCTTTTTGTTTTGTAGCCTTAAGTTTTTACAACATAAAAAAGGTCATTTTTTGTATTCTGCTACATCTTGTTTCGACACGCCACTTTGAAATGCTCTTATGACTCCCGATTTTAGTTGTTATCTAAATATGCCATTGGCATTGCAAATGTTCAGTACCTTCAAAAATAGATGGTGTGGTGCATTTTGTCGCACCCCGCGTGGGTGCGTGGATTGAAACAGTACATAAGTCCTTTTAGATTTTTACTTTTTAAAGTCGCACCCCGCGTGATTTTCTTGACTTATATTTTGCACAATGCTAAAATTGCAAATATATAAGCAAGAGGGATAAATTAATGAAAAAACAAGCTAATAATATTTTATTGGCAATAATGATTCTTTTATTATTCGCAATGCTAGTTGCTTGTGATAAAAACGAATTATATTCTGATGAAAAAATAAGCGTAATGTTGTCTGCTGGGGAAGGGTTTAATATAGAAGGAGATTTTTGTAAAGAAATTTTACCAGGCGAAAATGTCGAATTTTTTATTGATGTTGAAGAAGAATACGCCATTGAAGATGTCAATTATGCAAATGGTAAATACCAGCTTAATTCGGTTTACTATCCAACTGTAATCAATTTGAATGTTAGGAAAAAATCCGTTGTTAGATATGTTGTTCGCAATGATGATTCAAAGGGCGATATCACCATCAAAAAAACCAACAATAAATTAACTCAAAATGAAATTTATGATGACCAACCGCTTACATTGGAAGTTGCTCCAACTGGGAACAATTATTTTATGGGCTTTTCAATTGATAATTATTTACTTAATGGTGGAACTAAAATATCTTCTTCATTGATGTGCACTATAAAGCAAGATGAAGATTTTGAAGTGTATGCAAATTATTTTGATTTCTCAAAACCTTCTATCATTTACAACAATAATGGTGGACTAAAAATAAACGGGTCAACTGAAACATTTAGTGCTATTAATTATGATTTATCAATCCATCCAAGGCCAAATACAAGCATAGGTACGGATTCAATCGCAAGAGAAGGATATGTGCAAACAGGATGGAATACAAAAGCGGATTTAACGGGTGAGCACATAGGATTAGGAAGCAGGGTAACCATCAAAGAATCAATCCCTATTGAACTCTATGCTGAATGGCAAAAATGGTCATCTGCCCAAAATTTTGAATATCAAATTTTAGAAGAGAACGCAATTATTACAAAATACATAGGGAATGAACAAACTATTGTTATTCCTGAAAAAATTGATGGCAAAAATGTTGCAATTATCAATGAAAACGCATTTTTAAATACTTATTTTGAAACATTAGTTTTGCCTAAAACAATATATAAAATAAATGAATATGCTTTTAATGGATGTAGCTTCAACACTATATATTTTTACGACAATTTGATTGAGGTTGGAGATAAGTCTTTCAATGACTGCAATAATTTATCAAAGGTTTGTATCAATGCAATTATTCCACCTAAATCAATTTATTTTAAAACAGATACATATGATTTGATGATTTTGAACCACGAAAATCATAAAAAGCAACTTATATATTTTTCTGGTTCTAGTGGATTACATGGTGTAAGTATGGAAAAACTTAATGATGAATTTGCAGATTATGATTGTTTAAACTTGGGTGCTGGTGCAAGCATGTCGGCAGTTATTCAATTAGCAATAATTGATAACTACATATCTAGGGATGATGTCTTAATACACGGTCCAGAAAATAGTCCGGCACAATCTTTGCTAGCAAAAAAAGTATATAATAATAGTCTATTCGAATGTATTTTAGAACGAAATTGGGATTTAATGAGTTTGGTTGACTGCACATCATTATCTAATTTCTTTAATAAGTTTTCTGAATTTAACAGAACAAGAGCACAAATTGCAAATTCGAATTATGATTTTGTATCGCATCGTACAACTTGGCGAGGAGATTATAACTTTTTTTCAAATCCACATGATGAGACATGGTATGATTATGAAATTCCGTTGAATAATTATTTAGACGTGTCTGGTCTTGAAAAAAGAAGGGAAATGTATTATGGATTTCTAAATAAGGGTGTTAAAGTGTTTTTTACTTTTCCCCCAACGAATATAAATGCTGTCAATGCGGTGGAAGGACAAGACCAGAACTATATAGATGAAGTTATAAATGCAAATATATTTGAGAATGTACCCGTGCTTTTGACATTAAACGAAACTTTATATACAGGAAATTATTTTTTTGATTCAAGTTATCATCCGTGCACATCGGGAATGGAAATACACACGCAAAAACTTATTGAAGCCTTAAGGCCATATTTGGAGCAATAATGGAAGAATTGGTAATTTTTAGTAACGAATTTTTATTGATATTGATTTTTATATCATTGATGCTTGTTGTTTTTGAATTGATAAAACATTCAGGTTTTGTGATCGTTGTTAGCATTTTTATAAACTCATTTGTTATTGTTTATAGCGTTTTAAAAGGTGCACAACTAAAAGAAATTATGATTTTGTTGCTTTTGTTTCTCATACCGCATTTGCAGGTTTTTGGAAAAGGGAGAATAGAAAAATGAATTTTAATAGTCTCTCATTTCTGCTGTTTTTTCCTATAGTTTTTGTTTTACATTTCGCAATTCCACAAAAATATAGATGGATAGTTTTGTTGGTTGCAAGTTATTATTTTTATATGAGCTGGAACCCGATGTTGGTTTTCTTGATTTTATTTACTACTATTGTTTCTTATACGGCAGGATTGTTGATAGAAAAATACACGGACAATAAAAAAATAAAACTAGTTTGTCTTATCGTGACTCTTACAATTTGTTTAGGAATTCTATTTGCTTTCAAATATTTGAATTTTTTGGTTTCTTCATCAATAAATTTATTTAGATTTTGTGGTCTGAATATTGATGATTTTTATCTTAATCTTTTATTGCCTATAGGTATTTCATTTTATACTTTCCAAACCTTATCGTATGTTATCGACATCTACAGAGGCTCGATAAAAGCGGAAAGGCATTTTGGATATTATGCTTTGTTTGTATCTTTCTTTCCTCAACTAGTTGCAGGTCCTATTGAACGCCCCGAAAATTTAATACCACAACTTAAAGTCGAAAAAAATATTAACAGCGAAGATATGATTGTTGGTGTTCGCAGTATTTTGGTGGGTTTTTTCAAAAAAGTGGTTATTGCAGATAGCATTGCAACATATGTAAACGTGGTATACAATAATCCGACATATGCAAATGGACTTATGGTCTTTTTTGCAACTTTACTTTTTGCAATACAAATATACTGCGATTTTTCTGGATATACGGATATCGCAATTGGTGTAGCCCGAACAATGGGTATTAAACTGATGCAAAACTTTAATCGTCCTTATATTGCGACAAGCATAAAAGATTTTTGGTCTAGGTGGCATATAAGTTTGTCAAGTTGGTTCAAAGATTATTTATATATTCCTTTAGGTGGAAACCGATGTAGCAAGCACAGATATTTCTTTAATATATTAATAGTATTTCTAGTCAGCGGATTGTGGCATGGTGCTAATTGGACATTTATTATTTGGGGCGCTCTGCATGGTGTTTACCAAATTATCGAAACAATATTAAAAAAACCGATGAAACATTTGGGAGATAAAATACATATAACATCAAAAAATCAAGGTATACTGCTTCTTAAAAGAATTGGAACATTTTTGTTAGTAAGTTTTGCTTGGATATTTTTCAGAGCAAATAGTGTTGCCGATTGCGGGATTTTGTTGACAAAATTATTCAGTGATTATCAATTTTCAATTTCTTTCATCACAAGTTCATTCTCAGCAATGGGATTAGATTGCTTGTCGATAATATTTGTATTGTTGAGTATGGTTGCAATGAGTATGCTTTCAAATGTGATTCATTTTCAACCACAAATATATAAAGATTTAACATTAAATAAATCAGAATCGATAATACGCAAAATGTCATATATTTATTTTATTTTAATTATTATTTTTGCGTGGATATTATTGTTGTCGTCAAATGAAATGAGTAGTTTTATCTACTTTCAGTTTTAGGAGCATATTATGAAAAAAAACGTAATATCTGCAGTTTTAATAGTTTTTGTGGTTTTGTTGATAT
The DNA here is from genome assembly GCA_028689995.1 of Candidatus Gastranaerophilales bacterium. Taxonomy (GTDB): domain Bacteria; phylum Cyanobacteriota; class Vampirovibrionia; order Gastranaerophilales; family UBA9579; genus JAQVCB01. The sequence goes on from JAQVCB010000064.1 coordinate 4,622, forward strand.
TTAGTGTATTAATAGGTTTTTGCTTTGGTATTCCATCTCAATATGACAATACTTTTTTGGCTGGTTTGTCCTTGAAATATAATCGTTTGAATTCTATTGAGAAACAAAAAATTGTCATAATTGGAGGAAGTAGTGTTGCATTTGGAATAGATAGCCAATTAATGGAACGTGAACTTAATTTGCCTGTGGTAAATTTCGGGCTTTACGCTAGTTTAGGAACTAAAATAATGTTGGATTTAGCGAAAGATTCTATCAATGAAAATGATATTGTTATTATAGCTCCCGAACAGGACAGTCAAACGCTATCTTTGTTTTTTAACTCTGAAAGCACTTGGCAAGCTGTGGATTCCAATTTTTCAATTTTAAAAGATGTAGACAAAGATGATTCTGCTTCTATGGTTGGAGCAAGTCTGCAGTATATAGCTGATAAATATGAATATTGGAGAAAAAATAATAAGCCTAATCCAAAAGGTGTTTATAATATAAAATCTTTTAATGAATATGGCGATATAGTATATCCAAAAGAATATAATATAATGGTTGGAGGATATGACAAAAATAAAGAAATAAGTTTTGATACTAGTATTATTTCTGCTGATTTTATTGATTATCTAAATGACTTTAACAAATCAATTTCTAAAAAAGGTGCAAGAGTATACTTCAGTTTTTCTCCTATGAATAGAAATGCTTTATTAGAAAATACAACAGAAGATACTATACTTAATTATTATAATTACCTTCAAGAAAAATTTGAATTTCCAGTTATGAGCAATCCTAATGATTATTTGATGGACAAAGAATGGTTTTACGATTCGAATTTTCATTTAAATAATTCAGGAGTGCTTATTCATACCGCTAATGTTATAAATGATATTAAATTAGTCTTGAAGGATAATAGCAAAACAAATATCGAACTTCCTCAAGAAAAACCAGTTCCTCCAAATGAAGAAGATTCTAATAATGAAGATGATAACAGCGATTATAAATTTTTTATATTCGAACATACAACTAATGGATTGAAAATTGTTGGATTAAGCGAATTAGGTAAAAAAGAAAAATCTTTGATATTGCCTAAAAATATATCAAATATCAAAGTATTGGAAATAGCTGAAAATGCTTTCGAATCATCTTCTGTTCTGGAAGAAATAACCATACATGAAAATATAAAATTATTGCAAAACGGTTGTTTTGGTAATGCAGTAAATTTAAAAAGTATTATCATTGAATGTGACAATCCTGACAATACACCTATTGGTGCAGATTTGCTCTTGAATGCAAGTCCTGATTTATACATATATGTTGATGAAAGTGCTTATGGTGATTATGTTGCTAATTATTTTTGGGGAAATGTTGCTAGCCGAATTAAAATAATATCATAATATATAATTACTAGTGCCTTACCGTGAGTGATAGTTAAGATGACATCTCTTAAACAACAATAGACTTTTTATTTTTGCAGGGCACCTTGAAACTGCAAACAGGGTGACTATTGTCAGCAATTCTATATTTTTGTTAAAATGATTAAACAAATTAATGTCACTATAATTTGAAAATTCGATATTCGTGGTGTATGATATAAATATAATAAGATTTTTATAAAATAATTTATTTTTTAAGGAAATGCAGAAATTTTAATCGTATTTTATATTCGGAACAGTCAAAAGACGCGATGTGGTTTTGTAAAACAGAATGGGAGAGGACTGCAAAGCAATAATCCTCTCTTATTTTAAGAAATATTTTCCCCGCCTGAAGAATTCTGCGAAAGCACAAGTTTTCTTCCGTTTCAAGGAATGCTTAATTCTTAAAAAACACTTGAAACTTCAACCGACTTATGTATGCAACAAACTTGTTTTGTTTGCACGCCATAATTCAGTTGGAGTTTTTTTATTGTTCAAAATAATAAATAGTGAGGTGATTTATGGTGAGGAAGTAAAACTAAAAAATGTACTATTAGCAAGAATTAAAAAATAAGGAGAAAATTATGAGTTATATGTTAAAAACTGGTGCGTTTTATACTGAGGTTATATAATGGGATTTGGTGAAAGTGGTGGCATTGAAAGATTTGATGATGTACCTAGTTTAAAACCTACAGGAAAACCTAATTCAATCGCAATTTTATATAAAAAAGGGCAAAAAATCCAAAGTAGGTGGTATGATGCAAATGGCAGAGCACAAAGAAATAGGGATCACACAGACCATGGAAACTCTAAGCAGCATCCTATCGTTCCGCATGACCATCCTTGGGATTGGTCAAAAACTCCGGCAAGACAAAATGAAATAGATCCGAACTGGGATTAGATTTAATTATAAAATGAAAAGGAGAAGTTAAAATGAAAAAAGACTCATATTTGGAAGATATATTAAAAAAATGTGATGTATGCAGACAAGATGTGAATGTAGATCAATATGGTAACGGTGAATGCCACCACTGTGGCTGGAAACAAAATAGCTACGCACAGGATTCTCCTGATAGAGTAATGTACCCGAATCTTGTTTCGTTTAACAAGGCGAAACTACTTTATAAGCAAGGCAAGATGTTTAACCCTACTCTTGAAGATTTTGTGGAAGGACTTTTCTTTTATAGCGAAATGGAATTTTATTATAATACTCGAAGATACGCTGTCCTCTTGAAAACCAATACTTTAATTATTATATTTTATGAATACTACAATGAAAATAGCTTGCAAGAATATAAGACAAAAGAAGAATTCATTGCCAAAGCGCATATTAATGGTACGTTATTATCAGACATATGGAATGTTGTCGAAAAAATTAATTATATGTCCTGTGAATAAAAACTAAATTTATGATTAGAAGCTGTTTAATGAAAAAAGATATTATGCAAACATATAACCAAAGTTGTTAATGAAATTTAAGAAACAGACAAATACAGTATTCCGATTATGAAAAAACAAAACATTGACTAAAAGGAGTAAAAAAATGAATAAGAATAATTCGCACGAGAAAAAAAGAATAAAAAACTGTGATATATGCGGACGCCCAATTTCAGTCGATGAATTCGGGTTTGGAGTTTGTGATTGTGGTTGGGCAAATATGAAAATTGCGATAGAGCAACCAGACGCTGTGTTTTTGCCTAATTTTTTAACATTTAATCACGCTAAACAGCTTTTTAAGGAAGGCAAGCCTTTACTCCCTAGTTTTGATGAATTTTTAGAAGTGCTTCAAATTTATGGTGAAATGGAATTCACCTACAAAAACAAAGTGTATGGGATTATAAGAGGCGACAGAATCAAGTTTTTTTGCGTAGGAATTGAAAACAGTGCAAGAAAATACGAATCGTACAATGAATTTAAAGAGAAAGCCGATATAAACGGTCAATTATTAATAAATATTTGGAGTGAAGTAACAAATATCAATTACCTCCAATAGAAAATCAAGGGAGATGTAAATATTATGATACAAAGCGAATTTATGAAAGATTTTCAATACAAAAATACATATGACGACGACAAAAAAAGACTAAAAACAAAAGATTATACGAAACGAGTTTAGGGGATATTTCAACAAAATACATGTTTATTTGAGACTTTTTGGTGTTCAAGCAAACATCGTATTATATTTCCCAATAGGCAAAAGTTATCGCACAAGTATTTACTTGATTTGTTTTGTTTTTCAATCTGACACAAAATGTTCTGTCAATAGTTGAGCTTGCAATCACTATTCTGCCATCAATAGGTACAAGAATTCCACCTCCAACCTGAACCATAGCTAATAGCAAAGTGCCTCCAGTTATAGGGTCTGCAAGTTGATTTAGGTATTTGGCTGTGCATACGCTTCCACCGGTAAAACTTAAGTTGTTATTGACCGGAGTAAGTGGGGTCCCACCAGGTATAGTTGAATCGCGAAAGCCATCTATAATTGTATTTACGGTGGAACCACCCGAAACTCTAAGAATATAAATAGTTTTATTTTGATTGGCCGGAACGGTAAACTCAATTGTAAGATAGCCGTTGGCAACCACATCTATTTCTCCTGTTGTGATATCGTAAATTTGACCGTTTGATGCGGCATTTGTAAATTCTGGATTGTTTATAACAAATAGAGGATGATTAGCGTTATTAAATACTAAATTATTCATGATATTAATATTACTCCAATACTTTTGAAAACATATTCGCTTATCAATCTGGTCTTAATTTATTGCTTCCGTTTATCTGTATATTTGTTCTCTTATGCTATTTGTTAATAATTTTATGAAAGTGCACAGGCTCAAACATCAATTTTTGGTTACAAGATACTATTACAACCCTCAGCGCCACTATCTGCCATATTACATAAACTGGAGACCTGTCATGGATTATCTATATTAGCTGTTATCATCGAAATCTTATGATATTTTGTCATATTTGAAGATTACATTACTTTGACCTCTCTATTTTATTGACAAATTTTCAAGTAGTTTTAGCCTTGCAAATTGTTAAAAATAATACCCCCAAACTCTTCTATGTTATTAAGTGAAGTTCAACTTCTTGCTTCCATGTCCCGGAATCCTGATAATTATTTAAGAGCAGATAAGAATAATAATAAACTCTTTCGTTAATAAGAATGACACTGTTGGTTTCTTTTAATAAAAAAATAATTCCATCTAAGTCGGTTGTGTCCATTGAAAAGATTTCAGTTGCGGTAGTATCGTTAATATATTTTATAAGCATTCGGTTGCCTCTGCATACAAATCTTTTACCATTTTTATTGCAACATAATGAACATCTATATAGTGTTTAATTGATAAAGTATGTTCATTTTAATATTATGTAAGTAATTTCATAAATGTTAAATTACACTCAATAGAACCAAAATGATAACAGTTAATTAATAGATACAATGCAAGTAAAATATGTTCATTTTGACAACGAAATCGTACTTATTCTATAAAAAGAAACGATAAAAAATATGAAATCAAGAGAAAGCTAGTTTTATAAAACTTGCTTTTTTAATGTTAAAAAAGTCTTTTTGTTTTGTAGTTCGAGCATACATTCAAGAAGCGTACAAATTCAAGAGTTATAATAATCATTTCAGTTGTAGATAGATAGTTTTGACACTGTTTTTGATTATTACATAAGATATAATAAAGGAATTAAAATATATGCCTAATGATAATGTTTTTAATAATAATCCAAACCAGCTTTTGACTAATTCATATTTATATGGTGACAATATAAACGCAATAGGTCAAGGGCAGGCTATTTTAACCAATGGCGACAATATGTTAGGCTTTGAAGACAATTATGTTATGCATTCGCTAAAAGGTGAATATTTTGTAGGTACGTTGCCGCCTTTTTCAATTGCAGTAAGTCAAGCAGCTGTAGTGGCTATAAAAAATCCTGTTGGTAGCGGGAGGACAGTTTTTGTTACTGTTACTACTGTGTCTCTAGCAATATCCAGAACTGTGGCATTTTATTTTGATGCAACATATAATTTAGCAGATGTTAGTTCAACATACAAAGTTAATGCAAATCGCGGAAGCGCAAATTTACCGGTCGCCAACTTAGTTTATTCAACAGGAGCCGGATTGGTTATTACAGGTGGAAGTTTAGCTTTTTACAGAAATTTAACCAAAGGTGATACAGTTGAATTTGATCAAGGAGGTAAATTTATTTTACCGCCCGGTCATAATTATACTTTGTATTTTGAGCCTGATCCCACTTCGGGTTCGCCATTGATTGCTTTTGGTTGGTGGGAAAAACCATTAACATAATTGTTTTTATTATCTTAACTGAGCCTGAAAAATAACTCGTAGATTTGTTGAATCGAATAAATTTAAAGATTTAAATGCTATTCTTGTGTAAAATCCATATTTTTGAGCTACGATTGCTATAGTTTCTTTAGGTGCAATTTCTGTAACATACGGGTCGTTTATTATAGCTACTTTATCAGGACTAACTTGAGCGCAAATATATGCAGGTTTAAAACCTATATTATGTATGAAAAAAGTATACGTAACACAGTTTGATGTGTTAAGCCAGCCTGTAAAGCTAGTTTCATTGCTTGTAATAAATTCCTCGCATTTATTTACTATCTTTTCACTGAAGAAATTTAAGCGATATATTTGCATTTTGCAACCACCTTTTTATTTAACACAGTATAGGATTTTACAGTTTGAATTTTAATATTATTTATGTTTTATTAGTCATATATGTTACTGATTCAAATATAGTAAGTATTAAAACAGGAGCGTAGTTTATGTACGATTTCAATGAAATAAGAATGAAATACTTTGAAAAAAGATGCAAACAACTTTCATCTATTTCGGAAAGCAGAGATTTGCTATCACTATATAATACAGCACTTATTGATAATGATATAAACAAAATTGATATAATTTCAAATATGCTAGAGAAACAGGGGAAACAGTGGAATACAATCAATGTTTCCGATTCTATCATCAATAAGGATAGATTGAAAATTATATATTTATTACCTCACAGCGGTATAACGGGCGGGATAAAGATAATTATAGAACAATCCAATCGGCTTGCAGATATGGGACACGATGTTATGTTATATTCACATAGTCCTAAGCCCAATTGGATTGAATGTAAATGCCCATATTTTCAAGTAAATCCGGAAAATAACATATATCATGTAACTCCGAAAGCAGATGTGGTGATTGCTGGATATTGGGATTTGGTAATTGATGCCTTAAAAATAAAAGCTCCATTAAAATATCATTTTGCACAAGGTGATTATGATATTTTCAAATTCAATCAACTTAGTGAAAGCGAAAAAAGAATAATATACACATCATATACTTTGCCATTGAAAATACTTACGGTATCAAATATTATGATTAAAAAATTAAATGAGAATTTTGGCAGGAAAGCGGTTCTGATACCAAATGCAATAGATACTAAATATTTTTATGCAAAAAAATCCAGTTCAATTAATAATAAGTGTTTAACAGTACTTTTGGTGGGCAGCGACAGCATAGCATTTAAAAATCATAGAATTATTATTGCAGCTTTATGCAAAATGCAAGAGATTGGATACAAATTAAAAATTAAATGGATTACGCAAAATAAACTTATAAATGATTATGGAAAATTAGGTTTAATCGTTGAAGAATTTATAGCTTGCGAACAAACTATTATTGGTGATATATACAGAGCGTCAGATATATTTATTAGTGCGTCATTATATGAAGCGTTTTCTCTCACCGTGCTTGAAGCTATGACGTGCGGAACGCCTGTCATTACATCTGATAACGGCGGAATAAAGGACTATTGTGAAGATAAAATGAATTGTCTTATTTTTAATCCTAGAAGTATAGAAGAGCTTGTTGAAAAGCTTATAATCTTATTTGACAATCTTGAATTAAGAAAGAAGTTTTCGGTAAATGGACTTAAGACATCAAAAAAATATACTTGGGCAAAATCAACAAAAATCTTGAACAAAGAATTGGTAACTGATGCGGAAAACACAACAGGGGCTTTTTGGCTATAAGTTGTCACTTAGTAATACTATCAAATTTGAATTATCGATTCCCATAGGTATTGATCCGAAAACTTTAATGTTGTATTTTTCAAAATCGTTTAAGCTCCAAATACTTCTGTGATTTTCAAGTGCATTATCCAAATATTTTTGGGGGTATGGAATTTCTGGAGTGGATATAATCAGAAGATGACATTTTTTTAAAATCTCGTCAATTATTTTTTCTCCTTCTATTTTATCGAAATGCTCTAGCACGTCAATAAATAGACCAAGGTCATATTGAATATTAATTTTTTTAATTGCAGTTCCTATTGAATCATAGTAAATTTTGTTGTAAACATAAGAATGTATCGGGTTTTTGTAAGGTTTATAGCCTTCAATACCATCAATTTTTATTTGCCATGTTTCTTTGCCATATCTTTCAAATGGGATATCAAGCATTTCTCTGCATAAAACCCCGTATTTCCCAAAACCGACACCTATATCAAGTATCGATTTTGCTTTAGTTTGAATTACTAAGTCAAGAATAGTTGAGATTTGTCCATAAAAACTTGTAGGCATAGTAAACTCCTTTAAAAAACCATTTATATTCTATTAATATTTTTAAGTCTTTATGCTGTGCTTTATATTCTAATGCTGAATTCAAGAAGCACACATTATAGCGGAACAAGCATATAAAATATTAGTATAATAAGCATAAAGGAGTTTACATAATGCCAAATAATTTAGTATTTAATAATGTGGCGGATCAACTTTTAACACAAATTTACGGTTACAACGGAAGTAGTGCCGTTGCAATTCTTACGGACTCGGCAGGACATTTAGCCGTAGTCGGTACATTTACCGCCAGTATTATTTCCAGCTTTATCAGCGAAAGCGATCAGATTATTGTTGGAACAGCTACAGACACGACATTTTTACAGGACACTTCATTACAGAAAGAATATATTTTCTATGTGTTTAATACAACTGCCGCAACAACATTGACAGCGTGGCTTCAAATTTCTCCGACAACAGCAGAATCATACTTTGTCGATGATGATTCCACAGTTTATGCGATAGCGGGAAATGAGAAAAAAGCCATTGTTGCTTCGAAATATTTGCAATATACAAGACTTGCCATGCTGTCTTCTGCAACAGCAACAACTGAAGTCTACTATAACGCACAAGGTTAATTTACAAACATATATATAACTAAGGTTAAGGTGATTAACTATGACATTAAGTCTATGTATGATTGTAAAAAATGAAGCAGACAATTTACCGCGCTGTCTTGAAAGTGTCAAAAATATTGTAGATGAAATGATAATAGTAGTTACAGGTTCAGAAGATGAGACTGTAAATATTGCAAATTCTTACGGAGCTAAGGTTTATGATTTCCCATGGGAAGGAAATTTTAGTGATGCAAGAAACTTTTCATTGAAATTTGCGACAGGCGACTGGATTTTATTGATGGATGCTGATGACGAACTTATAATTTCAGAACAAAATAAAGTATTGAAACTACTTATGAATGAAAATGTTGAGGCTTATTTTTTCCGTACAATCAGTCTTATTGACAACATTGACGGATATGAGGAAATGCAAAATCTGAATATACGTCTTATACGCAATGGCAAAGGATATTTTTTTACAAATCCCATTCATGAACAGATTTATATGAATATAAAAAAAATATCCCCAGATGCTGTAATTTTGAATGAGGATATAAGAGTCAATCATTATGGATATCTCAATAAAAACATTATTAATAAGGATAAGAGAAATAGAAATATAGAGATATTAAAAAAAGAATTAGAAGTTAATCCAGATTATAGCTTTTCATTGTTTAATCTCGGTAATGAATATTTTGCAATGCTAGATTATTATAAAGCAATAGAATATTATGAGAAAGCTTATTACGATTTTGACCCAAACCAGGGATTTAGTTCGAAATTAATATTAAAAATGGCTAATTGTTTTATGCATTTAGGTAAAAATGACGACGCGTTAAATTTAATAGATAAAGGTATCAAGCATTATCCTAAATTTACCGATTTGATTTTTCTCAAGGCATTGATTTTTTATTATGAAAACAAACTAACGCTAGCGTTGGATTGTTTAAAAACATCTATACAAATGGGAGACGCACCTATAGATTTAAGCTTAATTGTGGGTTGCGGTACGTATAGATCATACTTTCTTTTGGCGGAAATTCAAAACGAATTTGAGGATTATGACAGCGCGGCGGAGAATTATATTTTATCATACAAATTTAATAGTAAAAAATTAGTTTTGACAAAGATAATTAAAACATTATGCAAAAAGAATACGGGAAGGAAGCTTCTCAAACAACAATTGGAAGCGTTAAGAGAATTTGATACGGAAGATTATGACAATACACTTGCTGAAATACTTTTGCAGGAAAAACATTTTGATTTAGCACTAGAATATATACAAAAAGCAGAAAAAGAGCTGAAAACATCCGCGAACACAATATATGTCAAAGGTTTATGCAAACTGTATTTAAAAAAATACAAAGAAGCTTTCTGTATATTCGAGAAATTAAAGGATGATGATAAATTCATTGCAAAAGCAGTTTGCAGTCAATCGCTATGCAAAATATTAGACAAAAATTGTAAACATGCCAAAAAATTAATTTCAGATGGAAAAATCAATCAAGATGATAAAAGTATCAAGCTGTATAAGACTTTCATCGCTATATTATTAACAGGCGAAAACGCAGTATTAAGTGAAGATGATAATGAAAGTAAAATTTATTCAGATATGATTTTTGAAATTCTAGAAATATTACTTATTGTAAACGAATTTGATTTATTTGAGAAAGCTTTATCGCTTTTAAATTGTATAAGTGACAAAACAGTTCTATTGCGACTTGCAAAACTATACTATGAAGAGAATCATTATAATCTTGCTCTTCAGGAGCTAATGAGGTCAATAAAGGTTTTTGATTTAATCGATACAGAAGGAGCCAGTATGTTGTATAAACTCAAAAAAATGATACCTTGCTGAATCTCATGCTTGCAGGCTCACTAATTCTATTTTAAGAAAAAGAACTTACTAAAATCAATTGAGTGAAAAATAAGGGGGGACTATGTTTAGTTCACCTTTTATTATTATCTTCTTTGAATTCAAACAAATTTGTTATTATAATCATTAGCATTCCAATAATTGACATATACCAACCCAGCCCTAATGATCCAATAATATTCTGGAATCTCACAGAAGGGAAACCTCCTTGCCCGAGTATTCCCGTCAGAAGAAAGAGAGATAATCCGATGAAGACCAGGACTCCACCCGCTAATTTAAAAATTCGGGATTTTGCCAAGCTGGATAGCAAAGCGATGAAAGCTCCTAATATCAAAAAGATGTATACTATCATTACAAGACTAACCTCGACATCCTTTGTTACCATATTTGATAAATTTGTAGAGCGTACAATGTCCATTGGCAGTATCTCGAAACGGAAATAAATTGTATTTACAAGAACTTCTGCTTTGAATAATCCAAAAATATTATTTGCAAATGCCATTCCTATTGAAAAAAGTATAATTGCGCAACCAATAATTCCAATTATTTGATATATCCTGAAATTCTTAGAAATTAATTTAGGGGAACTATCTTTCAATTTCCCAAACCAAAATTCATAAGCGAAAAGTGAACACACAATAACAAGTAAAGTCCCTGGCAAATACCAAAGCCTTCCAACGGTGGTAAAGCAGATAACTGCTGGTAGAAGTACGCCAAGAAAAATCATCATCTTGCGATCATTTGTTAATTTAGCAGTTTTACGAGCCGAAAGCACAGACAAAAAGGCGAGACCACTCAACAATAATGTTATTATTCCAAGCCCGACTGGATTTTCTTTATTCCCAATCCATGGCAAAATTTT
>JAQVCB010000174.1 GCA_028689995.1 Candidatus Gastranaerophilales bacterium
AAAGGAGTGATTTATACGGATTTTGCTGCCTGGGAGCCTATCTATGAACGAATTCTTAAAGACTTCGGGTTCGACCGCACAGGTGATGAAGAGGCAGCCCGATTCCTTTCCCTAAAGCTGACTGAGAAAAACACTGCGAGCCTTTCCGAACTCAAGGATACGGTTTCAGGAAAGCCTGTTCTGGTCTGCGGAAATGCTCCCGGACTCAGAAACGAGCTTTTGAAAATCGACCTTTCTGCTTTTGTGATAATTGCAGCCGATGGAGCAGTTGCCGTCCTTATGGATCTGGAACGCGTGCCTGAAGTCATTTGTACCGACCTTGACGGCAATTCCGAAGCTGACATCGAAAAAGAGATCCTTGCCTGTTCGAGGGGCTCAATAGTCCTTATCCACGCCCACGGGGACAACATGGATAAGCTGGAGAAATACGTGCCCCTATTCAGGCGCTTTATTGCAACTACCCAGGCCAGGCCTTTTGATCGAGTATACAACTTCGGCGGGTTCAGTGACGGAGACCGCTGCGTTTTTGTAGCCCGGGAATTCGGGGCTAAAAGCATCAGACTGGCTGGATTTGATTTTGAAGACCCTCTGGTGAATCCGATTAAGAAAAAGAAGCTTAATTGGGCGAAAGAATTAATCGGGATTCTGGGAATTTGAAGGACTAAACGTTCATGCGGATGGTCAGGGTGCAGGGGACTGACAGATAAAAATATTTCCCCTAATATAATTGTCCAAAAATTTTTCTCCGGGAGGAAAGCGCACTTATAAAGAAAAATAGATAATTTGTATTGTATATAAATAGAGAGGGTTATTCGTTTTTCCATTTATATTAGCAGGCCTTAAAGCTTTAGATCAAATTTTATTATGCTTTTTACTCTTCATTTTTCCTTAACTGTCTTACTTTGCCCTTATTTGTAGAAAAGAGGGAGAAAAGCTTTATTCTACTGGCACACTATCAAATTTATAACCTATAATTTAAATTTATAAGTTGGCCTTTTTATTCCCACGGAATTCTTCCAGATTTTCAAGGACTATTTAATGGTAAGTATAGATAATTCTGTTGATTTTATATATGTTACGAATATATTTTTATTTATACTCTGAGGCAATTAAAATTCAGTCTGTGAGCCATTAAATGAAGATTAGCGGCCAGACGAGTTTCTAAAAATAATTGCCATGAGTGTAATCCTGGTGTTGGGGGGTTGATAAAGAATTTGATTGGAGAAATCTATACCATTGGGAGATTATTCTAAGTTCACAAAACTCCATTTTTTTCAAATTATGTACAGGAATATAAAGACAAATACACAAGACAGGTAAGAAGAACACATAAAAATCTGGAGGGAAATATAATGGGATACTTTATGCTATGCTACAGCCAGGTAACATACTTCTATCAGTGCACAACTATCATGATTAACGCCGGATGGGGCGGCTGCGGTTTCGGTGGCGGCTACGGTTTCGGCTGCGGTTGCCACAGAAGATGTTAGTAATAGCCACTTAAACTGAGAAACAGGAATATACGAAACAAATCAAGAAGAACACATAAAAATCAGGGGGAAAATATAATGTTCTTTAGTTTATTTTACAGACAGGTAACATACTTTTATCAGTGCACAACTCTCAGGATTATCGGCTGCTGGTGAAAATAGGTTAGTAATAGCCATTTAAACTGAGAAACAGGAATATACGAAACAAATCAAGAAGAACACATAAAAATCAGGGGGAAAATCTAATGTTCTTTAGTTTATTTTACAGACAGGTAACATACTTTTATCAGTGCACAACTCTCAGGATTATCGGCTGCTGGTGAAAATAGGTTAGTAATAGCCACTTAAACTGAGAGCCACTTAGACTGAAAAGAAATTATTTCCCTAGCCATCTTTTCGAAATATAATGATAATCATGGATTCTTTATATCTTGAATTGGTGGCTATTGGTTCTTACTTTTTATAAGTTGACAACTAAACATCTTTTTTTTAGAGCTGCTGGTGTGATTATCCTGGTAGTTATTGCGGTTAAAACCCTTATTTTTCCATGTTTCTTTATTTGTTCTTTTTCTGTCTTTCTTCTACTCGTTCGAGATTTATAACCTTAGCTCTGCATTTTTAGGCGCATAAACGTCTTTTGATATCGGAGTATGCGCTTAAATTTAAGCACATGATATTAGGAGCAGAATTTAATAATCATGGTCAAGTGACCCCTCATATTTTCATTACTACACCTATGCGCTTAATATTTGGGAACTAAGGTTATAATGGAAGTATGATACTTAACAATTATAATATCATATTTTTTCAATTTGACTGGATTTTATTTGAAAAAGACTGCATAAATCTAATCAGGGATGGAAAAACAGAGCCGGAAATGAAATGGAAAGAATCAAAAATTTGTTTGTCCCATGCTTAACTTCTAAAGGAATATAGTTTCTGAAGAAAAGGCTGAAGTTTTGATGTTTAATATTGGAAAATGTTATTACTTTTTTTTCAGCAAAATTAGCCCCATTTATAGATTTTAAATGGATTTAGTTGTAAAATATAGCTTATTTATCATTTAAAACTTTATTTCTTGCCTTAATAGTGAATTAAAGACTAAATAACCTGATGTTATTGGGAGTTTTTAAGAGTCATAATTTCTAAATTAATAAAAGAAGTAAACCTGCAATTTCAGCCGGTATTTGTCAGGATTTTCGAAGACTATTTAATGTTAAGAATGATTCATTCTAGTCTTTTTATATAATTTATTAATTATTATTTAAATTATATACTCTCTGGCAATTAAAATCAAATCTGCTCCTCTCCAAATGAAATCAGTATGAAGAATGGTTTTAAAAATTGCCGGGAGTACAATATATATTGGGGGTTGATAAGGGGGTTTAACTCGACAGGTACACACAATTTAAAGTACAGGCATTTAATTTTAAAGAATTCATTTTCTTCAATATACAATGATGAGTATGAAAAGAATAAGGTACATACACGGAGGTAAGTAAAATGTGTTGTGGATTTAACTACTTTGGATACGGCGGGGGTTGGAATCGCGGATGGCTTGGCGGTCTTGGCGGCTGTGGCGGGGGCTATGGCGGCTGCGGCGGCGGCTGGGGTTTCCGTGGATGGGGTTTCCGGCGCAGAGGCTGTTGTTAATAATAACTACTGAGCCCGAAAACAACTAAACTTTAATAAAATAGAATTCATAGTCATCTCTTCAAGTATAGGAGACAATTTCCAAGAAATTGTCTTTTTTTTGAATCGATGCCTATGTATGTTTATTCTTCTAAATTTAGCAGTTGCACATTTCGTTTTAAGGAATATAAGGCAAATACACGGAGGTAAGTAAAATGTGTTTTGGATATAACTACTTTGGATACGGTAGGGGTTGTAATGACTGATGGCTTGGCGGC
>JAQVCB010000175.1 GCA_028689995.1 Candidatus Gastranaerophilales bacterium
TCAGTATGGTTTACAAGCAGATAAAGTTTCTTTTGGTAATGAAACTGTCAAAAAAGTTCAATCAAAAGAAAAAATTGAATTAGAGAATAAAATGGGAATTTTTGAGTTTAAACTTGAACAACTTAAAGAAGATGTCAAAAAATTTATTCAGGATGATGTTCGAACATCCAAAGATGCTAAGGATTTTGAAGAATTTATATATAGAGACTTACCTGCCATATTCTGGAAAAGTTCTGTAGGAATGAAATTAGTCGAAGAAAATAGAAAAAAAGGAACAGGTACTTTAAATTCTGTAAAACCCGGGGAAAGAAACGAAGATGAATTCCAGGCTATGTGGGGCCGTGCTTATGATGTTTCTGAAGGTAAATAAATTTTATTTTCCAAGTTCATCTGCTACTCTGGCGGTTTCTTGAACAGTTTTTGACAGAGCTGATCTGACTTTATATTCTTCCATAATCATAAGACCTGCTATTGTTGTACCTCCCGGTGTTGTTACTTCATCTTTTAAAACAGAAGGGTGTTTATTTGTTTCAAGAATCATTTTAGCTGCACCAAGTGTTGTCTGGGCTGCAAGTTCAATAGCAACATTTTTTGGAAGTCCGAGTTTAACACCGCCATCGGCCAGAGCTTCAATAATTGTGTATATAAAAGCAGGACCGCTGCCGCTTATTCCCGTAACAGCATTAATAAGTTTTTCCTGAATTTCTATACTTCTTCCAATTTTTGAAAAAAGTTCCAGCGTGAATTTCATCTGTTCATCAGAAACATGCTGCCCTCTGCAAATTGCAGCCATGCCTTCTCCCAGAAGAGCTGGAGTATTCGGCATAACTCTGATTACAGGAATTTTATTATCAATAATTTTTTCTATAAAACCTGTACTTATTCCTGCTGCAATTGAAATTATGAGTTTGTTTTCTGTCAGACAACCTTTGATATTCTCAATTACAGATTGGATAAAATGCGGTTTTACACAAAGAACAATAATATCAGATTTTTTCACAAGTTCTTTATTATCGGTAAATACAGTTATTTTTAACTCTGAAGATATTCTTTCAGCAATTTGTTCAGATATTTCAGCAGCTAAAATATTTTCTCCGGATATAAAATTTGAGTTTATAAGGCCGTTTATAATAGCTTTTCCCATATTTCCTGCACCGATAAAACCTATTTTCATATTATTCATAATCTGTTTCCTTAATTTATTATTCTTTGTGACTAAGTTTACTTACCAATTATAACTTAATTGATAAAATATTCTTAGTATATTTATTAATCCGGTCTTTTGTTATATACTCGTATAAAATTCAAAATTAGTCTAAAAACCTTATACATGTTATAATTAATTGTATGAGACCGTTGCAAAACTTAAATTTTTTGCAAAAAATCAGAAATTTAAGGTCGATTTTTGTAAAAGCGAAAGCCCGATAAGGCTGAAGACTAGATATCACAAAAGTTCTTTTAATTAAGTTATATAAACAAGTTTTAATAGATTGGAATAGAAAAACAATGATAGAAAACAAATCTAAAGATTATAATGCCGAAAATATACGTGTGCTAGAAGGTTTAGAAGCTGTAAGAATGCGACCCGGTATGTATATTGGATCAACAAGTCAAAGAGGTCTCCATCATCTTGTATATGAAGTTGTAGATAATTCAGTGGATGAAGCTCTTGCAGGCTATTGTTCAGAAATAAGAGTTATCATACATGCTGATAACAGTGTTACAGTTAAAGATGATGGCAGGGGTATTCCTGTTGATATTAAACCTGATTCAGGAAAATCAGCACTTGAAATTGTTCATACAGTGCTCCATGCCGGTGGCAAGTTTGGTGATGGCGGATATAAAGTATCTGGAGGTCTTCACGGCGTTGGAGCTTCCGTAGTAAATGCTCTTTCAGAAAAATTTATTGTTGAAGTTTCAAGAGCAGGATGGGTTCACAAACAGACTTATCTTAGAGGCGAACCTGATACAGCTGTTTTAAAAGTTAGAGAAACAGAAAAAACAGGAACAAAAACTACATTTTGGCCTGATCCTGAAATATTTAAGGAAACTACACATATTGACAGAGAAGTCATTGCAGGTCGTTTAAGAGAAATGGCTTTCTTAAATAAAGGTTTAAAGATTGTTTTTATTGACGATGAAACAGAAAAAGAAGAAATATTCTATTATGAAGGCGGCATAGCCAGCTATGTTGAATATTTAAATAAGAACAGAGTTGCACTTTTTCCGGATACTGTCTATATTGAACATATAAAAGACGGTATAACTGTTGAAGTTGCTTTGCAGTATACAGATGCTTACAGTGAGACAATTTTAAGTTTTGCCAATAATATTAATACCCATGAAGGCGGAACCCATCTTGCAGGGCTTAAAAATGCTCTTACAAGAGTTATAAATGACCATGCAAGAAAAAATAATATTTTAAAAGATAATGATGATAATTTGAGCGGTGATGATGTCAGAGAAGGCTTGACCGCGATTGTTAGTGTTAAAATTGGAGATCCTCAGTTTGAAGGTCAGACAAAGCAAAAACTTGGAAACAGCGAAGTACAAACCGTAGTTAATGCTGTCGTTTATGAAAAAATTCAGGAATGGCTTGACTTTAATCCTAAATTTGGAAGAATAATCATCGAAAAATCCCTTCAGTCTTCTCGTGCAAGAGAAGCTGCCAGAAAAGCAAGAGAGCTTACAAGAAGAAAAAGTGTGCTTGAAAATTCAACATTGCCTGGTAAATTATCTGATTGTAGCAGTAAAGAAGCTGATAAATGTGAAATATACATTGTAGAGGGTGATTCTGCGGGTGGTAGTGCTAAGCAAGGTAGAAATAGAATGTTTCAGGCCATTTTACCGTTAAGAGGAAAAATACTTAATGTTGAAAGAGCCAGAATTGATAAAATTTATAATAATACTGAAATACAGTCTTTAATACAGGCTTTTGGTATAACAATAGGCAGAGATGATGAAGAATTTGATATTGCAAAACTTCGTTATCACAAGATTATTATTATGACAGATGCTGACGTTGACGGAGCGCATATCAGAACGTTACTTCTGACATTTTTCTTTAGGTATGCAAGACCGCTTGTTGAAAATGGTTTTATTTATATTGCGCAACCTCCGCTTTTTAAGATTTCAATAGGCAAGCAATCCCAGTATCTTTATGATGAAAGAGCTCTTGATAAAGTTCTTAGAGAACGTGGCATAAATGGACTTTCTTTGTTTGATTCCAAAAAATCAAAAACATGTCAGGGTGAAGAATTTAGCAAGCTTCTTGCTAATATGTCCAGTTATTACAATTCATTTAAAAATCCTGTTATAAGTGCAATTCCTGAGATTGTAATAAGAGGTTTAATTGGTTCTAACATAACAATAGGACATTTTGAAAGCAT
>JAQVCB010000176.1 GCA_028689995.1 Candidatus Gastranaerophilales bacterium
GTCAATAATGTAAGCAAACTTGACGGAATCAAATTTTATTTTGAGGATGACAGCTGGATGTTAATAAGGCCAAGCGGCACAGAACCGCTGTTCAGAATTTATTTTGAAACTGATTCTCAGGATAAACTTGATACAATGATTCAGGACATAAAAAATATTTTTTAACTGACAACTTTTATCTTTGTTCCGACTTTATTTAATAGAGTGAGAACAAAGGATTAGATATGATTATTATTAACCGTACTTCGCCCTATAATAAAATTTCAGCGGTAAGCTTCAAAGAATCAACCGATAAAAATTCGGTAAGTATTCCAAATTTTAAAGAAATTGATGAATATGTTTCAAGGGGAGCTCAACCTAAAAATGAATCTCAATTTAAATGGTTAAAAGAGCAGGGTTACGGTGTTGTCATAAACTTTAGAACCCTGTTTGTCCGTGGACTAAAATTTGATGAAAAGCAGATTGTAGAAAATTTAGGGATGAACTATGATAATATTCCCATTATTTCGGCAGATGGTCCTTTAAAAGAAGATATCAGAAAATTTTTTAATATTATCAAAATAGCTAAAAAAACAGGAAAAAAGGTTTTTATACATTGCATGGCAGGACAGGACAGAACAGGTATAATGTCTGCGCTATATAAAATTAAAAATAACCTTGACTCTGTCGACAATTGTATTCGGGAAATGCTTGATATGGGACATCATGATAGAATGTTCCCAGACCTGATTCCACAACTACGTGAATATGCCCAAAAGTATTAAAAATCTTTTTAACGAATATATTATAATTTTTAATTTATCATGGCTTATAAGAGCACTTGCCGTCACAAAAAGCGCCTTCTAAATCTGCCATTATGTTTTTGTTGGTAATTTCAAAAGTAATCGGAGTGATAGAAATTCTATTATTCTTAACAGCTGTAATGTCTGTACCTTCATCATCGGCACTGTCAAGAATTTCTCCTGCAAGCCAGTAATAAGTTCTTCCTCTCGGGTCAGTACGTTTTTCGTATGTATCAGTGTACATTCTTGTTCCAAGTTGGGTAATCTGAATGCCGCCGATGTCATCGGATGCTATAGAAGGTATATTAATATTTAAAATTGTCTTTTTAGGAAAGCTTATTTCTTTTATCTTTGGAATAAAGCGAAGAATAAAATTTGCCGCATAGATAAAATCAGCATTATGATGATTTCCGTTGCTGGCAAGTGATATAGCAATGCTTGAAAAACCGAGAACCGCTCCTTCCATTGCCGCATTAACCGTACCGGAATAAAGAACGTCTGTTCCCAAATTAGGTCCATGATTAATTCCTGAAATAATAAGATCAGGAGGTTCATCTAAAATTGCGCTGATTCCTAATTTTATACAGTCACCGGGAGTTCCCGATGTTGCCCAGGCTCTTGCAACATCAATACCCATATCAACTTCTTCAATTCTCAGAGGATCATGAAGTGTTAAGGCGTGACCTGCCGCACTTCTTTCCCGATCAGGTGCAACAACAAAAACATCATGTTCAAAAGCAAGACATTCAGCTAATGTTCTAATCCCTTTAGCGTTTATTCCGTCATCATTGGAAATTAATATACGCATCTTGTTCCTTCTAAAATCACCGTACTATATACCGGCTGAGTATTCTATATCATACAATATTTTAAATAAATATTGTATTTTTATAAACACCAAGCCAGTTTAATTGTAATTGACTTATAACTCTTTGTCATAGTGTGAATAGAGGAAAATATCTTGAAAAGTCCTGATACATCAATTAATTGTAAAGAATTAGTTCCGACAATACTTTTTATGTTAAAGTTAAATATTATGTAAATAATTTATCAGGCTAAGGTTTATTCTTATGGCAAAAGCTATTAATTGGCCTCAGGAATTGTATGAGGAAATCATAAATGAAGACTCAGATAATCCTAGAATTGCATTAAGGATAGGGGATCTGTATTTTAATAACGGCTATTTTGTAGATAATGAAATAGTTGATATCAGGGTCGATCATAAAATTATACGAAAAGCTGTGATAATAGATGATTTAAAACTCTTTAAAATCAAAGAATTGCCTGAAAATCTAATTTTATTTAATAAAAACCAATTAAGGAGCAAATTTGAGATTATTTCATTTCTGTCCAGAAATTATAATCAGCCTGTTGATGAGGAAACCCTGGTTACTGTTGTAACATACAGAAATTTGCCCATTGAAAAAAAGGATGTTTTAGATGATCCGCACTCAGATTAAGTTTTGTAAAATTTTCATTTCAGGTGTTAATTATTTTCAATTTGATGTTTTTATACATTCAGAATAAAAATTTGGGAAATTAAAAAATTATTTTAGAGGGTATTTAGGGATAAGGTAAATTAAGATGAGAGAGAAAAGTGCAAAGCTAAAAAACAAGCTGATGAATTTTGGACCAAAATTGAAGTGGTTCTTATTTACGGAGCTTCAGGATTTTAAACTTACTTCAAAGTACATTGATTTTTTATGTCCCGGTTTAAACAAAACCAATACGAACTCACTTGAAAAGCTTGAAGGTATTGTTAAACAATCTATTATCAAAGAATTTTCTCCTGAAATTCAAAATACTAAATCATTTAATCTTTTGGTTGATGCGGTGATGTATAAGATTCAAAAGAAATCTTTTGAAAATGATCCTAAATCAACAATTTCATAACAGAATTAAGAACTGTGCGTGAAAATATTGAATATCTAATAAGATAAACTTTTAAGCCTGAATAAAAAATTGATTTATACCGCTACAAATAAGAGTAGTGGTCTGATACATACTGATAAATAATTTGACCTTCTCTTCAAAATCATGAATTTTACCATCATATATTCATGTGTCATTGCGAGGATTTTTTGTTCAATTTTTTATGCAGAATTATTGAGTTCGTTTACTATACATAATAAAAAATAAAAATTAAAATCCTGAAAACATAAAAGTATAGCAATTTGTAGGTAGTAATTTATCTAAAAATAATAAAAAATGATTAAAGCTAATTTTATTCAGGCTGGAAAAGGAGGACATTATGCATCATATTAAGGTAAGAAGACCCGAATACTCAATTCAGGACTTTCAGGAAGAAATGAATCGAATGATAGAAAATGCATTTAGTGATCTTGGCATTGTAGAACCAGAAACCGGCAGAAAAATGATGAACTGGAAACCTGCAATTGAACTTAATGAAAAAGACAGCAATTTCGAGTTAAAAGCAGAATTTCCCGGTATAAACAAAGACGATATCGATGTTGAAGTCAGCGAAAATTATATAACCGTCCGTGCTGAAACAGAAGAGAAAAAAGAAGAAGAAGCTAAAAATGTTTACAGAAGTGAATTCAGGTATGGAAAATTTATAAGAACAGTACCTCTA
>JAQVCB010000005.1 GCA_028689995.1 Candidatus Gastranaerophilales bacterium
TTATCAATTCTTAGGCACAAATGTGGAGGCTCTCTCGGAGATGTGAAGTTCAATTTGCAGGATGACGTTTATGGATTATCTACTTCTTCCGATACTTTTGAGAAAAAACTAGCTTCCTGAACTTTTACTTTTAATGAATCACAGGCTCTTATTATCAAGATATATTTATCAGCCTGTCTTTTTACCCAATCAGGAGCTGAGTTATATGCCATTAAACCTTCAGCAAGGTCATTGTTTATATTAGAATATTTATCCTGAATTTCAGCAGGCAAGGATGAAAGAAGGATTTTGTAAATATGCTTATTTTTTCTTTTTGAAACCTTAAAAATATACTTGCCTGAAGAACAGTTTTTCCGCAGAGTTTCAGGTTTAATACCCACAAGATCAGATGCCTCATCTTCCGTTATCCAAATATTAAGATTTTTTTCGATGCATTCCACTCTGTTATTACCCCAGACTAATTCTTGTAAATAGTGCTTTAAGGAAATTATTATCCTGAAACCCACGTCAAAATTTGACGTAAAAGAAAGCTAATTCATGTGCAAATTAACCTGATTTATGATAGAATTAAATAAAATTATATTAGGAAACTTTATGTAGATTATAGGAAATTAATTTCCTAATGTCAATCCTTTAATTAAAGAAGGTAAATTTTATGGACGGCATTGGATACAAAATTAAAAAAGTCAGAAAGTCACTGGAACTTAGCCAGATTGATATGGCTAAAGAATTGGGAACGACAGAGCGAACTCTTAGAGATTATGAAAAAGAACGCTTTGGAGTCGGTTATGATTTTTTAATCAAGCTTGTTGAGAGATACAATGTAAATCCCAATTGGCTTTTCAAGAATGAATGGCCTATGTTTCTTGAAGAAGATAAAGAAACTGGAATTAAGAAAATACCTTCCGAAAAAAAAGAAAACTTGGTTTATATTCCAAAATTTGATGTAAAAGCTGCAGCAGGTGGTGGAGTTTACGTTGAAGCAGAAACATTTGAATATCTGGTTGCTTTTGATCAGGCAACATTGAGAAAGATTCTCGGCTACATTTCAAAGTCGATATTCGCAATTACTGCATCAGGTGATTCAATGCTGCCTTTTATAAATGACGGCGATCTTCTTTTAATTGATCATTCCAAAAACATGCCTCAAGATGGAGTTTATGTTTTAAGAGTGGATGAAACTCTTATTGTAAAGAGAATTCAGTGCCTGCCTAATAACAGGCTTAAAGTAATGAGCGATAACCCAATTTATCAGCCGTATGAAGTCGATTTAAAAAATGACAATGTTCAGATAATCGGCAAAGTCATCTGGCAAGGAAAGCATGTGGGGTAGAGAAATTGCCAAGAATATTTCTTTCTCTTTTAAGTCTTGATACACCAATTGTTAACAGACTTGCTCAGGATTTAGAAAAAATTATTATTAAGATAATAATATATAAATAAATTTAACTGGAAATTTGAGAATGAAGGTAGTAAATTTAAAAAGCTTGCTTGAAATATATGATAAAAATGGAAGTACTAATATTCCGCCTGAATATATGAATTATTTAGGTGGCAAAGACTATGAATTAAAAATAAAAAACAAAGAATTAAATCCCTTAAAAAGTTTGATTACAACTTTAGAAAATATAGATTCTAGTCTAACTTTAAAAGATCTTAATAGCTTTTACATAGGTTATAAAATACCGCAAATTGGGAAGGAATTTGATTTACTTAGAATAAGTGAATTCACTGTATTAAATATTGAATATAAAAGAGAAGCTGTAAAAGACAAAATAAAACAACAAGCTTTAAGAAACAATTATTATTTAAAATTTTTAGACAAAGAAATAAAATTGTTTATTTATATCGAAAAAGAAAACGCAATTTACACCTTGAATGAAAGCCATGAATTAATCCAAGCAGATTATCAGGAACTCATTCAAATAATTAAGAATCAATGCAGTGATGATGAAAATTTTTATGAAGCAAATTTAAATGAGCTATTTAATCCATGTAATTATTTAATATCGCCATTTAGAAAGACAGCAGAATTTATAAGGGGCGAATATTTTTTAACGCAAGAGCAGGAAGAGATAGAAAAAAGTCTTCTGACCGAATCTAAAAATGGCGGTAAATACTTCTTTCTTACAGGTGAAGCAGGTAGTGGTAAAACATTATTAACATATCATATTGCTAAAAAATATATGGAAGAAGGATATAAAGTTGGTCTTATTCATTGTGCTAAATTAAATGCTGGTCATAACGAACTAAAAGAAAAATTTGGATGGAATATTCAACCAATAAAGCATTGGGAAAGTTTATTTAATGATAAATGTCCTGCGATTTTAATAATTGATGAAATTCAGCGAATTAATGAAAAGCAGTTTTGGGAGATGATCCGAGATTATATTAAACCAAGTAAAACTGTTCTCATAATGTGTGGAGACGAAAAACAGACATTGAGCGGGGGTGAAGGTAAAATTATTAATTCACTAACCTCAGAAAAAATAATAAAGTTTAAATTAAATAGTAAAATAAGAACCAATAAGGAATTATCTAGTTTTATAAAAATTATGCTAGATTTAGGTAAAAAACAAACCCTAAAAATATCCGATCAAAATATAGATATAGTTTATTTCGCCACAATAGATGATGCTAATAGATATATTTCTACAAGAAATGATTACTCTTATATTTCATATACCCCAAGCATGTTCTATAAAAATCGATATGCCGATTCCGCCTGTTGGAATCCTAAAAAAATAGGAAACTCGCATGAAGTTATTGGGCAAGAATTCGAAAATGTTATTGTAGTTTTAGGCGAACATTTTTATTATAATGGTAACAAATTAAAAGCTTATAAAATGGATGGAATTCCTTATGCAGCTTTCAACATGTTTTTTCAACAAATAACAAGAGCTATAAATAAATTAGAAATCGTAGTAGTCAATAATATAGATGTATTCAATAAATTGATAGAAATATTTGAATAATATGCTATTCATATAAATGCATACACGAAAATTCCTTCGTAATTTTCGCAGATCGCCGAAATTTACCAGAAAAGTTTTTTCCAGAAATTTTTCGGATCTTTGGATGCAAAGTAAAAAACAGGAAAAATATGAATAATCAGCACTGTTAAAAAAGGTATTGCTAAAAGGCTATGCCATTTCCAAGCCTCTTTATGACTCATAAGTCTGTCAAATCCGTACTCACGTGCAAGGGCATAACCACTTATAAAATATATGATTATCATCAACAGGAGTATCCATCCTGATATTTTCATTGATCTATACAGAATTGCGTTTATATTTTTTATCTTCAAATCAAGAATCCTCAGACTTAATTACCTAAATTTACTTATTGTACCATTGTTTCCGCCAAGTCTGCATCTGCTGGATATCAGCATTATTTTCGTTAATAATTTTTTGTGTCATATTTCTTATTTCAGATCGTTTGGACTTTTGCAATGCATCTTGAGCCATCATAGTTCCATGTTGTTTATGTCTTATCATTATATCCATAAAACGAAGGTCATAATTAGCGTCAGCTGGTCCTAGCCTTTGCATCATTCTTGGAGGCTGATTGCTTTGTCCTGCCCATGGAGGTCCGCCTTGCGCATTTACTTGACTTATAGAAAGTAAAAGTATGCTTAAAACCAATAATAATCTATTTCTCATAATTATACTCCATTATATTACCCAATAATTCTAAGCAAGTTAATATTAAAAAATTATTGAGTACATCAGTAAAGAGTATAATTTTAAGAAAAACACATAAGTTTAAAAAAGGAATCAAAAGTTCACAATTTAATTTCTATCCTAAACCGAGAAAAATTATCAGGAGGTTTGAGAAAAGTCTTCAAAATTCCAGTTTGAATTGACAGAAATTCTCGTTTCACCTGTCATTAAATCTCATTTGAAGTGTCCGTTTACAGCCACTTTTTTGCCACTTTTTTAAAAAATGAGAGACTTCCATTTTCTGAAAGTCTCTCTCTGATTGGTTGCGGGGACTATAAGAGTATATTCATGGAAAAATAAAACCCGCACTAATAGAGACTTTCGGGAGAAGCTTGAAAAGTTTTTAGAGCAAAATTTGACCTTTTCTGTCAGGTCAATGGAAAATTGTTTGGGTGATGACAGTCGAAAGCTAGCCTATTACTATATTTCAAAGCTATTAAAGAAGAAGATAATTAAGAAAACTAATCGGTATGAAAAGCAGGGCTATGCCCAAAAACCCTTGATGCTTTATGAAAGAATTTGAGTTCATTCATTAATAAGTTTATAAAATCTATAATATAACATTTTTAATCAGTTTATAAATAAGCTGTAATTGTTTTTCATCGGAGTCTTTCATTAAATTATCAACTTCCGTAATAACAGAATCTTTATTTTGCAAGTGAGAGAAAATGAAAAACTCTTTTAATTCTACGTTTAGAGCTATTGAGATTTTTTCAAGAAGGTCAAAAGAAGGATAAGAACCGCCATTTTCTACTCTACATAAATGTTTTGAATCTGTATCAATTATTTCTGCAAGTTGAAACTGCGAAAGCTTTTTTGCTTTTCTTAATTCTTTTATTCTAAGTCCTAAAAGCTTTTTAGTAGATTCCATAAATCCTCCTTTGTAAACATACGAAAAGAAAATGATTTATGAAACCGTATCAAATGATACTTTTTTATGATAAATTGCTGTTTAAAGATAATAATAAATATTTAGTACAGGTTTTTTAAAAAAAAGTGATTTCTGAGTGGAGTTTTGAATTTATGAAGGATATGAGAAATACCTACAAAGTATTAGAGCAAGAGCTTCAAAAAATTGATTTTTTCTTTGATGAAGAAGGCAATATTTTAAAACAAAATATTTTGAATTATGCACTTGATGAAAGTAAAGAATCTTCTAATCTTTCAACTTTGCTTGATGTGCTTTTAAAAAACGATTCTTTGAAAAAAGTTTATTTCAAAAAAATCGGTGATAATTTAGTTTTTTTAAGAGATAAATTCATAAAAACTATTGCACACAAAGAATTTTTGCCTTCTTCTTATACAAGTTACATGGATTATATCGGGCTTTCACATAACGGGGAATTATTGAAAAAGTCAAAAGATGTTGTGCTTGATTTTCCTTACAAAGATTGTGTTTTAGAAGGCGGACAAACTAAAGAAGAACAAAAAATGAAAGAAGTGTTTTATAATGAAACATTTGCAAATGATGAAATAGACAGGCTTTTAAGTGCTAAAGCGTTTAAGAATATTATTAAGTATTCAAAAGAAGGTCAAGGCGAATTATTCCCGATGAAGGAAGAAAAACCGTTGGAATTTGCCGAAAACGACAATCTTTTGATAAAAGGCAATAACTTGTTAGCCTTGCATAGCTTAGTTGAAAGATATGAAGGACAAATAAAACTCATTTACATCGACCCTCCTTATAATACCGAAGAAGATAGTTTTCAATATAATGATAAATTTAATCATTCTTCTTGGCTTGTATTTATGAAAAACAGATTAGAAATTGCTCAAAAACTTTTACATGAAAATGGATTTATTTTTATTCAAATTAATGATAACGAATTTTCCTATTTAAAGATTTTATGCGATGAAATTTTTGGCAGAGAAAATTTTGAAACAAGCATAACAGTTAAAATGAGTCATTTAAGTGGTACTAAAATGGCTCATAAAGACAAGAAAATACCTAAAATTAAAGAACATATTTTAATGTATTCAAAAAATAAAAATAACATCAAATTAAATCCTGTATTTATTCCTGTAGCATGGAATGAAGCCTTTGATAGATACAACTCTTTTATTTTAAAAAATAATTATAATGATAATGAATGTGAAAAATGGAATGTTATTACACTTAATCAGGCTTATGAAAAATATAATATTGATAAAGAAAAACCTAAAGATGTATTAAAATTCAACTTAGAAAATGCCGATTTAATTTTTAGAACATCGATAAACAGAAGTGCAAATTATTCAAATTTACCTTTTGACAAATTTTCTAAAATTGTAAAAGAAGATAAAATTAATTTTGCATACAAAGGTGAAGATGTAAATTTTGCAATTGAAAAAATACAAATAATAGAAGGAAAAAAAACGCCTGTATCAATAATAGGCGATATTTGGACAGATATTGGAATAAATAATTTATCTAATGAGGGTGGTGTTTCTCTTAGATTCGGGAAAAAACCTGAAAAATTGATTGAAAGAATAATAAAATTAACATCTTTTGAACAAAACGATATAGTTTTAGATTTTTTTGTAGGGAGTGGAACGACCGTTTCAGTTTCACATAAAATGAAAAGGCAATGGATAGGGATTGAACAATTACATTACGGAAATAATGACCCTTTACAACGTCTTTTTAATGTTTTAGAAGGCGAACAAAGCGGGATTTCAAAATCTGTTAATTGGAACGGTGGCGGAAGCTTTATATATTGCGAGCTTGCGGAAGAAAACAGTAAGTATATGAAAATAATTGACGATGCCAAAAACGATGAAATGCTTTTAGAGCTTAAACAAGAGATTTTAGACAATGCCGTTATCAGATACGAAGTTGAAGATGAAGCATTTATCAAAAACGGTGATGAATTTAATAATTTATCACTTGAGGATAAAAAACAGGTATTAAAAAAAATCTTGGACAAAAACCACTTATATATTAATTATTCTGAAATAGAAGACAGCAAATACACTTTCACACAAGAAGAAAAGGCTTTTAATAAGTCATTTTACGAGGGCAAATAATGGCGTTTTTGTATGAAGAACTTGAAGCTAGAAGAACAGCTAAAGATATTGGAAAAATTAAAGCTGAAATTGTTGAAACACCTCAATTCAACACAAAAGGATTGAGCCAAAATTTTGAACTCAGACCTTATCAGATTGATGCAATAGCCCGTTTGCAATATGTATTTAAAGAAAAAGATATTTATTTTGAAAACAAGCCTGTTCATTTGCTTTTTAATATGGCAACAGGTAGCGGAAAAACCTTGCTTATGGCTCAAAATATTCTTTATCTTTATGAAAAAGGATATAGAAATTTTATCTTTTTCGTTCATCAAAACGTAATTTTAAATAAAACAAGAGATAATTTTTTAAACGAAAATTCAAAAAAATATTTATTTAACAGACAATTAATTTTTAATTCTCAGCCTGTTAAAATCAGAGAAGTGAATAATTTTAACGAAGCAAGCAACAAAGACATAAATATTATGTTTACGACTATTCACGGGCTTCACAGTCAAATTAACGACCCTAGAGAAAATGCTGTTACGCTTGATTCTTTAATGGATGAAAAAATTGTTATGCTTGCCGATGAAGCACACCATTTAAACAGTGATACTTCAAATAACAGGCAACTAAAAACGGATGATGAAATTATAAGCTGGGAAAGTACCGTTAAAAAGGTTTTAATAGCTCATACTGAAAATGTCTTACTTGAATATACTGCAACTATTGCAATTGAAAATCAATATATAAAAGCAAAATACGAAGATAAAATTATTAAAAAATACGGCTTAAAAGAATTTAGAGAAGATAAATATTCAAAAGACATTTATTTAATTAAATCCGAACTTAATCGAGATGAAAGAATTTTGCTTGCATTATTAATGAGCTATTACAGAGAAACAGTTGCTCAAGAAAACAAAGTACCATTAAAACCAGTTGTATTAATAAAATCAAAAACTATTGCACAATCCGAAATTGACAAAACAGACTTTTTGACCTTTATAAAACAATTAGCAGTTGCAAATATTGAAACTATTGCAAGTCTTGAAGATGAAAGAGTTAAAAAAGCATTTGATTATTTTGAAAAATCGGGTATTTCTTTTGACGGCATAGTCAATGCTTTAAAAGTAAACTATATTGAAGAAAACATCAGAATAGTTAATTCTAAAAGCAATGACAGCGATATAAACAAACAAAAACAACTTGATGAATTAAATAATCTTGAAAACAATAACGTAAGGCTTATTTTTACAGTAAATATGCTCAATGAGGGTTGGGATGTTCTTAATTTGTTTGATATTGTACGGCTTGATGAGTCTAATTCAAACAAGACAGTTACCAGCGATGTACAATTAATCGGGCGTGGTTGCCGTTATTTTCCACATAAAACAGAGCCTTCTCAAGAAAAATATCAAAGAAAATTCGATAAAGATATAAACAATGATTTGAGAAGTTTGGAAGAATTTTATTATCACAGTAAAGAAAATAATACTTATATCAATTCATTAAAAGAAACATTGATAAAAGAAGGCTTGCAGGATAATGAAATTATCGAGAAAAAAGTTAAATTAAAAGATAATTTCAAAAACACTGATGTTTATAAAAATGCTTTATTGCTTGAAAATCAACAAATTAAAAAAGATTTAACAAAAATAACATCTTTAAAAGATTATGGAGTCGATAGTTCTTTTGATGAAAAGATTAATACAAAAAAAATTAAATCAGAATTGGCTTTAAACATAGAAGAATCAATAGAAATTGAAGAAATAAATACTAAAAAAATGTTTATTGATAAAAAAATACTCCGAAAAGCAATAAATTTGAATAGTTTTTATTTTTTTAATAATTTGAAGTCCAAAATACCTTGCTATGAGAGCATTGAGGATTTTATTGAAGAATTTATGACAATTTCAATTAAACTTACAAACATACCCAAAACTTATGATTTAAAGACCTTACCAAAGAAAGAACAACTTGAAATATTAAATAGGGTCTTAGCAGAAGTTGAAAAAAAAATAAATAAAAATTCTTTTGAGTATGAAGGAAGCAAAGAATTTGAGGCAGTTGCTTTAAAAAGCAAGATTAAAAAAGTATTAACGGAAGAAGGTTACTATATACAAAAATACCAAAAAAGCTCTATTGTATCTGATACAAACGGAGAAGGACATTCAATTTATGAAGCCGATAATTCATTATGTGTAAATCTGAAAAATAATGACTGGTATATATTTGATGACTTCTTTGGAAATAGTGAAGAAAAATCTTTAATTAGATTTATTAGTGATTCAATCGAAAAGTTAAAAGCAAAATACAATGAAGTTTATTTAATAAGAAATCAAAACTTATGTAAGGTTTACAACTTTAAAAATGGTAAAGGTTTTGAACCTGATTTTCTTTTATTTATGCAAAATAAAGATGGCGGATTAAATTATCAAATATTTATTGAACCAAAAGGCGGACAATTAATTAAAATGGATGAATGGAAAGAAAAAGAATTTTTATTACCTGTTAATGAATTACCATTGATAAACGCAGAAAATAAGCAGTTTAAGTTAATTGGATTGCCTTTTTATAATAAATTTGATTCAAATGAAGTTTTAAAAAACTTTGAAGATACTTTTAAAGAAAAAATTATGAATTAATAAAAAGATGGATAATGTCCCAATCCAAAAATAATTTTGTGTAAATTAAGTTTAAATTTTATAATATAATGATTTTAATTACAGAATAAATAAGTTTTTAAATGCTTAAAACTCTATTCATAATAGCAGGAGCAAACGGAAGCGGATATAGTATAATAAGAAAAATAAAATTATAAGGTGGATAAGATGGATGATATAAGATGGAGACAGCGGTTTCAGAACTTTGATAAGGCTTATAATAATTTCAAGTTAACATTAAACGCTTTGAGAGCAAATCAAGATAACATAATCTACAAAATGGCGATAATACAAGCGTATGAGATGGTTTTTGAACTTTCTTGGAATACTATGAAAGATTTTCTTGATATTCAGGGAATTAAAACTAATTTCCCAAGAGAAGTGCTGAAAGAAGCATTTGCTCGTGAAATTATAGAAGATGGGGACATTTGGATTAAAATGCTTGATGACAGGAATTTAACCGCTCATGCTTATGATGAAGAAAAGGCAAATATAGTTGTCAATGAAATAAAAGACAAATATTCTTTAGCAATAGAACAGGTTTATAACTATTTAAAAGGAAACCTGTAAATGGAATTTGGACTAACCGGTAAAACCATTACTATACTGAAAAACTTTTTCTCAAAATTTAATGAAATTGAAGAAGTTAAAATTTATGGTTCAAGAGCCAAAGGGAATTACCGAAAAGGCTCTGACATCGATTTTGCTCTGTATGGAAACATAGATTTTCGTTTATTATCAAAAATTAATGGCGAAATTGACGAGCTGCCAACCCCTTACAAATACGATATAACCGACTATAAAACAATTGAAAATCAAGATTTAAAAGAACATATTGACAGAGTCGGCAAAACCTTTTATGTCAGGGCAAAGCAATGAAAAACAAAACAAATCAAAAAATAGAAAAATATGAAGATTTACCTGATTGGGCTAAAAAAATGGTAGATGCCCAGTTAAAGTTTGATGCCTTGCCAGAAGAGGAAAAAGAAATAATAAAGAAAAAGTTTGAAAATCTAAGAGCAAAAATGGAAAGCTAAACCATTTATGGACAGTGATATAAATAATCAAGAATATTTATTAGATGACAACATTTTATATTTCAATCCGTTGTCTTCCTGCATTATTTGTAGATTTGCAAATAAAGGAGAGAAAATAAAAAACTGCAAAGCTTTTCCTTTTGGCATTCCTGATGAAATATGGGAAGGCAAAAACGATCATAATAAGTCATATGATAATGATAATGGAATCCAATTTGAAGAAAGAAAGTGATTTTAACCTTTTTATCAGTAATTAATAAAATAGGAATAAATTATGAAACTTACTGAAGAAGAACAAAAATGGTTCGAAAAAGAAAGTAAAAAACTTACTGAGGCTGAATTAAGATACATTAATTTATCAAATGAAGAGAAAAAAGCCCATCGTGAAAAATGGGCTAATATGATGAATAAAATGGGTAATTAAGCTTCAATCATCTCCAGCAACTTTTGTAGTTTATCGGGACTTATCTTTTTCTTTTTGCCTGAAAAATCAAGTCCAGAGATAACATCTTTAACCTGATAAGCTGGGAGTTTGCCGTAGTTAGAAAAAGTTGTTCCCATGTTTTGATGTCCGAAATTTTGACTTACTGCCTGAAATTCCTCAATTGACCTACAAGCCTTTTTAGTCAAATGATTGGCTAAATGCCTGAAGGTATGGGGTGAATAGTATTCCAAGCCAGTCTGTTCAAAGCGTTCTTTGAAAATTTCTGTTATCGGGGTTGTAGTTTTCCAAAAATCAGGCTCGAAAGTTTTACAGATAAAAGATTTTGAATTTTCGGCTTGTTCAACTTTATTGCGGGGAAATAGCGGAGCATCGAGCGAATACAATTTTTCTTTTACTAAATAATTGTACCAATTAATAACATAATCAAGCATCCTGTCATCAAAAGGGAAAATATAAGTTTGATGAGTTTTACCAAATTTTGATTTAACCCCTGCTTTAACATCGTGATAAACCTCCAAACTATTCACATCAAAACACTTTATAGGGAGCGTGATTATTGCGTTGTCCCTCATTCCTGATAAGAGAGTAAAGCTTATTAATGCCCTATCCCTTAAATCAAGTTCAGAATTTACAGGAATGGAATGGACAACTTTTTGAACGATTTCTAAAGTCGGGTATCTCTCACGTTGCGGAGCTAAAGCCATTTCAGTTTGCTCTCTTGAAAGCCTTAAACATTCGATATGCTCTTTGTTTATTGGCTTTTTATAACCCTGTTGATTTGATAACCAGATAAAGAAGACTTTTAAATATCTTAGGTAATCATAAACCGTACTCAATGCCCGCTTGTTTTCTGAATTTATAAGCGATTCCCTAAATTCAATTGCCGAATCATCATTAAACTTTGAAAAACATTCAAATTTTGTAAACTCTTCATAAGCATAAATTGCTTTAAAATACAGATTTATTGATTTTTCAGAATAACCTTTTGAATATTTGCAGTATTTTTCAAATAATCTTTTCATTTTTTCGTTTTTAGCGTTTACTTTTAACATTTTTATACCGTCTTTCTGTAATTTTTACTTATACATATACAAGAGAGCGTTTTAAAACTTGTTTAATGCTCTTTGTAGTGGCTTAAATTTCAGGTCTTTATCTTTTGAAATTTAGTGTTAGAATGAATTTAGAAATTAATTTTCGAGGGCTAATTTAGCTCTCTTTTTGTTTGTTCTTGTTGTAATTGTTGGCTATCCAGTACATTTGCTCATGTTTCTTGCCTGTCATATCGTATGCAGGCGGTAATTGAAGCCATTCATTATCAACAAGAACTTTTCTGTTTGCATAATCAATTTTTTCATCTTCAATTAAGTCATTCTTAATAACCTCCGTATTATCTTTGCTTAACTGTTTTTCAAGCTCTTTAATTTTGGCTTTTAATTCTTGATTTTCTTTTTTGATTAAATCAAGCTCATATTCAGCTTCATCAAGAGCGAGTTTGACTTTTTCATAAATTTCAACTGAAATATGAATTTCAGTTTCTTTTGTAGGTTGCCCGCTTATAACCTTTTCAACAAACTTTTTTTGTTGTTCTGCTGGCTGTTTAGCAATTTCTAAAAGAACCGTTTTTTTATTTTCAATTTCAGTCCCTTTAATTTCTTGCTTTACCTCTTCAGAAATATTATTTGCAATTTGAATATCCTGCTGGACAGAGCGGGGACTTTTACCGATTTTTTTAGCAGTATCTTCAACAAAAGTTTTTGTTTTATTCAGTTGCGAAATTTTTTCGTTACTGACATTCAAACCTTTTTTTCGTTGTTCTTCTGCCTTACTTTCTGGGTGTAAAAGCTCATAAATCTCTTTGCGTCTTTTGAGTTGTTCGGCATTTTCTAAAGCTGTTAAAGATGTTCTAATTAGGTTTTCATCAATTTCAGCTAGTTCAGCCGTTAAATTATCGGCATCAATTATTGTTGCGGGAATATCTTTCCAATCAAGCTGCTTGCATGCCTGCAACCTGTGAAATCCTGCTATTAATACCAAATCTTTATTTAATGTAATTGGATTTAATAAGCCTATCTTTTTAATACTTTCAGCAAGTTCTTTAATGTCTTTACTAGACCGTTTTCGCTTATTAATAGTAATTTTATCAATTTCAATATTTTGCATCTTTTAAGCCCCTATAATCTCAGTAATAACAAAGGTTTGCTTTACTTCATCAAGTTTATTTTCATTAGAAAAACGATTTGTTTTAGTCCCGCAAATCTCACAAATCCCCTGAATAGTAAAATCCTTAATCCCTTTGCCGATTGTTTTACCAGAATAAACAAGCTTTACTTGATTATTTTGAGCATTTCTTGCGGTTTTGCATTTAGTGCAATAAAATTGACCCGCTTCTAATTTAACTTTTTGCTTTAACTGCCTCTTGGATAAAAATTCTTTTAACTCTCTTCCCTTTACAAGATAAGGATAAAGACCTTCTATCTTTGGCAATCCTTCTTTAATCCAAGCTCTTACAGTCCTTATGTGATTTCCATATAAGTTAGATATTTCTTGAATTGTGTAAGAATAATTAAGTCTTATTATCCTTGTATTGTATTTTCTAGCCATTTTTAAACTCCTTCAAAGTTTTTAATAATAATTCCAGTTGATTTTCTGTCCCTTCATTGTCAGGATAAAATTTTTGCTTCATTTTAAATTCTCCTCTTTGTAATGTGAAACTAAAATGCTAATCAATGCCCTGTATCCTTCCCAAAATTCTTCAGATGGCAGGCATGGCGTTTCTGAATAGGTCTTAATAAATTTAGCCTGCTTTTTCATTTTTAAACTAAATCCTCCAATAATTTAAATACTTCGCTTTTGCGAATTAGGTACCTTTTACCGATTTTTGTAGCTTTCAATAATCCTCTTTTAATGTATTCCCTAACTGTATAGGGTGTTACATATAAGATTTTCGAGGCTTCTTCTGTCGAGATAATTTCATTCAATTGCATAAGTTTTCATCCTTATTAATCTAATATACGATTTTCATATATTGTTATATCATTTTTTGTATTGACATGCAAGTGATAATCATATATGATTATATGAAAATATGATAAGTTATATGGAGACATGAAAATGTTTAATCTTGGAGAAAAACTGAAACAAGCTAGAGAAGAAGCAGGACTTGAACAAAAAACAGTTGCTTCAGCTCTTAACCTTGACCAAGGCAAAATAAGCCTTATAGAAAAAAATGCAAGAAAAGTTGATGCAGAAAAAGAACTTCCTAAATTTGCAAAACTATTTAATAAACCAATAAGCTGGTTTTATGAGGACTTACAAGAAGTTCCTAAAGAACAATCATCTGTCGATAGTTTTTTAAATACTTACTTTAATGAATATAAATTTAATGATATTCAAAAGAAAAAAATTGAAAAAATCCTTCAAAAATCATTAAACATTTACCTTGAAGATATTTTAGATGATGAAGATGAAAGGGAGGCTAAACATGGATAAAAAACCTGAACAACCCAAGTTATTTGAATTAAAGCAAGAAAATAAGATTTTAACAGAAGAAGAAATTAAAAATTCAGCCGATAAAAAAACAGGTCAATTGAAATTTATATCTCCAGAATTAGAACTTAAAGCAATGATTAGAGAAGAAATGGAACCTGTTATAGAGGCAAATAAATTACTTTCTGAAAAAAGTGATCGATTGTTAGGTGCTTTTGAAAAAGCAATTCCACATTTTCAAAATAAAATGATGGGCAATGAAGATGAAGCCTATTTAGCTTATGCAGATAATCCCGAACAAGCAGATGTTGTAAGAGTAAGTTCTGATAAAATTCCAGCTGATGCAGTTTATACAATGATTTCTGCTGAATTAGCTTCGGCTTTTGGTTGTAAATCTTGTTATGTTTCTTACTTATTAAAAGATTTGAATTTATGGAATGACAATAAATATACAAAAGATGAAAAAATATCTGTAAATAACAAAATTAAAAAATTTAGACCTGCTATTTTAAATGAAGTTTATAAACAACTGCCTGATTTATTAAATTCCAATAAATTTCATTTATTTACTGAAAATAGAAAAAATATTTATATAAAAATTTATGAAACTATGAAATTTTACAGAAGCTAACTATAAAGGGTTAAACTATGAAATATAAAGCTATCGGGCATTGCAGGGTTTCAAAAGGTGATTCAGACGAAATTAAAAATAGTCTTAACAGTCAAAAATCTGAAATTGAAAAATTTGCTTTGAAATTAAATATCAAACCTGATGAAATTAAATGGTTTATTGAAGAAGAAGCCCGTTCGGCATATTCTGATAGAGCAGATTGGTCTTTATTTGAAGAAGCAATTAATGAAGCCTGCAACAATCCCTATATAAAATATTTCATAGATTTTAGTCAAGAAAGATTTTGCAGAAACCGTAAACGATCTCAATCATACAAAAATAAATTAATAAGACATAATATAAAGTTACGTTTTGTAAGCGGAGACATTGAAGACCCAGACAGCGACAGCGGATTTTGGCAAGATGGTATTCAAGAAATGGTTGCTGAAGCATACAGTCGTAAAGTTGGTTCAGATACTTTAAGAGGTTGCCTTGAGAATGCAATAACAAGAGACCAAGAAACAAATTATGCATTTAAAAATGGCGGTGCTCCTCCATTCTGGTTAAAAGCAAAAAGAGTTGTTGTCGGTTCTGATAAATACGGTGATGACATTAGAAAAACCATTTGGGTTGAAAATGATAATATTCACACTACTTTAGTAGAAGGTAAAGAAGTTACTAAAACAATATGGGAATGGTCAAGATATTTCTTTATAGAACTTAGATTAAATCGACAATTAGGGCTTGATAAAGCAAGGGATGTTTTGAATGAATTAGAAATACCCGCTCCAAGAGGCAAGCATTGGGCAACAACATGCCTATATGAAGCCGAAAAGAATTTAGCTTTAATTGGTATAAGCATTTACAATAAAAGACAATATGCCCGCAATGGTGGCGGTAGAATTAAAGATAAATCTGAATGGATACAGATTGAAAAAGCTCATCCTGCATTATTAACACCTGATGAATTTGAAGCTTTAAACCAGCTTGCTAAGTCTCGAAGAAGAATTAGCGGTAAAATACATAGTTGTAATTCAAATAATGATAAACTCTTAACCAGTCAACCAGAAAGATTCACTTGTAAAAGTTGCGGTCATAAAATTATTTCTTCGGGTAATTTATACGCTTGCGGAAAATATAACACAAACGGCAAAAAAGCTTGTGGAAGTAATTATTTTTCAATTCCTTCCGATTGGTTAGAAGAAAAAATTATTGAAGATATAAAAGAATTTTTTAACGAAAAAGTTTTAGACAAAACCTATAATCAGTTTTTGAAAGAATTTAATAAAAATACCAGCAGTAAAAATAATAAAGAATTGCTTGAAAAAGCAATCAAAGATAAAGAAAAAGAATCTAAAGCTTTATTAAAATCTCTAACAACAATAGCTTTAACAGGTAATGAACTTGCAATAAAAGCTATCTCAAAAGAATTAGAACAAGTAAACCAACAAAAAGAAGTAATAGAAAGAGAGTTACAGGCATGCAGTCAACCAATTTTGCAAAAAGTTCCAACTTTTGGTGAGTACAAAAAGCAAGCCAGCATTATTAAAGCTCTGTTATCACCTAAAAATTTACATCAAAAACGCAAAATTGTTTGGATGTTTGTAAAGTCTATAAGCCTTGACCCTGTTGAAAAATCGGCAATTGTTGACTACTTCACAAATCCATTCAGTATACTCATGGAACAATGTATAAAAAATGAAAACCCGCACTATAGCAAAAAAGAAGCCCCATTTGGGACTTCCATTGAATTGGTTGCGGGGACAGGATTTGAACCTGCGACCTTTGGGTTATGAGTCGAAAAATAGCCATCTTTACCTATTTTGATTGAGTTTGATGACTATCGTTTTAACCCAATAATTATAAAGTCTTACCGCCAAATTTATGAAATCAATTTTTTATCTATTTTGATGTATTTTGAAACAAAAGTGAAACAATTTTGAAACAATTTGATTACTGCAAAGCCCGATAGATTCTGTATAAAAGTTCAACATCTACAGTATCATCATTCAGGGCATTTATCAATTCATTTTTTAAAGCTTCTTTTTCTTTGTGATGTCCATAATCAAATAATTCCTGAGCTTCAACATCAAGAGCAATTAGCATCTTTGAGAGAGTTTCAGACGTTACGAAATTAGTACCACATTCAATTTTACTTAAATTCCGTTCACCAATACCAACCATTTCAGCTAACCTTTCTTGGGTTAGCCCTTTTTTTATACGTAATTCCTTAATTCTTTTGCCAAGCAGAATTTTAATGTCGTTGTTTTTTGTCATATCCTTTACCCCGAATTTTAATTCTAAAGAGGATATGAGTCGATTAAAAGATATTTAAACACTCTTAATTAACTTGCTAAAGAGTCTTAAAAGTCATACAATAGAGCTTGTAAATTCGGGTACAGCAGAAATGACAGACTTTTAGAGGTGACTTTTAACAAGTACCCAAAAATGTCATGTCCAAATATTATTCTGAAAACGGTATGACTTTAGGAGAGTGGTATGAGTTATAGCAAGGAAGATATAAAAGATAGAGTGGAAAAAGCTTTAATTAATGTTGATTCATTATACAAATACCAAGAAGGTAAAAATGGTGTTTTAGTGAATTATCTTGGTTTTATTGAGGATATTGCAGAAATCCTTTTAGAAAAAGGAAATTTAAAAGAATTAACTAAAATCAAAGAAAAAGATGATAAGTTAATCTACAATATCCCTAGAGATGGCTCTTTGGACAAAAATGCATCAAAAAGAATAACTGAAAAACGTATTGCAATATGCTTATACAATCAATATAAAGATGATAAGTTAATTGGTAGTCCTGTTCACTATGAAACTCCATTGAGAACGGAAGGTCAAGGAGCAATTGATCTTGTTTATATAACAAATGAATACATAAATTTAATTGAATTAAAAACCTGTAAAAGCAAGGAAAGCTTATTAAGGTCTGTTTTAGAAATCTTCACCTATTATAAAAAACTCGATAAGAGACAATTCTTAAATGAATTTAAAAATTGCAATGATAAAGAATTTCAATTGGTTATTTTACTTGAGAACACAACTAAAGCATATGAACATGCACAGAATATTAAAGAGTATAAAAATCTTAGTAGATTAATTCAAGAAATCTCAAATGCAATAGGTTTAAATATTAAAATATGCTCGTTAAAACTAGGTCCAGCAGCAGAAAGAAAAATTAATAAGGACAAACAAAACAAAATAACATTGGGATGTAATATTTCGATTGATGAAATAACAAAATTTGAATCAATAAAATAACTATACCCAAATTTGTCGTGTTGATATTGCATAATTGTTGTTAAGGAGGTCAAAATGGTTGACACGGTTGACAAACAAAAAGCAAAAAAACGACAAAATCAGAAATTAATCATTCATAGAGGAACAAACGAAATAGGCGGTTCCTGTATAGAACTTAAATCAGAAGAAGTAAGGGTTTTATTTGATTTAGGCTTACCTTTGAATTCTATGGAGGAAGATAAACCTAAAGAAGACTATAAACTCAATATACAAGGACTTTATAACGAAGAAAAACCTGATATAAATGCCATTTTTATTACTCATGCCCATCTTGATCACTTTGGACTTTTAGAGTTTGTCCATCCTGAAATTCCTGTTTATTTAAGTCAAATAGCTTATGATATTCTCATAAAAATATTTCCTTTATTGAATAATGGTAATTTCTCACATTTGAATCTTAATATAATTAAGCCAAATGAGCCTATAAAGATAGGTAACTTTGAGGTGATTGCTCACAATGTGGATCACAGTATTGTTGATTCTATGGCTTTTGAAATTAAAACGGGTGATAAGAAGATTTTATACACGGGTGATTTAAGATTTCACGGGCGAAAAGGATATTTGAGTGAAAACTTGTCGAGAATAAAAGACGTTGACTATTTACTTATGGAAGGCTCAACTTTTGGAAGAGAAAACCAGAGTCAAATGACAGAAGATGAGTTAATGCTTGAGTTAGCTGAACTTTTGAAAAACAATAAGTTATCAATAGTAACTTTTTCAGCACAAAATCTGGACAGATTTATAACAGTTTATAAAGCCTGCTTAAAAGCTAAAAAGACTCTTGTTGTTGACCCTTACACCTGTTATACACTTGAAATATTTCAGAAGATTGGTAAAAACATACCCCAATTTGACTGGAATAATATTGCTGTTTATTGTGTAAAAAACAGCATAACTGATAAATTAGCTGATACAAAAGAATTGTATAAATACGGAAGCAATAAAGTTTCTATTGAAGAAATTATAAATACTCCTGAAAAGTACGTTATTAAAGATAACTTTGGGATTACAACTACTCTTTTAGAAAAGGTTAAAAAAGAGGATTTGCAACTCATTTATTCACTTTGGAGTGGCTATCTGGAAAAACCTTCTCATATTGACCCTCTGAAAGATCAATTAGTACAATTACATACATCAGGACACGCAAATATTGATGATTTAAAGGGATTTGTTAATAAAATTGAACCTAAAAGACTTATTCCCATTCATACTGAATGCTCTTGTATGTATAAGAAATTGTTTAATGTGGAAGTTATACAACTAAAAGACGGTGAAGAGCTACCAATTGAATAATTCTGCTCTTAATCTCGATTAATAATAACTAAGTTGTGAAAATTTTAACTTTAATAGCAATTTTAATTTTCATATGTTTTATAATAATCAGTAGAGAAGTTAAGAAGAGAGAATTAAATATTATGAGCTTGAGAATTAATAATTCTTACAATCCTTATAGTAATTCCAGAGTCAGTTTCGGACATAATCAAGGTGTACTTGATGCTGTTGAAGCATTAAAAAAGAGAGTTACTGGTGAAAAACTCGATGACTTACAAGCACACTTACAGGATATCGAATTTACTCCAGATTTTGTAAAAACTATAAGTGGATATTCAGATCATTGGAAAAAAGTATTAGTAAAATATTCTAGTACAAAACTTTGTCCAAAAGAAATACAGGATGGTTTGAAAAGAATTTTTGGAATGGAATGAGTTATTTTTCATTAACTTGAGTGTCTATTTCCTTTTGGATATACTTTGATCCGTATGTTCCTGCTACAGAACCGATTCCCATCCCAAGCAAAGAATAAGCAGGCCCCTTTCTTGCAAACAATGCTCCAATTATTCCTATACATGCAAGTATAGATGAGACATTTACGGATGATTTTAAGCCTTGTACAGTTCCTTCTTTAACTTTATTTTTCAAACCATCCGCTTTTGTGATTTTCTTTATTATACTTGGCAGTTCTAATAGACTAAGTGCTAAAACACTTATGATAGGAGTTCTTAAAAGAGCTCTTCCTATTATTTTTGCAAAAGGTTTACCTTGAAGTTTACGTGCAAATACTTGCGTATCTTTAACAATGGGTTTTCCTGATTTATCAAGTATTACTTTGGGTACAAATCTTTCTGTAGCTTCAGAATTAAGTTCATCGATTTCATATTTAAATATTTTAGATAAATATTCACCAAATTTTGTATTATTTAAAGACTTGTCAAATGAATATAATTTTACTCCTAATTTACCCATTCTATTGACTATTGGCTGGAGAACTGTTCCTCTAAAGAAGGAAAATTCTGTCTGACAGTTTTTATAATCGTACTCGGGTAGCTTTCCTTTAAATACTTGTTTTGCTGCATCTTTTAAATCATTAGTATCTTCAGGAAGATTAACTATTGCAAGACCAATAAGTCCTGCTGCTCGTGTATAGTTCTCATCATCAATATTGTCAGGAAGCGAAGAGATTCTTCTTACTGGAACTATCGGGCTAAGAATAGCCATTATTGCCTTTGTAAATGCAGTATTCTTTTTATTTTTTTGAGTTTGTTCGACATGTGGGGTATTTAAGAAAGGTGCAAATATATCTTTTGTTCTATTTATATCTTGATTTAATTTAATATCAATTGATGGCCT
The DNA here is from genome assembly GCA_028689995.1 of Candidatus Gastranaerophilales bacterium. Lineage (GTDB taxonomy): Bacteria > Cyanobacteriota > Vampirovibrionia > Gastranaerophilales > UBA9579 > JAQVCB01. The sequence continues at coordinate 20,889 of JAQVCB010000005.1, forward strand.
TTGTAGCTGTCTCCTTTCGCCAGAACGACGCTCTGAATTGACAGGAACATTATTTTGTCGCCTGTCTGATTGTTGATTATATTGCGGGTAAAGTTTAAAGATATTATCTACCAATTTTTACCTTCCACGCATGTTAAATAAAATGGCATAGCCATCTTTATATATAAAAACAATAACTGGGTAAAAATTGCTAAAAATATTTGAAATTATCTAGTAAAGAGATTTTGATTTCTCTAATTCAATTAATTCATTCAATTTATCAATTTCAGTTTTTTGATTTTTAGGTTTTAATACCATCTTTAGCCTCTATTTAAAAGACTTAAATCTCCAAAATCTCTTTAACTTGAGCAAGAAGTTCTTTGTAGGGTTTACCATTACAGTAGTTAAAAGTTTCTTGTAATTCAGCACTTAAATCCTGTTGCCAACCATTTCTTACCGGTAGTTTGGATTTCTTCTTATCAGCTTTGTCAGATTCTGGAAGCTTGTAATCAAAGCAATCTCTTTTATTCCTGAGTGTTGTAAGTTTAACGCCTAATTTATCTGCAATTTCTCTAAGTGCAGGGGTTTGACGTGGTATATCTGAAATAGCAAAATGTTCATAACGAGCCAAGAAGTAAGCAACTTTGTTTACTTCTTTTTTATTAGTTACTAGGTTTCTACTTGCATAAATCTTCTTTTTACCAGCTTTTTGAGATAAAATATCTTCTTCCAAGCTTTCGTAGGCTTTTAAAGCTCTATTTGCTCGAACTGCCAAATCTGAAAGAGGAACAAATACATCTTCACCATTTATGTGCTTTTTCATTATCTCCTGTACGCATTCATTTAATTCTATAAGTTTTTTCTTCATAAAATTCTCCTTTTATTATAATTTTAATCAATTCAATTTAATTTTTCAAGTGCACAATTTAAGAATTGTAAAAGTTTTAAGTTGTTTTAAGCCCGTAGATCAATATTGTTTACATTCATGTTTGAGCATTGTTTTAATATGTTAAGGTTAAAAAGCCTTTATTTCCTTTATAATAAGGATTTATTGCGCGCTAAATACAATTAGCGTGAGATTTTCACTTAAAAGGTTTAGCTTTAACAAGCTGATTCTATGTTGATGTTGTAAAAAGGAGGATTATATGAATGTACTGAGCAAAGAGTATCAATCAAAATTTAAAGATGAAAACTTGATTTCAAAAGACATTTACAATGTATTAAAAATGGGAGGAATAAGACCTCACAAGGGCATAAACAGCCCGATAAGTTCACAGGCAAGTTGTATGAATTTCTGGTATCCGTTTATAAAAGAAGAGAGAAAGGAGGATTTAAAAGAATTTTTGAAATGTTTTGGACTGGAAGTTGACAGTATAATTACAATTAAGCCAAATTCAACATTTGAAGATGCTATTTACAGAGATAGCGGAAATGTCCTGTTTGAATGGATAGGACCAATAAAATCACCTATTGGGGAAGATGATGGCTATTTAAGAGGGCATCACAGAACAAGTATTGATGCTTATATTTTGGCTTATATAAAGGGAAAAGTTACTCAAATTCTTATTGAATGGAAGTTTACGGAGACATATTCATCAAAATATAATACAGGTAAGTTTTTAGGAGCAAAGGGAATCGAAAGACTTGCAAGGTATTCTCCGATAATTGCAAGAGACAGACAGAGAAAACAAGAGATACTATTTAAATTGGATTCCGTTGATAATTGGGGATTATATGATATTTGCTATGAACCATTTTATCAGCTACTTAGACAGCACATGCTAGGTCAAGAAACAATTGGTAAAAATTTTGGAAATTACTTTATTCAGGATTATATCGTTATGCACTTGAGTCATAGCAAAAACAACAAGCTAAATTTTTTAGCTCCACAGCATTGTGAGTATGCAAAAGGATTAGAACCTTTTATTGGTCTTGAGCTTCATGAAATTTGGTATAAGTTATTAAATGAAAATCATCAAAAACGTTTTATAGGTGCATATTGGAATGAATGTTTTAAACGATATATCCCACCAATAGAACTTTCGGAGTGGTTTGAATATATCAAAAAAAGATATATCTGATTAATCTTAAGGTTTACAAATGTCGATTTTTCTTATTGTAATTAATCTTTGATAATATTTTAATATAATTGAACGATTTGAACACTTGCAATTTTATAATTCATGCTGTATCCTTTTTCATGTAATAGACATGTAAATGAAGAAAGGATAAAAAATGCTTAACGAAAATTTAGAATTATTTAAAAGAATTGCATTGAGTATTGCTTATGTTAGAGAACTAAACAGGTATTATTATGCAGATAATGACTGGAAAGAATGTTCGAAAAAGAATTTAGAATTCATAGTTAAGCAAATGTTAAAAAAAGAAATTACTAATAGTGACAATATATCTGCAAAAACAGAATTAATAGCAATACTCAACAAAAAAGACTTCGGATACTATTCATATTCGACATACTTGACGGACTTTTTAAATAGAATTCAAGAACTAAGCTTGGTTAATATAGATAAATTAAATAGTGATCCAAGTTTATTGAGAACAAAATCAAATTATTATGATTTACAGAAAAACAAAGTTGCTGAATCTGATACAAAATATAATCACATGATTTCCTCATTTGGAACAAGTTATGATCCTGAAGCAAAAGCTCCAAATTGGGAAAAATTTATTTTAGATATTACTTCTAACAATCAGGAATATGCTGGTTATTTGCAACGTATTGTTGGCTATACTTTAACAGGATTTAATGTAGAACAATGTGCGTTTTTCCTGATCGGTTCAGGAGCAAACGGGAAAACTGTATTTGCAGAAACCTTAAAAAATTTGTTTAGTTCTTTTGCCACCATAATAGACAAGAAACTTTTAGTTACAATAGGAAAAAGTGCCGATATGGAAATTTTAAACCTAATTGGTAAGCGGTTAGCTATTTTAAATGAACTTGATGCTGATACAAAGATAAGAATTGATACATTTAAAAAAATTACAGGCTCAGATTCTTTGAGCTTTGAATATAATAAACAACATATTGACTTTCAAAATACTGCTAAAATATTTATACTATCAAATACTTTTCCTGATATACAAGATTATACTTATGCCACTTGGCGAAGGATAAAGGTTTTACCTTTTAATAATCAATTTGATGGAAAAAACAGAGATTTGTTTTTAATCGAAGAATTTAAAAAGGGATTGCCAGGAATTTTAAACTGGGCAATCGAAGGCTATAAACTTTGGAAAGAGGAAGGTTACTTAAAAGATCCTGAGGTTGTTACAAAAGCCAAACAGGATATTTTATACAAATTAGATCCTGTTGCCTTATTCCTTAAGGAAAAATGTAATACCGATAATAATTCTGAATGTAGTAGTTCTGCCCTTTATTCTTCATATAAAGAATGGTGTAATGATTATATCAAGCCATTTGCAATTAATAAATTCGGAACTATTATTACAGGAAAGGGATTTAAACAAATTCGACTCTCAGATGGAAATAGGGGGTATAGTGGTCTAAGTCTTGCCTCTTAAAGCATCTTTGGTATTTATATAATTTAATCCTATCTTATACAGAATTTAAAGGTAGGATTATTTTTTTATAACGTTATTTCTTATTACGGAACTTCTAATAATTTGTCACAATTTACGTATATAAATCATGGCAAAAGGAAATCCAGTTATCATACCCTCCACATGAAGGTATCATCTTTGTGTGTAATAATTGGGTTTCTGCTTGTCTTTTTAAGACAAGGCTTTTTGCTGTCCACATAAAAAATATAATTGAATATCCTTTGCTATTAAATTTAAAGATATACCCAATAGCTCAATATGGGAGCTAAATAATCTCCATATTCAAGCTAGGTGCAGGACTGCTAATTCACAACAAATCCAGCACTGAGGCGTTTAGAGTTGCAGAATCAATGTTCGATATAGCTGATTCCAGCTCGAACCTAAAGTCTATTAGGCAGGATTGACAGGTGTTAAAATTAAAAATAGAAAAAGAATTAAAAGAAAAAGAAGAAATAAAATAAGAAAAATTAAAATTAGAAAAATTAAAATTAGAATTTAAAAATTAAATTAAAAAAGAAGATAAAGAAAAGAATAAAGACAGAGAAGATAATGATAAATACAATAGTAATAGTAGAACAATACTGATAATAACTAATAAATACTTTATTTAATAATGCACCTTGAAATCTGAATAAGCTAAAATAAAGACTTTTGAAATACTGATCATCTGAAAAGCCACTATAGGGCGGTATTTTAAAATTTCATGCAATAATTTGTTACAATTTATTGACACCGACTACTGCATACTACTTCTATTATTGGTATATAACAAATTAATTAGTCTGAATGACACACTTGACAGACTTTATTGAAATTTTGACCTTTTTTGAATTAGTCAAAATAAGACTTTATAGGTCAAATATCTTATTTGTTACATACATACAAAATGAAAGGAGTAAAGTATGACAAATTCAGTAAATGCAGTAGTTAAGTATCCTTGCAAAGAGGTTACTACAAAATTTGGCAGAAAGCTGAACGTGGTTTTTCAAACACAGAATGGTGAACTCATTACAAAATGGGGAAACCCCGAAGACGATGATTTAATGCTGTATAAGAAAAATCAAAAGGTATCATTGACAAAGACCGCGAACAACAAAATTATTGTTATGCCTTTAGGCGAAGGTGTTGAACAGGTTGCTCAAAAGGTAATCCGTCAGGAGCAGCAAAATGAAAATGTCAAAGACCTGTTATTGAAAAAGGCAAAAGATTTGGCAATTCATTATAACAACTGTGACAAACTTGTTAGAGAGCATATTACTGACTATAAGACTGAAGACAGTTTAAGAGCCATTACAACAACTGTGTTTTTGCAATCTGTAAGAAGTCTTGCAGGAGGTAGATAATGAATTTTAAATCTGAAATTACAAACAAGATTATTCAAGCTCTTGAAAAGGGTGTTACACCTTGGCAATGTCCTTTTGAACGTTGTTCAATCCCTGTTAATTACAAAACAAAACAACGATATAATGGAATAAATACATTATCACTATGGCTATCAGCCATTTTAAGAGGATACACAAGCAATTACTGGCTAGGGTTTTCTCAGGCAAAAAGCCTGAAAGGTAAAGTTAAAAAGGGTGAGAAAGCAACAAGTGTAATTGTTTGTATGACAAAAGCAAAATCTGATGAGAGTGATGACAGGGAAGTCATCACTCCATTTTTTAAAACAGCCGATCCAGTAATTAGATATCAGGGAGAAAAGGCTTATTTCAGCTTATCAGAAGATTTCATAAATATGCCTTTTAAATCCAAGTTTAAAGATAACGAAGGATTTTATTCGACTCTGTTTCACGAATTGATACACTGGACAGGGCATAAATCAAGACTTGACAGACTTGACAAACTTAATCGAGAAAATCACGAAAATCGTGCATTTGAAGAGCTTGTTGCCGAGATAGGCGCAAGCTTTTTATGTGCTGAATATGGAATTAAGCCAAATATAGAAAACACTTCAAGTTATGTTGCAAGTTGGCTAAAAGAATTAAAGAATAACCCAAATTACATATTTAAAGCATGCAGAGAAGCAAATTCGGCTCTGAATTACCTCAAAGAGCTTGTACTCAATAAATCAAAAGTAGCGTAGATAGTATTGTTAAAATCAAAATCAATCGAAAGGAACAAAATCTATGCAAACTTTACTTGATGTAACGCAACTGGCACAAATGCTAAAAATTGAGGTATCAACAATCTATGATTGGGTACATAAAAAGAAAATCAAGTACATCAAGATTGGCAGGCTTTTAAGATTCAGGCAGGAAGATATTGAAGCACTTATTCAAAGTAATACTTACGAAAAAGAGTATGTAAGGTAAATATGGCAAAAGTTAAGAAAAGAGTTTGGATAAATAAAGACGGCTCAAAAGGACAAACTTGGACTGTTGATTTTATTGACAATCGAGGTAAACGAGCTATGAAATCAGGTTTCAAGACCAAAGCAGAAGCTGAAAATTATCTTGCAAAGCTAAGATTGGAACTTGAAAAGGGAACATGTATAAATTCAAACAAAAATCTAACTTTTCACTTATTAGGTGAAGAATTTATCAAGAACTATGCGGAAATTTATTGCAAAACCTCAACCCTCATCGGGTATAAGAGTTATTTAAAAAATCACTTATACCCGTTTTTTTCGCATAAAAAGATTCTGGATATTACTCCAAACTTTATAAGCAAATACATACAATTAAAGAAAGATGAGGGATTTTCAAACAAAACAATCAATCACACACTGATTTTACTTGGAGGTATATTTAAAAGAGCTATGGAACAGGGATATATAACGAGAAATCCTGCATACAGCGTTAAAAAATTGAAGCTAGAACACCTTGAGATGGGCTTTTTATATAGTAAAGAAATAAAAATTCTGTTAGAAAGCACTAAAGAAAAAGATCCTGATTTTTACCCTATACTACTTACCGCAATTTCAACAGGATTAAGAAGAGGTGAGCTTATAGCACTTAACTGGAGTGATATTAATTTTAAAGAGTGCAAAATATCAGTCAGTAAAAGTATTTTCAGAGGACAAATTCAGGAACCTAAGACAAAGACCTCTATTAGAAAAGTTAATATGCCTCGAATTCTTATCGATGTTTTAAAAGAGCTTAAGGAAAAATCCAAAAGCGAGATCATTTTTACAAATAAAGAAGGTAACCATTTAGATCCCGATAATATGGTTAAAAGACACTTTTTGCCAAATTTAAAATCGGCAGGAATTAACAAACAAATAAGATTTCACGATTTAAGACATACTTTTGCAAGCGCACTAATAGCTCAAAATGTTCCAATCAAGTATATACAGGCGCAAATGGGGCATAGCTCTATTCAGGTTACATTAGATCGTTACGGTCATTTAATGCCAGAAGTTCATTTGCAAGGAATTGATGCAATGGAAAAGATTTTAGAATGAATTATTTTGATAACGCAAGATTCTTTCTCTTTGAAAGATTTTATTATGAACATAATCACGATCTTAAAAAGTTAAAAAAATTTAATAACAGGCTAATAAGCGATAGAATTTATAATTATGACGGCACACTTTTAAGGAAGTGTGTTTTAAAGTATTTGATCGATAAACCGAATTTAAAAATAATTGAGGTTGATGATAATGGTAAAAATGAAATTTAATGATCCCAAATATGTCATATGACTGTGATAAAATTAGTTATATCAGCATAAAGGAGTTTCTTATGAAACAAAATGATAGTTTAAGATATTCAAGAATGAGCGATATAATCCAGATAGTAATCAAAATGCAAGGAACTAGAGAAGGATTGACTTTAACGGATATTGCAAAAGAATTAAATGCCACAAGAAGAACAGCAGAACGCGTTAAAAATGCTATACTCTGCAATTTCCCACAAATTGACGAGCTTGAAATAGACGGCAGGTTTAAAAGATGGGGATTTACAAACTGGCATGGGCGAAATGAATTTATTAGTGGAATTATTGGTTTTTTGCCCGAAGAAATATTAGAACTTGAAAAACTCAAGAAACAGGCTATTAGAAATGGGCAGGAACAGAATGCTAAAATTTTAAAGGAAATTATCGATAAAATTAACGCTCTTATGAGAGATTCAAGAGATAATTCCTATGATGCTGAAGAAAACATCAAAACACTTTTAGAACTTGAAGGATATGCAATTAGTCAATTCTCAAAAGAAAAGCTTGATTTTAATACCTTAAATACTATAAGGAAAAGCTTAAAAACCAATAAAATGTTGAGTTTTAAATATACAAAACGAAACGGTGAAAATACCGTTAGAAAAGTGGCACCTTATGGTCTTTTGTATAATTTAAAAAGTTATTTAATTGCTAAGGATGGCATAGTAAAGCTTTTTGACCTTAGCAACATGGAAGATATTACACTTGAGGGAGAGAGTTTTCAGCCAGATAAAGACTTTAATCTGGAAAACTTTGCAAGCAGGTCTTTTGGAATTTATCAGGAAGAACCTATGCAAATAAAGCTTTTATTTGATAAAGAAGCTAGTAAAGATGCTAAAAACTATTATTTTCACCCTACGCAAATAGTTAAAGAGAATCAGTACGGTACCGTTCAAGTAGAATTTTATGCAGGCGGAACAAAAGCTATGTGTTGGGAATTTTTTAAATGGGGTGAACATATAAAAATACTTGAACCTCTTAGCTTGAGATATCTCTATCTGGAAGAATTACAAAAGATACTTAATAATAGCCAAAAAACAGGTTAAACTGTCGGAAAATCCAGCCCTTATTATAGGAAAGGCAAAATTTTGACCCCTAAAGGGTATATAGAGAAGCATCTCGCCTCGTCAAATGACCTCCTCGTCGATATTTAGATCATTAAAAGAAGAATACAAAAACGCAATCGAAAAAATGTATAAGAAAGTTAGTGAGTAAAAAAGAAAGGCAGAAAATTATGGAAGCAAAATTTAAGCAAAATATTAGAATATTAAACGATAATAAAGAAGAAAAAGAAGAGGCAAAATTTATTGTTGAAAAATATTCATTAATTGATCTAATAGGTAAGGTAAAATCACAAGATGAAATCGATAAAAAACGTAAAAATCAAACTATATCTTATTATTTTGAAGATATTAAAACCCCTTTGCTACCCGGAGAACAATGGCTACCATATTGGAGCTCAGAAAATAAAAATACTTCAGGATGGATAGAAAAGTACAAAGAAGTTAAATCTATTGATGCAAGCAATTTAGGAAGAGTTCGCTTTTTTAATTTAGAAAATGAAAAACAAATAAAACCACAAATAGAGTATTACACCCAAAGGAAAGGGTATTTGTGCTTAGAAGGTAAATATACACAATTACCAAATGATTTAGTATATCAAATAATTGCAAATGTTTGGCTTGAAGAATACCAAGAATCAAAGCCAGATGGTCTAAACAGAAGAGATGAAGACAAGTGTCCTTGGGCTGTTCACCATATTTCAAATGATGGCTATGATAATAGACCAGAAAACCTAATTTGGCTTAAATGGTGTGATCATGCATGTGTCCATCCATTCATGATTAATTTCAACATTCCTTCCGTGTGCAGAAAGTGTTCAGTGAGTCAAGAGCTTAAACATATTTTAGGAAAATATAAAAGTGAAAAAAATATTCGTACTATTAATGATTTACCAGATTGGAGCATTTTTTTAATAGACGAAAATAATTTTCGTGCATAATTTTCCCTTACATATAAGAAATGGTGCTGATAGAAAGAAAAGGATTCTTGTCGTTGATGATTCCGCTAATTGGATAAAAACGCATACCTTTGCTCTAAAATACCATTTTGGGGAAAAGGTTAAGATTGATTGTGCAAATTCTGCAAAACAGGGGTATCAGTGCATAACCAACAAACTCTTAGAACCCTATGACATAATAATTGTTGATATGGAGATGGAGGATGATTTTACTCCCCTAAATGCAGGTGAGTGGTTAATTAAGCAAATTCAAGTGTTTAAGGAATATGATTGCGCAAGAATTTTTATTGTGTCTTCAATTGCTGAGATAAACGAAATTGCCAAAAAATACGGTGTGAGTTGCCTTCCAAAAGATAAATGCGAAAACATTATGGAATATAAGGTTTTTGAGTAATCTTTTTAAAAAAGCACTTAAAAAAAGGAAGTATAAAAACATGAATTTCAAGAAAAATACTACAGTAGAACACGAACAGATAACCCAGCAAGAAATAAATGATACCCTTCAAGAGGTTCTTAAATATTGCGGTCTGAAAATTAAGGGAGTGGATGACAAAGGTGAATTTTTTGTCGATATAAATTTGGGATTCGATTATTTATCATTTTCTCTCGATAAAGATAGACAATTTAGTTCTCGTAGCAGTGGAAGATATTCTCCAATTATCAGCCAATTAACTCCAACTCCTGCTCTTTTGTTTATTGCGGAGAAAATTCTTGATAAAGACAGATACAAAAAAATTACACCAAGAACATCTGCAGGAAAAATTTTATCTCTTATCAAAGAAAAGATTTGGGACTTTATTATAGACGATAATTGGTATAATGACTTGCTAATCTCTGGAATTTATTATCCTTCAGGTGATATAAAAATAGCTACCGAAATAGAAAACAGCTATGATACCCTGAAATATTACTCTGCATCCCAGGATGGAAGTGGTAATTTTTCGAATTGTTGGAATTTTGACGGTACCGATTATCCAAAAGGAACATTTGATAGTGTTTTAACTTTAGCGAAAGAACTTCGCAAAAAAGAAACTAAATGGCAAAAATTTATTAACAGAATCTTTCATTATAGCTCCTATAAGTTTTCACATCACGACTGTTTGTTGTTGCTGGATGAAATTAATAGCATTAAACGGATTGTTGAAAAATGAAAAAAAGCTTGGATGTTTGGCAAGTAGAAGATTTTAGCGAAATAGGTTTGGCAAAAATTATAACTACTGATGATAAGCATTATTGGGTTGACACATCAGGAAAAGTTGTGTCCGAACAGGCAGCACATGTTCTGATTGCTGGAAATTACGAGAAATATGCTTTAGTTAATAAAGCAGGGGAAATTGTAGTGCCTTATGGTGTATATAATAACTTGGATTTTTCTATTATGGAAAACCAGTATGGAACAGCTTTTGTGGTAGAAAAAGAAGGTTCTATAGGATTAATAGACGACAAGGGAAAAGAAATTGTACAGTTTGGTTATTATGATCATATTATTCAATCTTGCTACATAGGTTTACATGAAGGGTATATTTTGCCTTATGAATTTGGTAAAAACACGTATTTTGTAGCAAAAGATGGTTTTGGAAGATTAATTAATGATAAAGGTGAAAGAATTTATGATAAACGATGTCATACCGCAGAAGAGTTGTTGATGCAATTTGCAGTACCTGCAACTTATATCCCCTATCTAACCCCAAAGCGTGATGATGGGATGTACGGCTATGTTAACCAACAAAATGAACTAATTATTCCTTATAAATTCATGTACGCCCGTGAATTTGAAAATGGTTTTGCAAAGGTCTCGGATTCCAAAAATATTGAAGATATTGACGAGTGCAAATGGTATCATATCGATGAAACAGGCAAAAAACTTCATTATACAATTGAATATAATGAAACAGAGAAATAGAGTGAAAATGAACAAAAACATTTTTATTTTAGGGATAATATTTTTAATTTGCATCGTCATTCTTGTATTTATGAAAATTTTAAGCAGATATGAAAGTGAATCTGAAATCTCCGAAACTTCTATAAAGATTCCTCAAAATTTGCCTAAAGATGTCGTTAATTTGGAAGAATATTTTAAACCTCCCTCTGATGAAGAAAGAATTATACAAAGCGGTTATTCCTTTGTTTATTCAAAATCTCAAAACAGGTGGCGTGAATATAAACCAAATACTATTTTATCTCCTGATGACATATTAGTTAGCAAAGGTTATTTCAAATAGGTAGATTCTTATTCAGATATTATTTAATTGGTGAAGGTTTAAGAATAGCCACAAAAGTTATAAAATCAGAGTTGGAGAATGAAGAATAACCTAGCTGATCGATGAATATTTTCTTAAATTAATGTTTTAATTATTTCAGAAGTTATTGGCTTATTACAGATTTTAGAATATTCGATAATTTTGTCTAATATAGCTTTTAATCTTCTAGTATCGCTGTTTTCAAGCTCATAAAACAAATCAACATTTTCTTTTAGTGAATTTAATGTTGTTAAATCTTTGGTTAAACTTATTATTTGATTTTGAATAAAATTTTGAATAAATATTTTACTATTAATGGACTTTATTTCACAAACCAAACCACTTTCAAGGCGACTTATAAGTCTTTTAGTAAGGGTAGGAATGTTTTGGGGACGTCTGTCACTTGTTAAAATAATCTGTTTTCCTAAATCATAAAGGGTATTGATAGTATGAAAAAGCTCTTCCTGCGTAATTTCCTTTCCTTCGATAAACTGAATATCATCGAGTAAAAGAACATCAATCTGGCGATAGCTCATTCTAAAAGCGTTCATTTTATCGTTTCTGATTGAATTAATCAGGTCATTCGTAAATATTTCTACAGTAGAATATAATACTTTTACTTCAGGGCTATTGTGTTTTATATAGTTACAAATTGCCTTTAATAAATGGGTTTTTCCTGTGCTTATATCTCCATAAATAAGTAATGGATTATTATTCTCTCTTGGATTTTTAGCTACTTCTTGAGCCATTAAATAACAAAATTCATTATTTTCATCTTTAATAAAATTCTCAAATGTATAATTTTGATAAGAATTCATAGTAAATTTCTCCATTATTAGTTTTTAATCCCATTATCTTGTTTTCTTGCTCTGGTAAGAACTGATGTTATTATCTCAAAGCGATATGACAAAAACGGGCGCATTAAACACAAAGACGGTACTGTTGAAGTTGAATTTTGTGCTAGTGAAATAAAAGCTATATGTTGGGAACTTTTTGAATATGTAAAAATCTTAGAACCTCAGAGCCTAAAAGATCTTTATAATGAGGAATTGCAAAAGATACTTGATAATAACAGAAAACTAGCTTAAACTGTCGCTTCTCACAGCCCTTATATAGAAAAAGCAAAATTTTGACCCCTAAAGGGTATATAGAGAAGCACCTCGCCTCGTCAAATGACCTCCTCGTCGATATTTAAAGATTTCCGCAAATTCGCTAAAAACTCACAGGAAATTTAAAATATGGATAAGAAATTAATTTAGATATTAGTGTTCTTATATACCCATTTATGTCATGTGACTTTGATATGCTCTTGGCGTGAGAGTAAATATGAAAGGCACAAACATGAAAAGAAATCTTTTAGCATTAATGACTGTCGGAGTTTTGTTAGTAAATGGAGCTATTGCACAAGCAGAAAGCATTGTTCCAATGCCCGAGTTTAGCATATATGCAAATAACTCTTTAAGCAGTTCCGTTTTTGGAACACATGCAGTAACTCAAAGAGGTTGTAAGGTAGGGAAATCAACTTGTAAAAGTTATCTGGGAATCGTTAAAACAGGTAGTTGTGGAGTAGGTGAATCCATGAAAGACGGAAATTTATCTGTTTTAAAATATGTCGATATTTATAGAACAGGTTGGTTTTTCAACAGAAAAACAACTGTTAATGCTTACGGTGATTAGTAAATCCCAAATAATTCTCCAAAAAGCAGGGCTAATTTTTAAGTCAGTCCTGCTTTTATAATTATATAATTTCCTAGATGTAGATTTTTACATAATAATCTGATTTTTTTATTTGCTTATAACCAGCCGTTTTAAAAACTTGTGCCATAAGCTTCTTCATAGTTTTATTTGTATCTTTTAAATCTATCCAATCTTTTTCTGTCGGGATTTGTGGTTTTAGATAAGTAATAAAGCATTTAATAGGGATATTTAAAAAGTAATGTAGAATTTTATCTAAGTTATTAAGCATAAAATTTCCAATGCCTTTATTCCGATATTCTGGAAATATATAAAAACGCTCGAGATAAGCAATATAGCCCTCATCATATGTAAAATAATCGCTGTTTACTAATTTATCTATTGCATTATATAAATCTTGATCAATCATATCAGCAATATCAATAATATCTTCTTCATCTTCAGAAATTTGCTCATCATCCAAAATATACCCTGATATTTTAGCAACTTTATAATTTTCATCAGAAATATCCAGAAAGAATTTAAAAGCATACTTCCTAGATTCGCCAATATTTTCCTCAAAAGACCTCGATACATCGACATCTTCAAGAGTATTTTTATCTGTATAAAAATCAAATTTTAAATTCATAATTATAAACTAATGTTTTCTCGCTAAAAAATCAATCGGAAAATAGATTTTATTACTTAACTCATTCCAAAACTTAATAAAATTAAGTTTTTTATAAATTGTTCTGATATAATTAACCTGTCGATTTTGATTATTATGGGAATTAAAATTGAGATACAAATTATAATTTGGAATATGACATATGGATTTAAACTTTTATCTATTTAATGAAAATGTATGTGCATTTAGTAACTGTCTAAAAAAAGATAAAGACGGAAATATCATTGCTCAATTAATTAGCGATGAATCAGCTTCAGACTACCAAATATATTTCAATAGAAGTAATTCAAAAGCTCCTAAATGGTTTAAACTTATCAGTGATAAGGTAACTACAGATTCTGCTGCCCTTTGGACTCAATATAATTCAGCAGTAATACTTATAAAAGAAAATATTAACGAGAATGATGTTTATTTTGCAGTAACATTGGGTTTCGGATGTACTTTAATAGATAAAGATAAAATTGTTCCAAATTTTGGACTCAAAGTTGTATTAAACAGTGTAAAAGATAAAGGATTTAAGTCTATAGAATCAAAAGCTGTTGGAACAATGTCATTTCAAAAGCGGGAAGCTTCAAGCATGGTAACTCATATTAATGAATTTGATTTTAACAGTGCTACAGAAATTTTAAACAAGCTTGTTGGCATTCCAGAGAAGGAGGATGGCGAAGAAGAATCTTTTGCTAATAAAGTTATAGGTGGAGATAGTTGCAAAATAGTTTCAAAAGTTGAATTTGATGATTTGAAAGTTAAGTGTCAAAAACTATATGAGATGTATAAATCACTTAAATATAAAGAAAAATATGGTTTTATTGACCATGTTAAACATATCAAGGATAAAGATTTAATTGATAAGTTAGAAGAAAATCTATATCAGTCACTTATTAATCGCCAGAATGATTTAAAAATATCAATTGCTTATCCTGATTTACTTGAAGAAGATAGATGTTCCTATTTTGAGTTGGCAGGACATGGTGGAAAACAACTGGAATACTGCCTAACGATTGAAACAATTTATAATTACCTTAATGGAAAAGAACAAGATAAAGAAAAATATTTTAAAAAAATTAAAATTCAGCCTTATGATTCAGAAGGGACACCTTGCGCAGATAATAGAAGATTATATGACTATTTTGTATATGAAACCCAGTTGGATAGAAATACTTATGTGCTGTCGACAGGAAAATGGTATGAAATAGATAATACTCACATACAGGAAGTAAACTCAGAAATTAGTAACTTTGTGACTATTTCTACATATCAGGAGTTAAGGCCATTTAAAAAAGAGGTTATTGCCGATAAAATCAAAATCGAAGCTGAAGAGATTTATAATTCTGATTTTGATGCTTCAAATAATTTTGTAGTTTTGGATCAAAAGCTTTACCATAATAGCAATGGAAAAATTGAAATAGCTGATTTATACTATATTCCTGATAAAAAGTTAATTCATATAAAGAAAAAGACTAACTCATCAACATTAAGCCATTTATTTTCACAAGGATATGTCTCTGCATACTTACTAAAAACTGAACAGGGCTGTATTGACAAGTTAAATGAGTTAATAAGAGACAAATCAACTGAAATATATGATAAAAATACAATAAATGATCTAACAGTCATATATGCCATTGCTACAGAACGATGTGAGAATAATATAATAGAGATTCTTCCTATCTTTAGTAAAATTAACCTTTTAAATTTTGCTAAAAACCTAACTAATGTGCTTGGATATAAAGTTGAAATAACTCAAATTAACATAGGATAACTGATTTAGTATTGTATTTTTCCTTAATACCTGAAAAATATTACTTTATTACTTTGAATAGGGTTTTGTCGATTATATAGAGTATGTTAGATATTCTTTAAGATGTTAAGATTTATTAAGTATTTAATAGATAAATTTATTATTTATTTGGTACTATTTTGTTCAAAAATCAGAATGGAATCAATATGAGTGAAGAACTCCAATCAAAATACTTAAAAAAGAATAAAGTAGTCGGACAAAAGTTTGCAGAATATGAATATTTTCAAATAGGTGCTACTACGTTTAATCAACTCAAAAAAGCGAAACTAATTCCTAGTAATTTTGCGAAAGAGCATAGTTCTTGTAAACCTGATCGCATTATTGTTGATAGGCAAAATCTAACAAAACCAGTTGTTATAGCCGTAATAGAAGATAAGAAAACAGGAAAATTTCAAAATAAAACAGAAAAGCTAAAAGCTATCCAGCAATGTAATAATTACTGCCAAGAGCTTGATGCAAAAATAGGAGTTATTACTGATGGACATGAAACAATTTGGATAAATCCCCAAGAAAAAAATAAAGATAATGAATATAAAGATGAAATTCTAAATATAAAAAGAAGTTATTCGATTATAAAAAAGGAAGATGGTACGGATATTACTTATAGTTTTATTATCACTGAAAAACAGGATTTGATAGATCTTGAAAAAATGGGTGATGAAACTAAAAATATTTATAAATTAATTAAAGAAATTATAAATAAATTAAATAATAAAAACTCTGTTCTAAAAGAGCCTAAAAAAGTTGATCCTTTACCTTTAGCTAAAAGAGTTTGGCAAGATATATGGGTTGCAACTGGAAAATCCCCTGAAAAATGTCTTTATAATGTTGTTGAACTTTTTATTTTTAAATTTTTAAGTGATTTAGAAGTTTTACAAGAACCAGAAAATTTTGATTATTTATTTAAATTGTATGAAACAAGAGATAACAATTTTATTTTAAATTATTATGCACGTAATTGTCGAAATAAAATACGAAATCTATTTCCAAAAAGTAAGGAAGACGGCACAACACTTATTAATGGGACCATTTTTGTAAATGAAAACGGCGATGCCAACCTTAGTCAATCAACTTTATTTAAGAATTCCATTAAAAAGTTCAAAGATTTTGAAAAAGAGTATGGAAAATTTAATCACATAGATAAAGATTTTAAAACAAAATTATATGAATCATTCTTAAAACAAAGCGAAGGTTTGAAATCTTTAGGACAATACTTTACCCCTCGTAAAGTAGTACAATCAATCATTGAAATGTCAGGTATCGAAGATTTAAAACAAGGGGCAAGGTTTTGTGACCCATTTTGTGGTGTAGGTGGATTTGTTTTAGAACCTATAAACCTTTACAGAATGAATGATTTTAAACCTAAAAATGGTAAAATCAATCCACCAATTACATACTTGGGATTTGATAAGGGCTTTGAAAAAGATGAAGAAAGAACAATTATCCTTGCAAAAGCTAATATGCTTTTATATTTATCCGAGATTATAAGCCAAAATAGCAATATAACAGAAAAATTTGCTGAAATTTTTAATCAAGTTTTCAGGCTTTGGAAATCAAATCTTGGCACTCTTGAAAAAATATACAATAAAGAGGAAGAAAAATTTGATTTAATTATCACAAATCCTCCATATGTTACTAGTGGTTCAAGCACAATCAAAAATGAAGTTGCCAATAATTCAGATCTAAGCAACTTTTATAAAGTTAATGCTGGTGGAGTAGAAGGACTAGCTTTAGAGTGGATTATTAGAAGCTTAAAGAAAAATGGTAAAGCTTTTGTGATCATTCCAGATGGCATACTAAACCGTCTAAATGATAAGAAAATTAGAAAATTTATATTGGATGAATGTTATTTAGAAGCTATTATCTCTTTACCTTGTAAGACTTTTTTTACTACACCCAAGAAAACTTATATATTAATAATCACTAAAAAGGAAGATGTGGAAGATAAACAAGATTTTCCTGTATTTACTTATCTTATTAGTAGTATTGGTGAAACTTTAGATGTTAATCGATTTGAAATTTCAGATAATAATTTAATAGAGGCTGTTGATTTATTTAATCAATTTAAAGGGATTAAAAAAAGCTCAAATTTGCAAAAAGTTCTAGAAAATCAGTCAAAAAGATGTAAAATTCAACCACTATCTAAATTTGATCCTAATGAACATTGGTCTGTTGATAGATGGTGGAATAAAGAAGAAAAAATCGAACTTGGAATTGAAGAAGAAGATAAAGAAATTAATGCTGAAGAATTTTTTGATTTAATTGATGGTGCTATTAGTGAACTTAGCAATATGTCTAGTCAGCGAAAAGAATTATTAAAGAAAAAATCGGATGCAGAATCCACAATTAATTTTAAGACTATAAGCTTAAATGACGAAAGTTATTTTAAACTTGGAATAGGCAAAAGATTATTAAAAAAAGATTTATTCAATAATCAAAATAATCCTAAAGCCAATATTCCCGCATATAGTGCAAATGTTTTCAATCCTTTTGGGTATGTTGAAAAATCAAATATACAAAATTTTAAAAATCCTTATATCTTATGGGGAATAGATGGAAATTTTGATTTTGTCTTTAAAGCTCGTGGTGAAATTTTTGCGTCTACAGATCATTGTGGGACAATCGAAATCATAGATAAGAATATTTATCCAGAGTATCTATTATATGCCATTTATCTTAAAAAGTACGAATATGGATTTGATAGAGGATTAAGAGCTAGTCTGGAAAATATAAAAAAGATTAATATTGATATTCCAATTACAAAGGATAATATTTTTGACCTTAAGTTGCAGAAAGAACTAATTGACAGGAATTTAAAGATAATCTCTATTCAAAAAGACATTAAAAAACTAAGTGAAGAGATTGAAAAAGTGAAAGTTAGTTTTGATTAAAGATTCACAAATTTTATTTTGCTAAAAATAGACTTGAAACAATTTTGAA
Organism: Candidatus Gastranaerophilales bacterium; assembly: GCA_028689995.1. Taxonomy (GTDB): domain Bacteria; phylum Cyanobacteriota; class Vampirovibrionia; order Gastranaerophilales; family UBA9579; genus JAQVCB01. Next base: position 39,470 of record JAQVCB010000005.1, read on the forward strand.
ACAATGAACAAAAAATAAGAGACTTTCATTTCTTGAAAGTCTCTCTCTGATTGGTTGCGGGGACAGGATTTGAACCTGCGACCTTTGGGTTATGAGCCCAACGAGCTACCGGACTGCTCCACCCCGCGATATTAGTGCTTTGTGATTTTTATATTAAATCTGTGAAACTCTATTCACTATATTATCGCATAAAGATTAACATGCAAGTACTACCATTAGATTTGTTTGTAGACTTCAATATCGCCAAGCTCATTTTATATTCTTATCAAATTTCTAAACTAATATATTTTCACTAATATTTAGAAAACTAAATGAGTATTATAAGAGAAATTTCACCAATCTTCTTTACTTTTTATCTCTAAATACCCACTAAGTTTTTTTGCTTTGTTCTTTTAGATGTCTATCCTCCTATAGAGCCTATTTCTTATATTTTGACTTATTGTTAAATAATACTTATAATATTTTTATAGGAAATAATAAAAATATATGTTGAATAAAAGCTCTTCAGAATCATATTATAATAAAGGTATTATGCAGTTTGAGAAAGGTCAATATGATCTTTCTATAGAAAACTTTAAAAAAGCTATCGAAAAAAATTCATCAAATTTTAATTATTATTATAATCTTGGACTTGTATATATAAAAAAAGAAGAATACGATTTAGCTATAGAAAATTTTAGAGAAGGATTACTATTAAATCCTGACGAAGTTGATCTTCATCATAATATAGGCATTGCTTATTTTAACAAAAAGAAATTCAATGAAGCTATTAATGCGTATAAAAAAGCTATAAAACTTAAGCCTACGGATTCTGCAAGTTTTGACAATCTGGGAATTGTATATTTTACGCTGAATAATTTTGATGAAGCAATTTCAAATTTTAAACAAGCAGTTAATTTAAATTCTCAAAACTCCTCTGCTAATTATAATTTGGCTTATACTTATTATATAAATGAACAGTATGATTTGGCAAAAGAATTTTTGCTTCGTACAATTTCAATAAATGAAAATGATGAAGAAGCATATTTCAATCTGGGGAATGTTTATTTAATACAAAAAGAATTTGATTCGGCAAAAGAAAATTTTAAAAAGGTCTTATTTTTAAATCCTGATAATATGAGCGCTAAACAAGCATTAACCAAACTGAATAAAGAAAAAATAAAAAAAGAAGAAATTGAAGAAAAAACACCGATAAAACAAGCTGAGATAAAAACAATTTTAGCGGAAAAACACAAAGACGAACTTGATCTTGATATGGAAGTTGAAGCGGAAAAAAACTATCAAGCCGGTATTGATTTTTTAAATAATAAGGAATTGGATCTGGCTGTTGTAAAACTAAAAAGTGCTGTAATTTTACAAAATGATCATTTGGAAGCTCAAAAAGCGTTCAAATATGTCACAAAATTATTGAATGAATTCAATGAATTTGTAGATAAAGGATTAACAAGTTTTGCAAGAAATAATTTTATTTCTTCAATAGATTATTTTAAGAAAGCATTAACTCTAAAACCGAATGATAATAAAATTCAAGAATTACTTAGCAGGGTAGAAGAAAAATACAAATTAATTGAGAAAAATAAAAAAATTTATAAATTATATATCGAGAATGGTAAATATGATTTAGCGGTTGCTACAATTAAAAAGACTATTTCTGAAAATCCTCTTGATTCTGATGCACATTTTGAATTAGGGAATGTATATGAAAAACAAAAAAAGTATAACCTGGCTATAGAAAGTCTACAAAAAGCCTTAGCTATTGATTCGGAACGCAAAGATATAAAATATGTTTTATTTAAGTTAAAGCAAAAAATTAATCCGGAATATTAATTTTAGGAGCTTGATAAGAACATGAATTTCATGAGAGGATTGAAACATGTTCAAGCACAGCAAAGTAAGCCCATATAAAATCAAAAAATACTTTTTTACTTTTCGCAAGATCTAACCTCTACTCAAACAGCTTCAATTATGAAGATAAGTCGAGTAACAATAAATCGCTACTACAAGTTGTTTAGGCAAGCTATAGCTGCTTATTGTGATCAAGCAAGCATATTCGATAGCGAAGTAGAATTGGATGAAGTATCAAAAGGGATTTAAAATCATTACTTCACTTTGAACAATGTGAAGCAAGGTCATTAAAAGCTCAAAAAAATCATATATTGTTATGTATGGATGCATATTTATTCTTAAAAAAGAAAAAACCTCATAAAAGCATAGAAGCTTCTCAAAGAGACTTCTTGCGTGATTTTTATAAATTAAAATTTACTAATCAAGACGTTTTTGAGCTAGTTGCGTAAATCCTGTAAGTAACAAACAAAAAGTCACATGCTTTCGTCATCATGAGCAAAGCGTGGCGATCCCCAGATCTTGCGATTACCACGTCGCTTCGCTCCTTGTAATGACAATCATTGTTAGACGTAAAGACTTTTTTTTAACTGCTTAATCATACAAATCGAGAGAAAAATTTCCTGAACCTTTATTGAATGTTACTGACAGCGATTTATTCCTATTACCGAATTTTTGAATAATTTAGTTTTATTCTTTGTTTTTCAAGTCCTGAAGTTCTTTTTCTATTGGCCATATATTAAAAGCAAAATATATAATAACTATGTAACTAACAACAGGAACTATTGCCAGCAAGCCCCATGCAGGTGCATAACCTGCTTTTTTAGCTATATGCCATCCGGCTATGCCCAAAATAACCTGAGCAATAAAACCTATAAGATATGACCCACCATGAAACATTATTAATTCCCCCCTTTCAAAAATCTAAGAACGAGTTAAAAAGCCTTTGCTGCCAGTTAACTGAATGAGCTTATTAAAACAAAAACTCATCGTTTTCGTTTTAAACGCTCCCGCTTCGCTACACAGCCATCACGACTTTTCTTCACTCAAGCCTACGGCTTATAAATTTTCTTTATTTGTTTCCAAATCAAGAATTTTTGCAAGTGCCTTGGTGTCTCCCTTTAGTTTAAAATATTCAGCAAACTTGGCAGTTGTCTTTAAAACATACGATCTTCCATTTTTATCTTTTTTTCTGTTAATTAAGCCTTTTTCGAGAAGCTCCTGAATATGATCGTATGCCGACTGGCCTCTTAATTCTACTAATTTTGTTTGCCTGACAGGTTCCTTTATTGCTATAACTGAAAGAGTTCTTAGCGTTCCTGGCTTTAACTCAACAGGAACAAGCTTTTCAACTATATCCATATATTCGGATCGGACCTGAATAATGTATCCGTTTTCGTCATCTATTTCAAGCGCGCCATCTCTCGAAGAATAATCCATAATAAGATCAAGAAGAGCAGATTCAACTTCAAAAGCATCTTTCTTAAGAATTTCTGCAATTTCTTCAACGGTCATTGCTTTTGCAGTAACAAAAAGAACTGTTTCTATTTTTGACTTAAGGGACATATTTTATACCTGTAAAAAATTAAATTAATTGTTAAATTATTACATGACCTGCTTTGCAGCTTTTTATATCTTACAATTACAGTCAGTAACCTGAGAATTTATGCACCCTGAACTATGTATAGGTCAGAGTAAAATTCTTCCTGCACCAGATCTATTCTACTTCTTGCAGATAAAAACAGCAAGGTAATATAAGTTGAAATTTTATCCATTCCGGTTTCATTCAACTCTGAAAGTTCAACTTTTTCGTTTGTTTCAAATAGTCTGAGTAAAATATTATGAAGTTGGTCTATTCCTTCTTCAATGTACTCTTCGTGTGCCATTTCAAGTATATCATCAGGAGTAAAATCGGCATAAGACCTTGTACGCCTTTGAGCCCTTTCCTGAGCATTTATTAATGACCTTTTTTTCTCGATTTTTTCATAAAACTCAAGCTGTTTGATAAGGTCATTTAAAGTTACCACTCTCTGCCTGTTCAATCTTACGCTTGATCTTCTTGCAAGAGCATCTTCAAGAGATATTACGTTGTTTGTATTTACACTATCAGAATCAATATCAATTTCTTCACATAAATCAGATTCAATTTCATCTATAACAGCAAGAGGGTCAATTCCTTCAAGAACATCCGATTTTAATCTTAAAAGAACAGCAGCAAAAAACAGGGTTCTGCCCGTAAATTTAAGGTTATTTGATTTCATTTCAACGAGTTGCTGCAAATATTTATCCGTAACATCGACAATATCAATATTCCAGGGTTCTATTTTCCCTGTTTTTGCCATGTCTACGAGAATCTCTATTCCATCAGGTTGTTTTTCAAGCATTAAACTTCACACCTGTTACCTTTGTAATGCCATTATTTTTCTGGGTAACACCAATGGACCTATTTGCTGATTCTATCATAGGTTTTCTTAAAGAAACTACTATAAATTGCGTATTTAGGGACTGAGATTTTATCATTTGAGCTAATTTTTCAACATTAATACCGTCAAGATGCATGTCAACTTCATCAAATGCATAGAATGGCGCAGGCATATAACGCTGAATTGCGAACACAAAAGCCAAAGCTGTAAGGGATTTTTCTCCTCCGCTCATAGCTTCAAGACGCTGCATCTTTTTACCTCTGGGTTGTGCTTCGATTGTCAGCCCGCCAATGAACGGATTGTCATAATTATCAAGCACAAGACTGCCAATACCATCAGAAAGCTGCTCAAAAATGTTTTTAAAATTATCATTAACGTTATTGAATGTATCCATGAAGGATTTACGCTTCATATCTTCATAACTGCCCATTCTTTCTATGATTTGACCTCTTTCACTAGTCAAAGTGTCAATTTTTGTCTTTAATTCCTGTTTTCTGTTTAAAACTTCATCATATTCGACAAGGGCTTTCATGTTAACAGGTTCAAGGTCTTCCATCCTTCTTTGAAGTTTTGCGATATTTCTATTAACGTCTTCCACTGATATATCAGGCTTTTTAATTGTTGTAACGTCATATCCCTGAGCTGTTAATTCTTCTCTGATAGTAAATACTTCAGGCTCGAGCTCTTTTCTTCTGGCTTTATAAGCACCTATCTGTTCAACAAGCCTTTCAACTTTACTTTCAATAATATTTTTTCTTTTTTCCTGATTTAAAACTTCAGCGCTGATAGTATCTCTTTCCTGCTGCAATTCGATTAATTTGCTACCTATTTCCTTAATTTTTTCATCAAGACCTACAAGCCTTTCCTGTGTTTCTTCGATTTCTTTCTTATGGAATTCTTTTTCCTGGGCCAGAATTTCATTATCTTTTATAAGCTTTTCGATATTTTCTTCATGTGCCAAAATAGCATCTTTTGTAAGGCTGATTTCTGCAGTCATTCCTTTTATATCACCATTACAGTTGGCCAATTTTGTTTCATTATTTTTAATTTCAAACTCAATGCTTTCTGTCAGGTCATTTAGCTTTGTTAAATCATCTTTTGGCAAGAAACTTTCAATAACATTTATTTCTTTTGATAATTTTAAAGTATTTTCATTTATTTTTTGAAGTTTTGAATTAACTTCATCAAGGTTTTCTCTGGCTTCTTCAAGTTTGGGAATTGATTCATCCAGAATTTTCTGCGCTGAATTTATATTTTCTTCAGCTTCATTGAGGTTTCTTGTGAGATTTTCAAGTTCCATCCTCTTTTTATTCAGGTCATTCATTGTACCTGAATATTCATGCCTTATTTTATCCAGCTTGGACTCTGTTTCAACTTTTGATTTTTCAAGATTTTCAGCTTTTTTCTCAAGTTCCTGAAGCCTGTTTTTGAAGATATTAAGCTCTTCATCCTGTGATTGCGCAAATTTCAGGTTTGATTTACTCATCGAACCGCCGGTCATTGAACCTGATTTTTCAATAAGGCTTCCGTCAAGAGTAACCATACGGTACCTGCCGATAAGACTTCTTGCAACATTTAAATCTTCAACAATCAGAGTATCTCCAAGGGCATTAAAAAATGCAGATTCATATATATCGTCAAAATCTATCAGGTTAATTGCAAAATCAATTATTCCGTCTGCTTTTGGCAGTTTCATTCCTCTTGGCATCGGAGCGATTTTATTTAATGGCAGGAATGTTGCCCTTCCGGCTCTGGATGATTTTAAAATTTCAATCGCAACACTTGCCACTTCATCAGTATCTACAACAATAAATCTCATTCTGCCGCCCATCGCAACTTCAAGGGCTGTAGAATATTTCTTATCAACTTCACCAAGCTGTGCAAGCGGGGCATGAATACCTGTTAAACCGGAATCCATTATTGTATCAATGGCTCTTCCAAAACTTGCATCATCTATAGCTTTTTTGCTTTCCTCAAGCTGTGTGACCTTTCTGTATGCAAGGCTAATATTGTAATTCATATCGCTGAGTTCGTTTTTAACCTTGTCAAGATCAAACAGACAATTCTTTTGCTGAATTTCAAAATCTTTCAGATCATCAGCCATCTCAGAAACCTGAACGTCAAAAATATCTTTTTTTGAAGAATATTCTGTCTTTATCTGTTCAAATTTCTGTAACTTTTCTTTTGATTCTTCTATATTCCTTGAATATCTTGAAATTTTTTCATCAAGAGCCAGTTTGTCTTTTATAATAATATTTTCCTGATCTTTAAATGCTTCCAGCTCTTTTCTTAAGGCATTTCTTTTTTCAACATGCTCATTTGCGGTTTTATTTATGTTTGAAGCTTCGCTTAATAGTCTTTCAAGCTCTTCTTTTTCTTTTTTTGTATTTTGTTCAAGAATTTTAATTTCGTCTTTTTTGTTTTCAATGCGAAGATTTATGTCTTCTATTTTTTCTTTAAGTCTTTCTATGTTATCTTTTGCAGTTTTAATACTGACTATATTGTCAGCGGTTACTTTTTCAATATGACTAATTGAATCATGTTTTCTTGAAATAATACCTTTTAAAGCTTCTGCCTGCTTTTTAATTTCAATCTGTTCATCTTCGCCTTTGGTTTTTACAAGTTCTGAAATTTCTTTTAACTTTTCCTGTGTGACTTCAAGCTGTTTAATCAATTCTTTCAGCTTTGATTCTTCTTCTTTTTTTGCTTTATTGCCGTCAAGAATGCTTTCATGAAGTCTTTCAAATGATGTTTTTATTTCAAAATATCTTACAAGAGAGAGTTTGCTTTCATATTCCGCCTTTTCAGCCTTTAATTTTTGATATTTTAAAGCCTGTGCTCTTTCTTCTTCAAGTTGAAAAAGCCTGATATCAATTTCATTAAGTATAATATGCGATTTGTCTACTCTTTCTTCAACGGTTTCAAGCTCTTTTTTTGCCTGTTCTATTCTTCTGTCAAAGTCAGCAACTCCGGCAATTTCATCAAGAATTTTCCTTCTCTCATTTGCAGAGGTATTGATAATACTTGTAACATCACCCTGCATCATAACGTTATAGCAACCCGGCGAAATGTTATGTTTGGAAAGTTCATCATGAATTTCCGTCAATGTAGAAATTTTATCGTTAAAGTAATATGTGCTTGTATGGCCATTAGGACCTCTTTTTATTCTTCTTCCAACAGTAAAAAGTACATTAATATGATCTTCTGTAAAGCTTACTTTAACGCTGGCTTCTATTTTTTTGGTGTGATTATTGATAAGATCAGGCAGTTTCTCAGCCCGAAGAGTCCTTGAAGTAGACAGTCCCAATGCAAACAGAATACTGTCGATAATATTACTCTTACCAGAACCATTTGGCCCTGATATCGTAGTAAATCCTTCTAAAAACGGGATATTCGTCCTGTCTACAAAGGATTTAAAATTATAAATTTCTATTTCTTTAATATACATACATGTTTAACTAGCTAGTTTATTAAAATAAAAAGTGAATGAGGATTAAATACTCAACATATAATAGATTAGACTATATGATACTGTTCCTTGTCAAGAATTTAACTTATCTGTAAAATTCAGAGGTAAAAACGTATTTGTTATAAATCTTTACAGTTTTATTTATAGCTAATAAAACTGATATAAAAAGCATTGAATTAATATAGACATAATTTATATATTTTTTAATAACAATTTGGTATAATAAAAACAAAATTGAATTAAACTCGGCTATTTGTAAAGAAGTCCTGAATTTTACGTTTTTATTCCTGTCACAAATTAAAATATATCTACATTGAGTAGCGAGAATCATGTGAAGTTGAAGATATAGCTTCAGATTTGCAAACTCTTAAGGATAAATGATGAAAAATTCCAAGCTACTTATTTTAAACAGCTTAGATAAAGATCTTTTACAGATTCTCGGTTTAAATTATGTTCTTTTTGAACAGGATTTTGATCTTGAGTTTGATTTTAAAAGTATTGAATTTGATTTAATAATTGTTAATTTACAATCAGAAGCCGAATTAAATATAATTAAATATTTTAGAGAAAATCCTGAATTTGATTTTATACCTATTGTCTGTCTTATTAACGAAGATTCTATTGATCTAAATTTAGAGTTAATAAGGCTTGGTTGTGATGAATGTTTAAAAACGCCTGTTAATACTGAAGAATTTAATGTTAAAATAAGTTCTATTTTAAAAAGATACAAAGAAATTTGGAAATCGTCACTTAATTCTTTACTTCCTCATTTAATGAATAACAACCCTGATTTAAAATTAACCAAAAGGGAAAAAGATTTGCTGCATCTTATTGCAAAAGGATTTACCAATGCAGAAATTTCTAAAACTTTGTATTTAAGTGAAATGACTGTAAAAACTCATTTAAAAAATATTTTTAAAAAATTAAATGTTTCAAATCGCACAGAAGCAACTCTTATCGGCATTATAAATGATTTAATAAAAGTTTAATACCATTTCTTGTTTGAAATAGTCCCAAACATATAGTGTCAAAAGACGAAAAGAAAATAAGTGCTATTTAACTATTCATCGACACTCCCATAGAAATTGGCGGCGGCTGAATATAAAGAGGCTTTAAGTTATACCATTTTAATTCCTCAGTCTCCTGCTCTTTTAAATACTTACAGGTCAACTTTACAAGATTAATTCCAAAATCATAGCTTTCCTTTTGTATATTTATACATTCAAGACTACTTTCCTGAAGTTGTCCTGACATTTTATTATCAGCAATTATAAAATAATCTCCGGTTTTAGCAATTTCAATAACTTTATCATAATCCATTACACAGGGTTCCTGAATTATTTTTCCATCAGGGCTATAAATAGCAGTATACGTTTTGCCTCTTCTTGCATCAAGCAGGCAAAGCGTGTTTTTATCTGTATTATTTATAAGAGAAATTATTTCCAGAGAGGGAATTCCTGTTACCGGAATATTAAGATTCTGTGCTATTGCCCTTGCTACTGTAGCAGATGCTCTTATGCCGGTAAAACTACCCGGGCCTACATTTACACCTATAGCTTCAATATCCTGCATAGTTATATTCTGTTCTTTTAAAAGTTCTATAATAGTTGGTATTAAAAGAGCAGAATTATATCTTTCTTTTGTACTTTCAATTGTTCTGGATGTTTTTATATTATCATCATCCGAGATGGTTACATACATTAATTCTGTGCTTGTATCAAATGTTAAAATCTTCATATTTTTATTATAACTCGCTCTTTGATAAATTTTTTTCAAAATCATAGAGTATTTCCTGACATTTATTTCCATATGATCTGAAAATAAATTCTCTTTCTGTTTCTTCCAGATATTTTATTTTTATTCCAAGCCGTTCATCAGGCAAATCTCCTGACGAAAATTCAGCCCATTCAATGAGAGCTATGGAATTATCATTTTCCGTATATTCATGAAGCTCGTCAAGAATAGTATTGATGCCTTCTTCTTCAAGCCTGTAAAGATCAAAATGATAAAGATTAATCTTATCTGTATGGTATTCGTTAAGAATAACAAAACTTGGACTGGTTACTTTTTCTTTTATACCAAGATTCTTAGCCAGAAATTTTGTAAAAGTGGTTTTTCCTGCGCCGATATCACCGTAAAGACATATCAAAATGCCTTTATCTTTGAGTGCATCAGCAAGTGCTTTTGCAATTTTGTCTGTCTCATCAGGACTTTTGGATATTATTTTAAACTCATCTTTCATGTATAAAATAATATCATAAATGCCCCGATAGATCGTGGTTTTGATACCCGTGTTTTGTACACAGATGGGTGCCCCCCCTAATGAGTATTCATTTCCTAATGCTGGTTAGGTTTACGTCATCATTATAGAGTTAGAGCTCCCTTTGATCAAGATTGTAGGATCAAAACTGAACGACCTGCCGGAGCATTTAATTTATTTTGTCATACTTTTTTAAATTACACCATAGTCTGCTTAAATATTTTCAAAAGTTAGTAACAAACAAAAAGTTTTCACGTGCTTTCGTCATCGCGAGCGAAGCGAAGTGGTAATAACAATCATTGTTAGACGTAAAAACTTTTTGTTACCTACTTACCTGAAATCATTCTTTCCAGAGTATCGACTCTCTGAGTCTGCGGGTCATCTCTGACTGATTTATATAACTGGACAACATTTTGGTACAGATATAAATACGGCGGATTAATGCCGCTTTTTTGAATATCACCGACAAAATTATTATAAACAGGCAAAAACCTATGCTCATCGTTTAAGACAACCTGCATACATCCTTCAGCATATTTTCTTGCTTCATTTTCAGATAAGTCCTTTCCTCTTATAATTCTTGAAGCTGCGTTATAACCGATCATAGAAGCTGTTATTTCTTCGTTTAAAGCATTATCACTCGTTTTTGAGACGGAATTTTTTACAGCATGACATAATTCATGTATAACTACATGCAAAGAATAGATTCTTTTATTTGAAGTTAACGCCGGATTTTTAAATGCAAGAATATGACTTTCACCGATATTTACGGAAATTTCCTTATTCTGACCTGTTTTATATGAAAAAAGAGGAATTCCTGCATATGTTATAACATTTTTTTTATTTGTAACACTAATCTTTGCATTTGTATTTTCACTTCCCTGCGTGATAATAACAGGAATATTATGATTTTTAATAATTGAAAGCAATTTTTGTCCGTCAGGATCACTCCAGATCAGATCTAAAATTTCGTAAAGCTTATCAAGCACAGCATAATTAACCCCTCTATCAAGCCTTACCAGATTATAAATTTCAGGCGGAGCCTTTTGCACTGGGGATAAATTATCAATTTTTCGGGATAATTCTCTGTCTTCTTTTTTTTCAATTGAGACTTTAAGGTTATTGCCTGCATCGGCAAATTTCGGGTCTATCTTCAATGCTTTATTGTAGTTTAAAATTGCTTCCTCATTTTGCCCCATTAAATTATATGTAACGCCCAGATTGTAATATATCTTTGCATCTTTAGGATCATATTCCAGACCTTTTTTATAACATCGAACTGCCTGATCATACATTCCGTTATTACAGTATTTTATACCCGAATTAAAATATTCAACGCTTAAATTATTTCTGGCAGAATCAAAAGAAGGATTGATTTTTAAAGCTTTTTCATAACTTTTAATTGCCTGCTCAGTTTGTCCGACATTATCATAAGCTAACCCCAGATTATAATATATTTCTGGCATCCTTGAATTTATGTTCAGAGCATTTTTAAAATTTTGAATTGCTAATGTATACTGTTTATTTTGATAATACTTTGTAGCAAGGCTAATATAAGCATAAAGCAAATTATTGCGTGCATTTGATAATTTAGGATTCAAGACCAGAGCTTGTTTATAATTTTTTATGGCAAGCTCATTCCTGCCTTTATTTTGAAAATTCACTCCGGTATTGTAATAATAAATGGCATCAGGAGTTTTTGAAAATGCAGAAGTATCATATAAAGGATTTATAATGACCAAAAAAGTAAATAATAATATAAATATTTTATTTTTTGAGTTCAGCATACAACACCAAAAATTTATTCTTTATTCAGGTTTAATACCTTTAGCTTGATAAAGACTCATTATTTCCTTGTCATACTCTTATCTACTGCGATGTCGTTGATTTAAATACCCTTGATTTTAAGGCTGTAATAAAATCATTATTCAAATGAGCATAGTCAAAAATTACAATTCCAGATGCTCCGCTTTCTCTTGCTGATTGTATTTGATTAAGAAGATCTGCAGGACTTCCTGCAGTAAAAGGTTCAAATAATCCGGTATATATTAAAACATTGTCATTTACCGTATTTCTGATTTCACAGACATGATTTTGAACAAGAAGTTTATCAGTTCCCATAATGAGAGGTGTAAATGCATCAACATATTTGTTACATCCCCAAATTCCCCAATCCTGAAGCTTCATAATTGATGTATCTTCTAATTTTGGGAATATAACTGTTGAAATTAATATATTTTTACCATTTGTTAAAGATTTTAATTTTGAAACAAACGAAGTTATTTTATTCTGTCTGTAATAAACCCAATTTTGCCACATAGGATTATCGAGAGTAAGATTTACAGGATCAATGCCGTATATCTTGCAGAACTCATTTCTTGCATAAGCACTATAACCCCAGGATGATTCTGTATATAAGGGGAAATTTATTGGCAAACTTGCAGGATAACGAATATAGTCAATATTTAACCCGTCAATATTATAATTATTTACTATTTCAGAGATTAACTCCGATAAATATTTCTGAACGTCGGGATTTGCAGGGTCAAGAAAATATCCGCCATGCTCTGATGCTGAAGGCATAGGTTTTTCTGCGGAATAATATCTCTTCTGCATGTTAGCCCAGTCAGGATGAGCAGAAATAACATGCTTTGGATTTTTTGAAATATCCTCATTTCCTGCATAAAAAGTCTGAAACCATATATGAATTTTCATTCCTCTTTTATGAGCTTCTTCCGTCCAGACTTTTAGAGGATCCCATCCCTTAAATTCTTTTCTTTGAGATATTACTCCGTAAGATTCAAGAGTTTTACTGGGGAATATCGTATATCCATGATAATAAGTTTCTATAAAAACATTATTTATTCCTGCGCATTTAATTCTTTCCAGTGTTTTTACAATTTCTTCCTTGTTCTTTTCAACAGGTCTAAGCCATATACCATGAAACTCACCGGCTTTTGAAGGAATTATGTAATAAAGAGCATTATCTGCAAGCTGGCTCGCAACCTCAGCTTTTTCCTTAGCTTTGTCATATTGCTTATCAGACAAATATCCTAAAGCTTCATTGAGCTTTCGCATAGCTCTACATAAGTAATCATTTGCATTCTGATAATCTTTTGAATCATGTTTAAGTTCATTTATAGACTTGCTGACATTGTCTATTTTTTGTTTTGCCTTAAAAGTAAGACTTTCAGGAGTAATAATACTTTCTATTATATTAGTTTCAGGATTTATTTTTATAACAGCGCCTTCTGTAGCTGCTTGAGTTATCCATTTTTTGGCTTTACCATGCCCGCTTATTATAAATCCATTTTTGGGAATAAATGAATCTGAACCTGTTAGTTGTGTTATTACTCCGTTAATAACAACAGCTTCTGTTCCAAACTCATTTGTACCTGTTCTTTCTCCAAAAGCAGGCGTATAAATAATAAGCTGATTCCCTCCTCTTAAACCGGGATAAAAGGCTCCAACCGGGTTTGTTTTTGGAGTAGGATCAACTGCACTTATTTCAAATTGAGATTTTGATATGTACTTAACAGTTTGATTTTCTTCTGTTGCTGCCTGAGACGAATTAATAGGCTGTGAAACATTTTGAGCTTCCATCACTTTAATATTAAAGCCTAATATTAATATCAATAAAAAAATAACTCTTTTCATTTATTCCTCAACTCATAAAATCATATTTGTAATATCTAGTCTACAGCCGTACCAGTACCCACTTTCAGGCTTTCGTTTTTGCAATGATCGACTGCAAATTTCTGATTTTTTCAAAAATTTAAGTTATGCAGCAATCTTTTCAATAGTATATCAATGTTTGAAAAAACATAAAATGATACCCATCTATATAACTTTTATATTAAATAGGATAAAAATCATATGCCTGCCCGAGTTATATTTTTTTTAAAAGTATTAAATTATATTAAATTAATTATTTATTAGATTACTTTAACAATTAACTTTAAAAGTTTCATTAAATATTAATTCGAGAAAAGGTGAAAATATATGTTGAACAGCGCAAAATTAAACACAGGTTTAAATGTAAACCAAAATTTATCTTACAACAAAAAGCCTGTTTCCCCTTTTACAAAAGAATTAAATGATACTGTCAGCTTTAAGGAAAAACCTGTATCAATTTTAGATGGTTCAGATTACAGACCTGAAAAAAAAATAAACTGGCTACAGGTTACAGTTGGTGCTGTAACAGGAATAATAGCCGGAGCATTGTTATTCAGAAATAAAAACGGAGAAAAAATTCAAAATCTAACTGATGGTTTGAAAGACTCTTCTGAAGTAATGATTGAACAATTTAAAAAAGCAGATGATAAAACTCTTCCAATATTAGATAAATTTATGTCACCACTTGTTAGAATTGTGACCGACAAAGAACCAGGTATTGCACTCAAAATTCAAAATTTCAGAATAGAAAATAGACTTGCAAAAATTGATGATCTTATAGATAAAAAATCAAATATATTTGATCTTTGTAAAAAATCTGAAATGGATAAATCTGTTGCAGAACAGATTTTCAATACAATTAAGGCAAAATTTCCAAATGAAGAGCAAAAATTAAAAGCATCATTTGATAAAGCTTATAAATAAGAGGGTGCGGAAAAATTCTGATTTTTTAGGAACGAGTTATGCAAACCTTCCATGCAGGCAAAGCCTGCCTTCAGGTTTTGCGCCACTCCCGCTGCCACATCGAAAAATCGAATTTTTCAAGTCCGACCTTGGAAAGCGAAAGCGAGCTGAAGCTGTAAGTCGTGGCGATGAGCCCAGGCTGGAACGCCGTTAATAGCGAGCTCTCAAGAAGGTAAAAGGCAGTAATGCCGGCTCCTCGCCGGCATTACTGCCTTGATACTGAATCTCGGAAGATACGGAAAAATGTAATTTTTTCCATATTTTCTAACCCAAGTCAAATAAAATCTTTATGGCATTAAAGACTCAATTATTTCTGTCATTTTACCTTGTAACAGACCATTTGTAGCAATAATATTTTTTACATAAATATCAAAATTATCAGTTCCGAAATTCGAAACCTCACCGCCTGCTTCTCGTATTATGCAAGCTGCTGCCGTAATATCCCATGGGGCAAGATTAAGTTCCCAAAAACCATCCAGCCTGCCGCAAGCTACATAGCACATATCAAGTGATGCAGAACCGGGACGCCTGACTGCCTGAGCTTCATAAAGAAATTTTGTAAAATATCTGATATTTTCTTCAAGAATTCCATCTCTGTTAACAGGAAAACCCGTAGCCAGCAAGGATTTATTAAGAGAATCTATATTGCTAACGCTTATATTATCTGCATTCATATATGCACCTGCTCCTTCTGCGGCCCAGAACATCTCATTTTTAAAAGCGTCAAATACAACTCCGAGATAAATTCTCCCTTGATACAGCAAGCCTATTGATACAGCAAAATGGGGAAAATTATGGGCATAGTTCGTTGTTCCATCAATAGGATCTATAACCCATACATAATCTGCTTCAGATTTATATGATCCGCTTTCTTCTCCAAGAAAACCATGCTCAGGAAAATGCCCTTTTATAACCGACAAAATCTTTTCTTCTGCTAATTTATCTGCATTTGTAACAAGGTCAAACTGATTAAATTTATGAGAAATTTCTTTCTTTTTTCCGAAATATGCCAGTTGTATTTCTCCTGCCTCAAGTGCTGCTTCTTTTGCAACTGACAGCAATTTTTCTGTATCAATCATATCTTCATTCCTTTGATAATTCATTCAATTAAAATCTTTTAGAATCTGTCTCAAATTTAAAAAATTTGGACTTTTGAGATTAATTCTAGTATATAATACATAAAAACGAACTATAATTCACCGACAGAAAGAGAAAATATGTTTGAAATTAAAATTGAAAGTCATTTTTCTGCTGCACATCATCTTCTAAATTACGAAGGCGAATGTGAAAACCAACACGGACATAACTGGAAAGTTGAAGTTTTCGCTCAGGGCAAAGAATTGGATAAATCAAATATTTTTATCGATTTTAAAGTATTAAAGACATCGTTGAATAAAGTTTTGAATAGATTAGATCATAAAGATCTCAACCAGCTTAAAGAATTTGAAAACCAGAGTCCCAGCAGCGAAATGCTTGCAAGATTTATATATAAAGAATTAAAAAAAGAAATTTTTCAAATATCAAAAGTTTGTGTTTGGGAAACAGAAAGAGCCAGAGCCTGCTATTGGGAATAATGCGTAGAAAGCCTCAAATTAAAAATTTGGACTTTTCAGACCGTTTCAAATAGAAACAAATTTTTTGACTATTCCTCTATATCAATCTGTACAAGAATTTTTTAAGTTTTATTACATTTGTCTAAAATTTTTAACTATATCTAACAACAATAAGATTAGATCCGTTTTAATACTTATGGAGATATTTATTTTTTTACAAATATGTCCTATAATATGTGAGATAATCAGGAGGTTAAAAAATGTCATTCGTAACCAATCAAGCCTTCATGAACTTAAATACACTGACAAGAATCAACAGTCAGTACAGAGTTCAGCAGGCCAATCAAAACCTCACAAATATGCTCGCTAATCCAACACAGTGCACACCGATTGAAACTGCAAGAAGAGAAAAACAGATTATGTTTGGCTCTCTTCAAAATCAATTTATGGCCAAATGCACTGAACTCATCGAGCAATCCCTTAAAAAGCAACAGGAGAAAGATATCAAAAGATCTTTCAGTACTTTTGCTTAACAATGTTATGTCACAAAAAGAAGAGGCACTTTTGAGCCTCTTCTTTTTTATAGAAGTTTAGGTACCAATTTAAAACTATTTCTTTAAAATGTTGTTTAATTCTTGAATTACTGATAAATTAAATACATGTGATACATTAATAATGGGGTTTTTAAATTTTATAATTTTTATAAATAATATAACTAAGAGTGAGTGATTATGTCAGTTAATAAATCTTCAGAAATTTATTACAATAAAGGAATTATACACTATGAGAAAGGTCAATATGATCGTGCCATAGAATGTTTTCAACAAGCTATTGAAAAAAATGGATCAAACCCCCAATTTCACTATAATCTTGGTCTTGCATATGTAAAAAAACAGGAATATGTTTCAGCTATAACTAGCTTTAAAAAAGCAATATCAATAAATCCAAAAGATGCTGATGTCTTTCATAACTTAGGTATTGCTTATTCTAAAAAACATGATTTCAAAAATGCTATTCAAGCTTATAAAAGTGTTTTAACACTTAAACCCAAAGATCCTGACAGTTATTATAACCTTGGTATTGCTTACTTTTTAGCAAAAAATTATGTTGATTCAATAGTAAATTTTAAAAAAGCACTTGAATTTAATCCTAAAAATCCTTCTGTATTATATAATTTAGCTTACGTTTATTATGCAAATAAACAATATGAGCTCGCAAAAGAAAATTTTCTTTATACAATTTCTTTAAATAATGATGATGTTGAAGCTCATTTTAATTTAGGAAATATATATTTAAAACAAAATGAACAAGAACTTGCCATAAAATATTTTGAAAAAGTTTTATCTTTAAATCCAAATCATAAAGGAGTTAAAGATGCTTTAAAAGAAATTGATAAAACTAAAGAACACTCCCATTTAGAAAATGAAATAGAAAATTATTTTCAGGAAGCTATAAAATTATTACATAACAAAGAATTAGATCTTGCTATTGAAGAATTTAAAAAGATCTTAATTTTAAAGAAAGATCATCCAAAAGCTTTAGAATTTATAAATAAAACTTCTAAATTGATAACTGAAGCCAATAATCTGACTGACAAAGGAATATCCTGTTTTTCAAACAATAATTATGCTAAAGCAATAGAATTCATCAAAAAAGCACTATCTATAAAAATACTTGATACAAAAATAATGGATTTACTTGCTGAGGCAATAGAAAAAAACAAAGTTTTAAAAGAAAAAGAAAAAGAAATATACACCTCACTAATTGAAAATGGTCAATATGACAAAGCTGTTGATGTACTTAAAAAGGCTGTTTCTGAGAATCCAACCGATCCTGAGGCTCATTTAAATTTAGGAAAAGTATATATAAAACAAAAAGAATATTACTCTTCCCTTGACAGCTTAAGAGAAACATTATCTCTTGATCCTGAACATAAAGAGGTTCAAAATACTTTATATGAGGTAGTTAAGGTTATAAATACATACGAAGATGAATCCAAAGACTATTTCATGCTGGCACTTATCTATATTGAAAAAAAGGATTTTGTTAATGCTATTAATGCATTAAAAAAAGTCCTTGAGATTAAACCTGATGATCCAAAAACTAAAATTTTATTAACTAAAATAATGACATTACTTAATAAAACCAATACCAATTATAGTAATCCGTCTTTAAATCAAAATATCACCGATGAAATTAGCAAATACAAAAAACAAATTAAAGAAAATCCTCAAAATCATGAAGCATATTATAAACTTGGTCTTATCTGTGTGCAAATGCAAAAATATGATATTGCAATGGGAAACTTTAAAAAAGCTCTTTCATTAAAACCGGATTACAGAGAAGCTCAACAATCCTTATTTGATTTAATGAGAATAATTAACTCTTAAAACTTTGGCTAAAGCCTCCAACGCCTCGCCAAGCCAACCGTTGCTTTGCCAACACTCCCGCTTTGCATAAGCCTGTTTCATTGTTATAGCTTGATTTTTTGATTTTAATCAAACAGGCTCTTAGAGATTATATCTGAAATTGCTTGCAAATATAGGTCTATCACTTGGAATTATAGTAATATCTGTGCCGATTTTTTTATAATTAATACCGATAAGAGGATATGCGAGTGGTGAAACACCTACTACATTAGGATATTTATCCTTATATCCATAAATTGCCCCAATTCTGTATTTAAAATCAACATTTAATTCTTTAGCTACATGTAATGTATATACTGTTCTGCCAAGACCTACAAAAGTAGACTGATTTCTATAGCTGTTTTTGAATGTTCCTATAGTGAAACCATTATAATCAAGACCTATAAGATTATTCTCTCCGCACATTTCATCTTTATGATTACTTGTATGCATACTCCACATGCCACCTAAAACAGCACTATCAGTAGGTTTGCCTTTGATGTATTTCCATGTTTTCAAGAAAGTACTCGGTTTCGCAGTCCCGTCTGTCAATTCGTTTGAAACTCTGAGCTTAAAAAGCTGAAGTCTTTTGCTATCATCGGCAAAAGCTTCTTTATTTAACGATAAAAAGAGAAGACAAGTCATTATTATTAATATTTTTGCCGATATTGCAATTTTCATTTTTATATCCAAATCTGATTTCTATAAACTTGACTGAATTATATCATTATTCATTTTTTTATAATAGCAAAAAACTGGAAGTAGTCTCAAAAGTCTCAAATTTAAAAAATTTGGACTTTTGAGACTATGACCTTACAAAAGTGAAAAACGGCGGAAACGGTGAGTTTTCGACGTTTTGACACTGGCCGACAGAAGCGTACGAAAAAAATGAAAAAGAATTTTTTATTTTTGAGACAGCTTCTAATTAATTTTGTCAAAATAAAGGTGATTTTTATTTTTTAAAATGGTTTTAAAGGGTTAATTCCTGGATATTTTGACTGATTTAAAAACTTTGACATACTGTTATGTTGAGTTAAAGACTTTTGCTGTGCTGGTTTGCTAAAAATCAAGTTATTTTCAAAATCCTGTTGGGAGACTGTTTGTTTGATATGTTTTTTTTGATAAAGAGAAGCAGCATAATTTCTTAAAGGTGGAGAAACAAAGTTATTTGCAGTAACCGATCCAATCATGCCGATAATAGTTCCTAGTCCGTCTATATAACCCTGCTTAACTTTATGTATATGATATTTATCAAACCCTTTTTCTTTTACTAAAGTTTTTTCAATATTTTTAAATACTTCAGGTTTATTTATAGTCCAGTCAGTTGCCAGCCTACGACCTTTATTTATACATACTGCAGTTAAAGTCCAGAATATAGTGAAGTTAATTATTCCATCAGCTGATTCCTGTGCAAGCATGAATTTTTTTTCTTTTTTTGGAATATCTTTATTAATAAAAACTGCAGTTATCTGGCATATTGCAGTAGTTAAAATACCCACAATCCCTGCTTTTTTTAAAAATTCAGATTTATTATTCATTGCATCAAATGCAATTTTAACAACTTTTGTTTTAAGCATATCTGAGGCTTTCATTATTTACTGCCTCCATTTGTTTTATGCCTGTACTCCGGAAATAATAAATCCATACCCCAGCTTAATACTTTGTTTGTCATTGGTATATCAATCAATAATCCTGCAATAAAAGCAGATCCTACAGAAATAACATTACCTGATTCTTTCAAGAATCTATCCAAATCTTTTGTTTTTTCACCTTCAAACTTAAAAGCATCAAAACTACCGCCCTGTTTTACGTGTTTCCTAACTGCTCCAATCCAGTTATCCAATTTATCGGAATATCCTTTAAATCTCTTTGCAGAACTTTCATATACATTACGATTGTTATCATTTAAATCCACTTTATTTTGAAAATAAGTTCTTCTCATTTCAAAAAATTTCTTAAGCTCTTTTACAACAGCAGAATTATCTTTATTTAACCATTTAAAAGCGATTTTCTTACCATATTTAATTGCCAGAAACCTTACCAGACAACCCTCTGTTGTACCGACAATTATTTTTGCAGCAGTTCTCACTGCTGAATAATGCCTGGTTTCCTGATCAACATTTTTATTATAATAATCAAAGAAAGGCTGTGAACTTATGGAAGCAATTCCAAGCACCAACCGCTGATGCCACGTGTTGAAATTTTCGTTAAACTTTACAACATGTCTAACTTTCTTCTCATCAAGCATACGACGCTCAAAGCTATTTTTTATAAAAGCTTTAATTTGCATTTAGGATAGCTCTCTTGGTTTCTCTTCTTCTCAATTTGATTAAGTAAACAGGACAAAAGAAATTGCTATATTTGCTTTAAAAAATTAAACAATGTTTACATTTGTTAGCAAACATTACATTCCAAGTTAATAGACAAATATATTGAAATAATCAATAAATATAAAGCTAAAAGTATAAATATTGTTATTGTTTGTTACTGTCAATATCACTCTGTTTTAAAAAACCAATAATTCCATGTGCGGCGCTTCTTTGCATCTTTGTCGGAGCCTGTCTTAAAAGTTCAATTGATTCGGATAAAACCGGATCAAGGTCATACCAGCGTCTTCTAAAAATATTATTATGTTCATGGAAGAACCATTCAACGGGTTTGTTATAAAAATCAGCTAACTTTAAAAGCTCAAAAACATCTACCTTCCTTGTACCTGCCTCCATAACCGATACTGCCGAAATAGGAAGATTCAAATGCCTTGCAACATCTTCCTGCTTCAATCCAGCCTCAATTCTGGCTCTTTTTAATTTCTGACAGAATTTTTTTCTATCCATGATCTTTCCTTGTAAATTAAATTCAATTATATTAATAGTATAAAATATTTTTCTGAAAATCGAAAATGTTTTTCCTTTTACTGTTACAAAAGGTCATTTACAATATGAATAAAAATCCTGCATCTCAATCAAAAAAAGCTTTAAGAGATAATGCAAAAAATCTCAGAACTAATCTTGATATGGCTGATATTAGCTGTAAAATATTACAAAATATTAAAAAGCAGGATTTTTATTCCGATGCAAAGCATATATTGAGTTTTTATCCGTTCAATAATGAAGTCGATTTAAGAGGGCTTTATAAAGACAGCTCTAAAAACTGGTATTTGCCAAGAGTTGAGATGAATCATAAAAGCCTCATTATTCATGGATACAGAAATGGGGACACCCTGGTAAAAAATAAATGGGGAGTATATGAACCCTGCTGTGATCTTAAAGAAACAGATATTAAACAATTTAACATGATTATAATTCCTGCTCTTATGGCTGATAAAAATGGTCATAGACTTGGATACGGTGCAGGATTTTATGACAGATTCATTCCCGGATTGAATAAAGAATGTCTAAAAATTGTACCTGTTCCTGATAAATTGTTTGTCGACTCTCTGCCTTTTGATCACTGGGATATACCGGTAAATATTGTTGTAACCGAAAAAAATATATATCGCTTGACGAACTGATTCATGCGTGGTAATTTACTTGTACTATGTATTGGTTCGATATGAACGATTGAGGGCGTTTAGCTCAGTTGGTAGAGCGCTTCGTTTACACCGAAGATGTCGGGAGTTCGAGTCTCTCAACGCCCACCATAAAGTCGCTATCCTGGAGATCAGCGACTTTATTATTTGGGAACTTCCCGCATACATTGGGACTTGCTAAAGTCGTTTTAAAAAGAAAATAATAAAGAGAGTTTTTTAAGAATTTTTTGTTGCCATTTTTCCACTTAAATGAGAACTGATTTTTAAGTTTAAATCATGCAAAGAAGTTGATTGAAAAATGGAGAATCGATTACAATATTCAAAGACCTCATAGTTCTTTGAATAATTTAACTCCAGAAGAGTACACTAAATGTTGGGAGAACACTAAGAACGAGTTTGGTTAAAGCCTTCAACGCCTTGCCAAGCAAGCCGTTTCGGCTTTAGCCAGCACTCCCGCTTCGCACGAGCCTTTTACAGTTATAATTGGATTTTACTGTTTATAACCAGACAGGCTCTAAGTTAAAACTGAGTACCATGTAGGGGGCAGGTCATCAGGAACAACAAGTTCAAGAGGAAATAAAATTAACAAGTTGAAAGAATTATCTAGCTTAAAAATCACAAGAATATTAATATTAACAGCAATAATTTTATTTGGATTTTATCTGCGTTGCATTGGAATAATAAAACCAGACGGACTTTGGAATGATGAAATGTACAGTGTGCTTAACGCAAGATTATCTTTTCCGTTTGGTATTTTAAACAATATCTATCAAGTTGATATTCATCCTCCTTTATATTTTTTCTTACTACATTTTTGGATGAAAATATTTGGAACAACAGACACAATTTTAAGACTATTTTCTGTCTTTACGGGGGTATTATGTATTCCTGTTGCTTACTTTGCAGGAAAAAACCTCTTGAATTATAAAACAGGCTTTATTGCTGCTTTATTTATAAGTGTTAATTCTTTCCTTATTTACTTTTCACAAGAAGTAAGGCCTTACTCGCTAATTGCTTTTTTAATGCTTTGTTCAGTCTTGTTTCTAACTAGAATAAAAAACAAACCCTCTTTAAAGAATTATGTTGGCCTTATTCTGTCTAACCTTGGTATTTTATATACAACCTCAACTGGCATAGTAATTATAGGAATACAAGCAATTATTTTCTTTATATATTTACTTTCAAGTAATAAAAATCATATAAAATCCTATATTTACTCTCAAATTATAACCGGAGTTCTATTTTTACCTTATTTACCTATACTATTCCATCATATTTCAGAAATGAAAAACTATTTAGCCAATCCTTTATTTTTAAAACATACAACAACCTTTTATGTTATTCCTGCAACAATTCAAAGCTGGTTTACCCCTATTCTAACTGATATGAAAAATGCGCCCAGCTCTTTTCTTGTTAGATTCAATGATCCATATTACATTTATTTTTTAGTATTTCCAATCATTATAATTTTAATTGGGGTAGCTAAAAGTCTTTTGAGCAAAGATAATTATCTTAAAGTACTGTTTTTATCCGCTTTATCTTTTTTTATATTTCTTTTTATAAATTCTTATTATGGTGATGGATGGTTTTGCGTACGTTATACAGTGTCCATTCTTGTTATTCTACTTCTGTGTGCTTCTTACGGTTTAAATAAAATAAAAAATTCCGTAATATCTTCCTTCCTGGCCAGCTTATTTATTGTAATAAATTTTGTTTTTATAACAAATTATAATGGAGCACCAGAAATAACCAGAGGGCAAAACTTTAACAAAGTAGCAGAATTTATAATAGAAAACAATTTTAACTATAACGATTATATTTTTATGCCTCAAGGCGGTTATATTTTAAACAGATATGATATAAACAAAACAAATATTATTAATTTTGACATGAATACATGTGACAATCACATGTCAAGGGTTTTAGAAAATACTCTTGGCAAAAACTTAGCCCAAACATTATCAGATAAAAAAAAGTTACTAAATTTTCTTAAATCTTCCAAACAAAAAGAAGTTCTACCAGTTTTTGATGCTTATATAACAAATATTTTTAATAATATCAAACCAAATCATTATTTTATAATTATTAGTGGTAATGTAACTAAATCAAATCTTCAACAACTTGGTGAAAAAGATCTTTATACTATCCTATATTTAAAAATTTTTCAGGATATTAACGTAATTTCTAACAAAAAATTAAAATTAAAAAAATATACTAACATTGGAAACTGGAAAATTTCTGTTTTCCAAAAATCCGAAATTTAAATAGAGTTAAAAAAACTCTTTATCCTTGCAGACATTATCAATTATCTTTGAGACCGCTGCATAACTATAATTTTTGTTAAAAAGTTAAAATTTGCGGTCGACCCTTGTAAAAGCAGTGCGAAGCGGGAGTTCATAAATGGAAATGAAGAATTCTCATTTATGAACTCATTCAGGGCTTTGCCCGGTCGTAGCGGCTGTAGGCTGGATATAAAAAATATATTTTGGTAGTTATACATCAGTCTTCTTTTATTTTTACTGATTTTTATTTCAATAATTTCTGATAAACAGAAATTATTGAAACTCCAAATGGTAACTGAAAAAATTTTAACAGGTGACTTTCACTTGACATTATTAAAGTTAAAATATAATTTACAATTTTTGAGGCTGCATTTAAATCATCCTCTTTTGATAATAAACCTAATTTTTTTATAAAACGTATACAAACTATAAGCGGAAATAAAATAAAGTTATAATAACTACAATATCTTTTTTCAAAGCCGCAATTTAATAATATTTTATTTAACTCGCCAAGTTTATATCTTCTTTTATGATGATGTGATTCATCATGTGAACTCCACAAAAAATTAAAGGCAGGAACAGTAATAAGGAGATATCCTTCAGGTTTTAATTTCGATTTTAAAGCAATTAAAGCATCTTTATCGTTGTCAATATGTTCTAAAACATCCAGTAAGACAATTAAATCAAATTCATTATCATTAAAAGGAATATCAGAGGGTAAACTGCCTTTATATACTTTACAATTATATTTTTGCTCGGCAATTTTAGAAGCATTTTCATCATATTCCATCATCGTTATATTTTTACTAAACTTTGATAACATTAAAAAATTACTGCCCGTGCCACACCCGGCATCAAGTATTTTTGATTTGTAATTAAGCCCTTTTATATATTTATTTATTATGGTTTCAATAATTTTTCTTTTACTTACAAACCACCAGTGCTTATCTTCAAGATCTGCCATTTTTAAGTAAATTCTGTCTTCCATAATTTTCCTCATAAAAATTATCTATTTGATTCTCACTGAAACCAAATTTACTTTTAATAAGATATAATGGTCTGTTTTTTGATTCGTTATATATTCTGCCGATATATTCGCCAATAGCACCAAGTGATATTAATTGAATTCCACCTAAAAATAGAATTGAAATCATTAAAGAAGGATAACCCGGTACAGGGTTGCCTTTAACCAGGGTAAGAATTGTAATATAAATGCCGTAAAATATTGCAAAAAGAGCTACCAGTAAGCCAACATAACTTGAAATCTGCAAAGGTATAAAGCTAAAAGATGTAATGCCTTCTATGGCAAAATGCAATAATCTCCAGTAATTAAAACTACTTTTTCCTGCATATCTAGGATCTCTTGAATAAACAATTCCTGTTTGTTTAAAACCAACCCAACTAAATAGACCTTTCATAAATCTGTGTTGTTCACGCAATTGCCTCATTGCTTCAATAACTTGCTTTGACATAAGTCGAAAATCACCTGTATCACGAGGAATTTCAATCCGGCAAAGTTTACTTATCAATCTATAAAATAAATGAGTTGATACTTTTTTTATTACTGAATCACCTATACGTTTTTTACGGATTGCATATACAACATCATAACCTTCTTGCCATTTTTTAATTAATTCATATATTACTTCCGGCGGATCTTGCAAGTCTGCGTCTATAGGAATAACTGCATCACCCGAAGAACAGTCTAATCCAGCAGTAAGGGCAATCTCTTTCCCGAAATTTCTTGAAAGATTTATTATTTTTACTTTATAATCCCTTTTATGAAGCTCTTGAAGTATAAAAATGGAATTATCTATACTTCCATCATTAACAAAAATAAATTCGTACTGATATCCAATTTTATTAATTACAGAAACAAGTCTTTCGTAAAATATTTGTAAATTCAATTCTTCATTATAAATTGGCACTACAATTGATAAAGTAATTTCTTTATTCATGATTTTTATCCTTTATAGAAATCATGTTACTCTCTAATTCATTACAGGACAAAAATGGATACATATCCTCAAGAGGTTTTGAAATCATTGTACCATCGGGAAGTTTTTCTGATGATAGTTTTGGGCTGAATATATAATTATTATTCAACATAACTTCGCATACTATTGGTCCTTTTGTGCTTAAAACATTTTCTATTTCTGCTTTGAGGTTTTGCTGAGTTTTTATTTTAACTACAGGAAGATCAAAAGCCTGTGCTATCTTCATAAAGTCAGGCATACTTACTCCTGAGTCCCTGCTTGAAGCGGTTAATCTCCCATTAAAGAAATTTGCCTGCGTTTGTCTTATTGAAATATA